>LMZS01000160.1 GCA_001567085.1 Chloroflexi bacterium OLB15
CAGTATGCTGACTTCGCTGGCAACTACATCCCACATGCGCTGCTCTAACGCTTCAAGCGCAGTTTCGAGTTTCTGATCAAAATCGGCAACATTCAGCGCGGGGTTAGCCAGCGTTGGCTGTTGTACGCTCATATCGAGTCCTGTACCTAGAGAAAGCCCTAAACGTTTGTGACGTTCAGTACAATCTAAATTTTATGAACTGATTTTACACAGAATGGAAGGGCAAGTCAACGAAAAACGTCTTAAAAACAGGTGTGAATTGGAATAAATCAGGAGAGGTCGGCAAGGGGTAGGCTGAAGGAGAACGTACTGCCTACATCCGGAGCGCTTTGGATCACAAGCTCAGCGCCATGCTTATCCAAAATCGTTTTCACGAGCGCCAGACCCAACCCGGCACCTTCAAAGCGCCGGTTATCAGCATATTCGACCTGATAATAAGCATCACAGATGAATTCCTGATCTTCTTCTGAAATACCGATGCCATGATCCTCAATCATGTAATAGACCTGACCGTGCTGTTGATACACACTGACCAGGATTGGGGCATCAGAGGCGCTGAATTTGATTGCGTTATCCATCAGGTTGTTCAAGGCGATGGCAAGGCTTCGCCAATCACCAGAAACAATATAGCCTGAGTCATCCAGGTTGAATTGCAACCGGCCTTCGTTTAGGGCAGTGTGAATACGCCGGTTTGATGAATTGAGTGCCGCATCTACCGCGTTTCGGGCGATCATTGGTTGCAGGTTCACCTCTAGCCCTTCGGCATACATGGTGATGTCTTTAATGATGCCTGCAAGACGGCTTGTGGCCTGCATTGCGTAATTGATTAAGGTTTCTCGCGGGATAGGTGATTCGTCGGCGTGAACAAGCTCTTTCACCGCACCCTGCACTTGAAGCATTGGCGTTCCTAGCTCGTGGGCAACTTTTGAGCCGATCACATCTTTGAACAGCGTTAATTCCTGCTCTGTGCGGATTAGTTCGGCTTCCCGCTGGCGGTATGCTTCTAACTGCATGTGCTGATCGTTTGCGTGAATAATGGCTTTGAGGAAGTTCGCGCGCATATTTAACGCAGAAGTGAGCACTTGCCTTATTTGCCGCGATTCGGGGTAGGCAAAGAAATCAATATTGGCGTTCTCTGGCGCGGCTTCGTAGCCCACTGCGATGAGCACCGGGCGATAAGGGATTTCTGCCTCGGCGGAAAGTATGTTAAAGATTTGACTGATATCGTGAGTAGCCCAGCCAATCAGGGCATTGGCTGCGCGCAGCAGTTTGTTAACGGCGGCGGGCTTCTGAGTTTTTAGGTTAATCACTTCCCAACCGCACGCACGGGCGAAATTCAGAAAGAACAGGGGGGTGTTTTCGCAGGTGACTACATAGACAGCACTGCCGACGGTAAAGGGATGAAGTGTTGCTTCGCCAAAGACATAGGTAGCTGCTGTGGGGGCTGAAGACATCGACATCCGGGCGGCCTTTTCAGCGAAATATCACTCGTGTTCGTCCTGCTCCAGAGCTTGAATAAAACGATCAAGCCCCGGTTTTTCAGCATTGCATTGGGGACAGCCTATATATGGATCTTTGATCTCAATATGATGCCGCGTGCAAGACGCCCCGACCATAATTTTCCGACCCAGACCGAAAAGCTGGGGCTGAATGGTGAGTTCCAGCGCTAAATCGGAACTGGCATTGGCATTCAGAATATCGGGGATGGGACATCTCTGACAGTCGTTAATTTTCCAAGGAAGAGTTTTTCCTGGAACGACAGTTACTAAACGACATTCTTGAACATTTCGACCGCGGTTATAGTCCTGATAGTAAAACCGGCACTCTTTACCTGCGGGTGTGCGCATGAAGCCTCACTAAACTACATACAAACTACATGCTAACACGATTTGCTAACATTGAACATCATAATCCCGCTTGTGCTCCGTTATCAGGAGGTTTGAAGGAGCCATTTTTTTGCAGCATTGGGAAGCTGATCCAGCGTCCCGCGCATAAGCGTGCAATCGGGTAGGGCTTCGATAAACCGGGCGCCATAACTTTTGGTTAAGATTCGGTTGTCAAAAACGGTGACGATGCCGCGATCTGTTTTGGTACGGATTAAGCGCCCAAACCCCTGCCTGAATCGGAGAATGGCATCTGGCACAGAATATTCGTCAAAAGCACGCTGGTAAGTTTCGGTGCGCGCGGCAATAACCGGATCGGTGGGTACAGCAAAAGGCAGACGAACAATGACCAACGCGCTGAGGTCTTCACCGGGAATATCAACACCTTCCCAGAAGCTGCGGGTTGCCAGAAGCACTGCCTTTTCGGAACGTTTGAAACCATCTAATAACGCCTGCCTGCTGCTGCCATCGCTTTGATCGTAAACAGTGATACCCCCAAGCCGTAAACGCGGCGTGATGGCAGATGATGTTGTGCGCAGTTGGCTGTAGCTGGTGAACAGGGCTACGGTACGGCCTTCAAGGGCAGCGGCAAGCTCGATGATGCCGCGCTCAACGGCTGCCTGATAGCGGCTTTTATCAGACGGATCGGGAATATCCTGTGAGAGATAAAGCAATGTAGAGCTTTTATAGTCAAACGGTGAACCGACATCTACTGTTTGAATTTCTTCCGCGCCCAGACGGTGCTGTAGATAGCTAAAGGTGTTGTTGGTTTGCAGCGTGGCGCTGGTCAATACCACCGTATCTTTACGCTCAAACAAACTCTCACGTATCAGATTGCCTACGTATACGGGGGCACTGTTGAGCGATACCTGCTGCCCGAATTGAGTTTGAAACGCATTTAGCCAGTAGACAAGGTTGTCATTGCTTTTTGCGAAGAAAGCATTGAGCCACGCCTGTAATTCAGCGAGAAAATGGGCTTCTGTGGTGAGGGCGCTGAGTAAATCTTCAAATTCGTCACCTGTACCCAGATCGCGGCGGGTGAGGGCGCTGTGAATTTCGAGCAAGGCAGCGGCGATGGCTTCTAAAAATTCCTCAAGATGACCGTATGTTTCGGCGATGGTGGCAAAGGTGCCATGATCACGAATGGCAGGCGTAATCCGTAATGAAGGGGTGTAGTCGTTCCCTCCTCTTACATGTTCGTTCAAAAGACCGTGCAGATCGTTGAAAAATCTGGAGATGTGAACATTCATCACGGTGACAGCTTCACCTACGTTGGCAGCGAAGGCGTGCAGCTTTTGCCGTTCTTTCTCTGCGCCAGTGTGCTGGACGAGCGCATCAATCATGCCCAGCAGCCCACGCGCAGGCTCAACGCTGCCTATATCCTGAATATGCCGCCGTAAAATGATCTCATCAATTTGATAGGATAAGCCGCCCGTTACAGCATCTTCAAGCTGGTGTGCTTCGTCAATGATCAGGCGGGAATAAGGGGGTAACACCTGATTGTCAGACAGCGCATCGGCTACTAGCAAAGCGTGATTCACGATAATCAGATTTGCCGATTTTGCCGCCTGCCGCGCTTTGTGAAACGGGCAAACGCCGTTCATGCGGAAACGGCATTGATATTCTCCGCAGCCTTCATCTTCGGCGCTGAGGCGTGACCAATAAGTGCCTTCGCCGCCGCGCAGCGAGATTTCGCCTTTGTCGCCCGATTTGCTGTACTGCGTCCATACCAGAATTTTTGCCAGCACGCGCAGTTCATCAAGATTGGCGGGGGCGCGGTTACGGGCAAACTCAAAGCGGCGGGGGCAGAGGTAATTACCGCGCCCTTTGAGTAATGCTGCTTCAAAGGGAAAGTCTAATGCTCCAGCCAGATCGGGAATATCTTTTTTAAGAAGCTGTTCCTGAAGGTTGATGGTGTGCGTCGAAATGACTACGCGCTCATTGTTCTTGTGCGACCATTCCAGCGCAGGGATCAAATAGGCGAGCGATTTGCCGGTGCCGGTGCCAGCCTCTATCATCACAATATCGCTGGCGTTAAATGCGCTGGTGACGGCGGTTGCCATCTCTTCCTGCTGAGGGCGGCTCTCAAACCGGCTGAGCGCTTGCGCTAATTTGCCATCATTTTTGAAATAATGCTGAACCTCGGCTGTGTCAAGTTCAGCGAGTTTCTCGTTTTGTTCCAATTCGTGATTATCAGCAGCGCGTTCGGTGAACAGCGGATTGCGACGGAAATTGTGAGCAGCGAGAAAGCCACGCTCTGAGGCGGCAGTTTCAAAAGTGAAACGACCCTCCCAGTTTAGACCGCGTGAAGCATCCAATATTTCCAGAATCACATCTGGAGATAACTCCATCAGCTTTTGCCACATGGCGAGGAAAATATGCCCGGTGGCGCGGGCATCGTCTAGAGCGCGATGGGCAGAGCCGATGTCAAACCCCATTTGATCAGCAAGGCTGCCGAGGTTGTAACGCGGGGCGCCGGGAAGCAGCACCGAGGCTAACTCAAATGTGTCAATGTGAGGGTTTGAGAGCAGCGCGCCGCGCTTGTTCAGGAAGCTGGCGTCAAAGCTGATATTGTGGGCGATCCAGGGCACTTTGCCGACAAAGCTGCTTATTTGCGCGACCGCTTCGGAAACAGTGGGCGCGCCGATCACATCTTCGTCACGGATGCCGGTTAACTGGGTGATAACCGGGGGGATTTCCCGCCGAGGATCAACAAAAGTGGTGAACTCTTCAGTGAGTACGCCATTCACCCAGCGCACGGCGCCAATTTCGATAATTTCATCGCGCACCGGATCAAAACCGGTGGTTTCCAGATCTACAGCGACGATTTCGCCGCGCATAAGTTGAACTTTCGCGTATTTAGGGTAGGGTCATTGAACCCTATTAGTATACCATGACGGGAAATAAAAGGACGCCCGAAGGCGCCCTAAACTGGTTGAAACTGAACCTATGTAATGATCGGCTTTTCCCCGTAAGAAGCATCGTCGAGCACTTCAAAGTTAGTGAACAGGAAATGATCGTGATAGTAGTGAATCCACAGGAACGAGAGGATTGCGGTGTAGTAGGCGATATCGAAGTGCTGGTTGCCATCAATGCCAGGGCGAACAATCGGGGCAATGGTGTAGACGAACAGGAATACTAGAATGGAGCCAACCAGCATGATGCTGCTGAGCAGGAACAGCCCCTTAGAGCCATGTTTCTCGAAGCGATGCACAAGCGGGGCGGTATTATCGAGCTTGCGATAGGCAGCACGGATGCCAATGATGTAGAAGGTGATCGCCAAGTATTGCAATGAGTGCCACGTATTCAAGCCCTGAAATGCAGTATCCAGGTTGGGCAGCGACGGGATGATGAAGGCGACAAAAACGGTGAGCGATACGAAAATCGTCTTTGGCCAATTGAGGACGCCAGCGCGGTATTCGAGCGTTGATTTCACCAGAAAAGCGGTAACGGCGGTGATGAAGATGCCAGACATAAGGACGAAGAACCATGTGGCCTGAAAGAATTCAGGGATGACTGATGCCAGGTCATTCGTTCCGATATCAAACTGGCCTTGACTGATCTTCAGCGCGGCGAACGGGAACAGGCAGGTAAGGATAACCCCATAGTCAATGATACGGGACAGCGGCGTAACGCTGCTGTTGGGGCGAACGAAAGTATGTTCTTTATGATTGTAGAGTTCGGTGATGTAGGTGATTTGGTGCATCACGTGCAGGGCTGCCCAGAAGAAGAAAATGGTGAGCAGCAGATTGAGATTCAAAAAGGCCAGCGAGACGACGATAATCGGGATGATCAGGGAAGATCGAAGCAGCATCGGGTAGCTTTTGCGGAAGTTTTGATCCAAGCCTGTACGCAGGAAAGTGGACATCATATGCGGGCCGCCAACGGCAACAGCGACAAAGCCATTGACCGCGTTACGGCTAACATCAGGCTCTAAACCAAGCTTCACGCCCAGCAGATAGATCAGATAAGGCAGAGGAACCAGAATGACGCTGAATGAGATAAACATCAGGTCCCAACGACGGTCACGAAGCCACAGCTTGGAACTTTGAGATGATTTAGTTACCGGCTGCGACTGAATACTTGCGCTGGCTGAAGCCATGCCACTCCCTCCATAACTACACCACTTTTGGCATTGTACACGGATTTATTTAGCGATGCAAACTAATTAGTTTAATGATACTTAACGGGATACAACATGATGAGTTCGACAGCGCGCTTCATAGCGTTCGGATGCGCCGATCAACACGATAGGATCATCATAACGGGCAGGTTCGCCATTCACTAAACGCTGGGTCAGATAGGCTTGCTCTCCACAAACGACGCAGATGGCGTGAAGTTTTGTGACTTCATCAGCAACAGCCAACAACTGCGGCATGACGCCGAAGGGTTGGCCGCGAAAATCCATATCCAAACCTGCTGCGATAACCCGCAACCCACGTGCTACAAGTTCATTGGCTATCGCTACGATGCCAGGGTCAAAGAACTGGGCTTCATCAATGGCGATGACGGTGGTATCGCTATTCAGATTGGTGAGCAGGGCTGTAGAATCAGCGACGGGAAGCGCCATAATGGTTTGACCGGTATGGCTGGTGACGCTTTCGACGCCGAAGCGATCGTCAATGCTAGGTTTGAAGACCTGAACAGTTTGTCTGGCGATCAGGGCGCGGCGCACGCGGCGGATGAGTTCTTCGGTTTTGCCGCAAAACATGCTGCCGCAGATGATCTCTAATTGGCCGACATCGTGGCTCATGGGAAATCCTGTTGTGTATGGGGTAATGAGGACAAAATAAAAGGCAGGCGTCCGTAAGCTGGAGCCTGCCTTCATATGTTACCTACTGCGAAATGTTATTCAACCGTTTCCTGAGATTCAGGGAGTTCAAAGCCACGTGAGTGCAGGGCGCGCTTAATATCTGCAAGCACCTTCTGACCGACGCCTGCGATAGAAAGGATGGCATCATCGCCACCTTCTTCAAGGCGCTTGATAAACTCACCAACGGTGTTGATGGCTTCATCGGCCAACAGGGCTATATGGCGCTTGGACAGATCCAGCTCTGCAAGCGGAAGGTTGGCGGGGGTGCGAGCCGCAACGCGATCTTCAGCTTCTTGCCGCTTCTGATCACGAATTTGCAGACGCTTGATGAAGCGATCCACCTGACCTTCGGTGTCAACAATGCGCTGTTCGCCAGTATAGAACGGGTGGCAGTTTGAACAAATATCGGTACGAATAGACGGTACCGTAGCCCCAGTGACCCATGTGTTACCACAGGCACAAGTGACAACGGCCTCAGAATACCAAGTTGGATGCAGGTCTTTCTTCATTTTTTCCTCTGGTCTCCATACGATCATCAGCCGTATGGTACTGAGCACTAGGCTTCTTTTTGCCCGGCGAGTGATGGATTTTCGTCGCGTACGCTGACCTGCTTGCGCCCGTTCTTGCCGGGAGCATATTCAAAGACAACATACCCTTCTTTGACGGCGAATAGGGTGTAATCCTTACCCATATCAACGCCGATTCCGGGGTGAATTTTAGTGCCGTGCTGGCGAATGATGATGTTACCGGGAACGACAAATTCACCGCCGAAGCGTTTTACGCCCAGACGCTGTGAATTGCTATCACGACCATTGCGGCTGCTACCGCCGCCTTTTTTGTGTGCCATTGTAGGTTATCTCCCCTGCGCTGAACGTTTAACCGTTGATCGCATCAACGCGAATACGGGTGTAATACTGGCGATGACCGCGCTTGCGGCGGAACTTGGTGCGCTGGCGATACTTGAAGACAAGAATCTTGGGCGCGCGGAACTGATCAATGACGGTGACGGCGACAGAGGCGCCTTCAACAGTGGGCTGCCCGATAACGGTGCCTGCGTCATTGCCGACCAGAAGGACATCGGTGATCTCGATTTTCTCATCCACCTTGTTCGGCAGACGTTCTACATCGAGAAACTTGCCCACTTCTGCCCGGTACTGGCGATTACCAGAACGGATAATGGCGTACATGCAGGATTTTCTCCAATTCTCACTTGCCACCGCTGCCAGCGCAGGTGTCTCTGATTGCCTGACCAGCGGGGAAAATTGGTCAACGAAGGAATTTCATTGACAAAGTTACGAACGAGGCATTTTACGTGTGCGCGCCGTAGATGTCAATGCTCGGCTGAGGCGGGGAACTCACAATGCCGCCGCTGATCAGCAGAAAAGCCTTACCTTCGGAAGAGGCACGATCTACTTAGCTATTGCTTTAGCGTAAGAAATAGCCGTAACTATAGGATGAGCCAGCACAATACAACGGCGACTAGTGAATAAACATCGCATCACCGAAGGAAAAGAAGCGGTAGCCTTCGCGTTTAGCGGTTTCGTAGGCATTCATGATCATTTCGCGGGTAGCGAAGCTGCTGATCATCATCAATAGCGATGATTTGGGCAGGTGAAAATTGGTGATCATGGCGTCAACGACGCGCCAGCGATAACCGGGGTAGATGAACAGATTAGTTTCGCGTTCAAAGGCGATGACAGGTCGCCAGGGGCAAGCGGTGAGAGGCGCGCTGGGATTTGCCGGATCGCCGCCTTCGCTGAGGATGCCGGATGTTTCCAACGTGCGCGCAGCGGTTGTGCCAACGGCGATAATGCGCCCACCAGCAAGCTTCGCCTCATTGATGATGCGCGCATCTTGCGCGGATAACTGCGCCCATTCGCTATGAATCTGATGATCTTCGATGCGCTCGGCGCGCACAGGTTGGAATGTGCCTAATCCGATATGCAGGGTACAGGATGCGAATTTCACCCCTTTAGCGCGCAGCGCAGTCAGAAGATCAGGCGTGAAGTGCAGCCCGGCGGTGGGCGCAGCGGCTGAACCTTCATCTTTGCTGTACACCGTTTGGTAGCGTTCCGGGTCGGATAGACGCTCATGGATGTAAGGCGGCAGCGGCATTTCTCCAGCCGTGTGCAGCAGAGCATCAATAGGTTGGCTGAAGGCGATGATCCGCTCTGCGTCGGCTAGCTCCTCAATAATTTCGGCGGAGATGCCATCATCAAGCAAGAGCTTTCGACCTGCTCGCAAGCCACGCCCACCAACTAGAGCGCGCCAATGGGTTGCGTCCAGCTTTTTGAGCAGCAGCAGTTCAGCCGCGCCGCCAGTATCGGGTTTATGGGCATACAACCGCGCCGGAATCACCCGCGTATTATTTACGACCAGCGTATCGCCGGGATTAATAAATTCGATTATGTCTGAAAATTGATGATGCGCGATTTCACCAGTGGTTTTGTCCAGCAGCATTAGGCGCGAAGAATCGCGCGGTTCTGCCGGGGTTTGGGCGATGAAAGACTCTGGTAAATCATAATTGAAATCAGATAAGTTCACTTATTGATCATCCGGATGACAATGTTTAGAACGACAGTGAGCACGATGCTGATAAGGATAGAGGCAATGATAGGAACTATACAGGTGAAACCATTTCCTTCAAAGCGGATTGTGCCTGCGCTAAATAGATTTTGAATGAAGTTATTTCCGCCTAACACCACGAGAAGCAAGCCGACCACCACAACGCCAATACCCAGCGCCAAGACCAACTTGCCCACTTGTTGTAAGTCCATTGTTTTACCTGACCGGGGGATAGTCCCTGATTGTGACGGTGCCTTCTCGTCATTATAATTCGATTTGAGGGAATTATTCGGAAGAATTGAAAGGCGCAGTTACGGCATGCAAGCCGGGTAGGCGACATTGTTGGCAGCTATGAGATCGTAGGGCTGCTTGGGCAGGGTGGTATGGCGACGGTGTATAAAGCCTATCATGCCAGGCTGCGCCGTCACGTTGCGCTGAAGATGATCCATGCGGGGCTGGTTGAAGACCCACAGTTTGTGCTGCGCTTTGAGCGTGAGGCACAAATTATTGCCGCGTTGGATCATCCGCATATTGTGCCGGTATATGACTATGCTGAATATAACGGTCAGCCGTATCTGGTCATGAAATTCGTTGAAGGGCAAACGTTAAAACAGTACACCGCAAAAAACGCGGTAGATGCCCAGTCTGTTTTGAGTCTGATGCAGCCGATTGCCAGCGCTCTGGATTATGCACACGGGCAGGGCGTGCTACACCGTGACGTGAAGCCGAGCAATATTCTGCTGGACGCGCAAACGACAGCTTATTTAACTGATTTTGGGCTGGCGCGGCTGTTTGAAAATGCCGACAGTACGATTAGCCAGAGTATGCTGCTCGGCACGCCAGCGTATATGTCGCCAGAACAAGCGCAGGGCGGCGTTGCGGTTGACTACCACTCCGACCTGTATTCCTTTGGCGTTGTATTATACGAGATGATCGTTGGGCAGGTGCCGTTTACTTCAGGCACGCCGCATGTCGTGATTCACGATCAGATATACCGCGAACTGCCAGCTCCGCGTGAGATGAATCCAAATGTGCCTGAACGGGTGGAAACTGTTTTGCTGAAGGCGCTGGATAAGCGTCCGGAAATGCGATACGCCTCAGCAAACGAACTGATGGACGCGCTGCGGGAAGGTTATACGCAGAATCCAGATGCAGGCGCTCAACATGCCACACCTGCTAAACCGCCTATCCAGGCTGCTGAATTACCGGATGCGCCTGTAAGTCAAACTGTCGTGATCAAAAAGAAGCCGCGCCGCCAATGGCTGGTATTTGGCTGTCTGGCGCTTGTGATTTTTGCGGTCATTTTTGCGCTGCTGTTCTTTCGGCAGCTTCGGGAACTGCGGATGCTGCGAACTGCGACGGCGGAGATCACCGTACAGGTAACGCCAGTTGAGCCGTTACTATATGAGGTCGCATCTTTGACTCTGGAAGATGCTAGCGCTAACTTGCGGCTGAATCCGCAGAATGCACAGGCTTATTTACAACTTGCTCAGGCGCAGTTTGAGGTAGGGGATCAGGCTGTGGCGCTAGGAACATTAACTAATGGCGCAGATTATGCGAATGACCTGCTGCGCTATTCACTGACGGCGGCGGCGCTGGCGCTGCAACATAATGATATCAACACTGCTTATCTGTTTTCGGCGGCAGGCCTTGATCACGCGGCTGGCACAGAACGCGAAAATGCGGCGCGGGTATGGGTTGGAGAGCAGCTATATCAGGCGGCGGAGGGCGAAATGCCGAACGTTTTGCTGCTGCGGCGAATGGCCGGCGAATGGGGAATACCGGTTACGCCAATGCTAGAGGCTCTCGCGGCAAACTCCCTTTTAGCGCATAATCGTTTGCCAGCAGCAATAGCGGCGGTAGATGCCGCGCTTTCCGAAAATCCGTCAATGGCCGAAGTGCTGTTGATTAACGGCGAAGTTTTAGCTGCACGCGGAAATAGCGACGCAGCCCATCAAAACTGGCAGCTTGCTCACGATCAACCAGATGCTCCAGACTGGGTGCGCGCCCGCGCCAGGACATTATTAGCGACAGGGACAGCTTAGGAGAAACAACATGCGAGTTCCGATTATTGCCGGTAACTGGAAGATGAATAAAACGGCGGCCGAAACAGCGGCCTTCCTGGGCGAACTGGCGCCAAAGCTAGCTCCGTTTACCGGAACTGAGCGGGTAGTATGCCCCCCGTTTATTGGCTTGCCTGCGGCTGCCGCAGCGCTGGCAGGAAGCGATATTAAGATTGGCGCGCAAAATGTGAGCGAGCATGAAAAGGGCGCTTATACCTCTCAGGTTTCGGCGGCGATGCTGGAAGGACTGGTTGAATATGTGATCATTGGTCACTCGGAATGCCGCGAGTATCTGGGGGAAACAGATGCTGTGATCAACCGCAAAATCAAGGCGGCGCTGGCGCATGGCCTGAAGCCGATATTTGCGATGGGCGAAAATCTGGCGGTAAACGAAGCCGGCCAAACGCTGGCCTTCGTCGGCGGGCAGGTGCGCGCTGGCTTAGCCGATATTACCGCCGAGCAGATGCAAAATATCGTCGTAGCTTATGAGCCGATCTGGGCGATTGGCACCGGCAAATCAGCCAACGCGCAGTTTGCCAACGAGATCACTGGCGGTATTCGCGGCGTGATCGAATCGCTATATGGCGCAACTACCGCCGATGGTGTACGTATTCAATATGGCGGCAGCGTGAAGCCATCGAATATGGCGGAATATATGTCGCAGGAACACATTGACGGCGCGTTGGTTGGCGGCGCGTCGTTAGTTGTGGATGATTTTGTCAGTCTGGTGCAGGCGGCACAGGAGACGAAGGGGGCGTAAGGCTGGATTTAGGGCAACTTGCGCTTTCAGCAGGCGGCGCGGCGGCTTTGCTTTGGCTGGTGCGCCGCCTGCAAAAGTGGCTGCATCAGCAACTTTTCAAAGTCGGCTGGTTAGTGAGCAAGCGACTTTCCAGAACGACGGTGATCTATTACCTGATCTTCCTCCCCGGAATTGTGCTGTACGAATTAACCGTGTGGTTTTCCGCAACATTATTAAATGTGCGCGCAGATATTGCCTTCAAAATACCTGAAGAGCAGTCGGCTGCTGAACTCAAGCTGGATTTCATTAAGTTAGGCAAAAATATCAGCAGAGTGAAATTAGTTCTGATGACGCTTGCCCCGATTGTCGTAGGCATTCTTGCGATCTGGATACTTGCAGGCTCGGTGCTGGCGATTCCTTCCGCGATTGCACCGCTAACGACAACCGGACTTGATGCACTGCCTGTAATCTGGCAGCGCTTAACTACCACCCCATATTTCTGGCTATGGACTTACGTGATCTTCGCCATTGCAAACACGATGTTCCCTTCAGACTTAAAGCCACTGCGCGGATGGTTGGGGGTGATTATTTTGCTGATACCCGCGGCAATAACTCTCGCCCTAAGTGCCGCAAGTTCGGTGATGAGCAGCTTGATCACTGCGCAACTGAGCCAAACACTGGCTGCATTCAATGAAATATTGATGGTCGTGGTTGCCATTGATATTTTGGCGACGGTGATACTGCGGTTGATCGAAGCTGTGATTGAGCGCGTAACTGGAAACAGCGCCACGTTTGAAAAAGGTAAACTGGTCGCGCTGACGCGGGCGCAGGTGCAGGCAGCTAAAGCGCAGCAGCGCGAGAAACAGGCGAAGGCCGAACAGGCGCGAGCGCATGTTTATCATTCAATTTATGATTTGCCATTCCCGTTACCTTCTACGCCGGGGGCAGGGCAAACCAGTATGCGGCGTGAAGCGGCGCCGGGATTGGGCGAGCCGGGTGTTGCATCAGGGGGGCGCGCAGGGGCAAGCGTGATCACTGCTGAGCCGCTGCGAATTGAAGCGACGCCGATTGATGAGGATGATGAGGAAGAGAAAGGTTAGCCCTCAAAATCCCGGCGCGATTTTTTATCACATGTATGCTTTGCGATCTTGCATCATGTGTTTTAGGCTGTTCGGCGCATATGACGTGTCAGAATGAAAAGCGCTGCTGCAACGATGAACAGCAATACCCCGAGCGCAATGAACTTGAATAACTGACTGCTGGTGATGAGCGTGAGCGCGCCAAAGGCGAGGCAAAACAGGTAATAGCCGATCACGATCTGGCGCTGGCTTAAGCCTATATCTTGCAGGCGGAAGTGGAGATGGCCTCTATCACCGCTGAACGGGATGCGGCCATGCAACAGGCGATTAACTGCCTGCCATACTACGTCAATAAGCGGCAGCCCTAACACCAGCAGGATGGTCGCCATTTTTGCGCCGCCAATGATGCTGAGCGCTCCAAGCGTATAGCCTAAAAACTGCGCTCCACCGCCCATGAAAATGCGGGCAGGGTAAAAGTTGTGGAGCGTGAAACCGAGCGTCGCGCCCATCAACGCCAGCGGCAGCAGGCTTACACTGATTTGGGCAGGTTCTACGCGGAAGGCGCTGTTAATGAAAAGCATTGCGCCAGCGATGAAAGTAACACCCCCGGATAAGCCGTCCAGCCCATCCAGCCAGTTCATGGTGTTCATCACAAAGATCAGCCAGAAAAGGCTGATAGCGACAGTAATTAGGTATGGGAAGCGTTCGGTTTGCTGGCCGGTGAGAGGGTTGTTGAAATATTCAATGAAGATTTGAAAGGCGATTGCCACACCTGCTGCCACGAACTGCCCGATGAACTGGGGAATTGCGCTGAATTCGAAGATGTCGTCCAGCAGGCCAACGATGAAAATGACCAGACCGCCTGCCAGCAAGCCAATAAGCCGGATGATTTCATATGGGTCTTGCCGGGGAACGGGCAAAAACTGCGCGGCGATAACCGCAACCACGAAACCGCCGAAGATTGCGATACCACCAAGCTTGGAAACACGCCGCAGGTCGCCTTCGTTGATACGCCTGCCGCCGGGCTTGGTGGTGATGTGAAAGCGATGCCCCAACCAATCGGCAACAGGCACGAGAATCAAAGAGACGCTCAGTCCAATGCTGAAGACCAGCAGGAACGCAATATTGTCGCTCAAGAATGCTCCCGCTTATGTGCCAAATTGGCGGTCGCCTGCATCTCCAAGACCGGGAACGATGAAGCCAACGTCATTCAGGCGTTCGTCCAACGATGCGAGGTAGATGGGGACGTCGGGATGCGCTTTTGACAGGCGTTCTACACCTTCAGGCGCGGCGATGAGGCCAATGTATTTAATGCGCTCTACGCCAACATTCTTGAGCAGATCAACAGTTGCAGCGGCTGAACCGCCCGTTGCCAGCATCGGATCCAGGATCAGGCAAATCTGAACGCTGGTCTTTTCAGGCAGGCGGTTGTAATACTGTACCGGACGCAGTGTTTCTTCATCACGATACAGGCCGATATGCCACACCTGCACGTTCGGCAAAAGCTGCATTACGCCTTCCAACATGCCGAGTCCAGCGCGCAGCACTGGCACAACGCCAATGCTTTCTTCGGCCTTGAAGCCATTTGCAGAACCCATCGGGGTTTCAACCACTTTGGGCGAAAGCTGAAGGTCTTGAGTAGCTTCATAGCACAGCAAAAGTGCCAGTTCACGCATTAACTCGCGGAAGGAACGATGATCGGTATTTTTATCGCGCAGCAGCGTAAGTTTATGGCGTACCAGCGGGTGATTAGAGACGTGGAGCTTAGTCATGGGCAATTTACTCCTATTGGGGCTGATTGTACGCGGCAGCATTTGCCCTGTCAAAGTGGGCTTTTACGGCAAACAGCGCATAAGCTATACTTGTAGTTAGAACATTTAAGCGATTATTAGAGAGGACAGGCATGTCCGATGAGGGACGCCTGATCAGCGGCAAGAATCAGAACGATGACCGCGATAATGTGGCGCTGAGGCCGCGATTATTGAGCGATATCGTGGGACAGGATCGGGTTCGCGAAAATCTGCGGATCATCATTGACGCGGCCAAAATGCGCTCTGAGCCGATTGACCATACGCTGTTTTATGGCCCGCCGGGATTGGGAAAAACATCGCTGGCACATGTGATCGCCAACGAGATGGGATCAAATATTCGGATTACCGCTGGTCCGTCAATTGAGCGCGCGGGCGATCTCGCGGCGATTCTGACGCATATGAAGCCGAACGACATCCTGTTCATTGATGAAATTCACCGATTGGGCAGGGCGGTTGAGGAAGTGCTATATCCAGCGATGGAAGATTTCGCGCTGGATATCGTGATTGGCAAAGGCCCGGCGGCGAAGAATGTGCGCCTTAAACTGCCACGTTTCACGGTGATCGGGGCGACAACACAGCTTGCGCTGCTGGCGGGGCCGCTGCGTGACCGCTTTGGCGCGCGCTTTCGGATGGATTTCTACGATCTTCAGGCGATGGAATTTATTATTGACCGCGCCGCCGGAATGCTGAAGATTGAGATCACACCAGAAGGTACAACCGAGATTGCCCGGCGCGCGCGGGGAACGCCACGTGTTTCGCTTCGGTTGCTGCGGCGTGTGCGTGACTATGCCCAGACCCGTGCGAATGGTGTGATTACCGGCCCTGTCGCTGGTGAGGCGCTTGAGCTGATGGATATTGATTATCTAGGGCTAGATGAGATTGATCGCCGCATTTTGCGAACGATCATCGAAAAATATGGCGGCGGCCCGGTGGGACTGCCTACGATAGCTGCTTCAACCAGCGAAGACCCTTCGACGATTGAGGATGTTTACGAGCCGTTTCTAATGCAGTTGGGCTTCATCAAGCGCACACCGCGCGGGCGTGAGGCAACCGGACTCGCATATGAACATTTAGCTTGACGCCACCGCCTAATCCGAACGAGAACGGCATGCAGCCATTGTTTTGAGGAAAACACAGCTAAGTAAATGAAAAGGGCGCAGCACGCTGCGCCCTGCCAGATTTCAGGTTGGTTTGTTGCGAATGTTTACAGATTTTGCAACACGTCAACGCCGGGAAGGGTTTTGCCTTCCAGCATTTCAAGACTGGCGCCACCACCGGTAGAGATATGGGTGATTTTGTCGGCCAGACCGGACTGCTCAACCGCTGCCGCCGAGTCGCCACCACCGATGATAGTTGTTGCGCCCGCGACAGATAGCCCGGCCAGCACGCGGGCGATGGCGTTGGTTCCGCCTGCAAAGGGCGCTTTCTCGAACACGCCCATCGGGCCGTTCCACACTACTGTTTTACAGGGCGTTAACTTTTCGGTGAACAGCGCCACGCTTTTAGGGCCGATGTCGAATATTTTCCAGCCATCAGGAATGGGCGAGCCAACATCAACGGTCAGGATATCTGAATCATCGGCGAACTTATCGCCCAGCACAACGTCAACTGGCAGCACCAATTTATCGCCGCCTTTTTTCAGCAGCTCGCGGGCAGTATCCAGCTTGTCATCTTCGGCCAGCGAAGCGCCTACGTTGATCCCTTGCGCTTTCAGGAAGGTGTTCGCCATTCCCCCGCCGATGATCAGCACATCCACTTTGCTTAGCAGGGCGTCAATTACGGCGATTTTATCGGATACCTTTGCGCCGCCGAGAATAGCCGCAAACGGGCGCGTCGGATTTTCGATAGCGCTAGCGAGATAGTTGATCTCTTTTTCCATCAGCAAGCCAGCGACTGCGGGGAGGTAGTCAGCCACGCCTGCGGTGGATGAGTGGGCGCGATGAGCCGAGCCAAAAGCGTCGTTTACATAAATGTCACCAAGCGC
>LMZS01000161.1 GCA_001567085.1 Chloroflexi bacterium OLB15
GTAGAAGACGCTAATTTCTACAGCCATCCCGGCGTAGATATCGAAGGCGTGATTCGCGCCCTGTGGATTAACCTGCAAGGCGGCGAAGTGCTGGCGGGCGGCAGCACCATCACCCAGCAGGTAGCGCGTAACTTACTCCTTGATCCGCAGCAGCGCGCGGAACGCAGCCTGCGCCGTAAACTGCGCGAGGCTGTTCTCGCCCTGCAATTGCAAACCGCCTACAGCAAAGATGATATTCTGGCACTGTACTTGAATCAGTCGTATTACGGCAATCTGGCCTATGGCATTGAGGCGGCGGCGGGGGCGTATTTTGGCAAAGATGCCGCTGCCCTTTCGCTGGCTGAATGTGCGCTTTTAGCCGGGCTGCTGCAATCGCCTGCGGTATACGATCCGCTGACCAACCTTGAAGCCGCTAAAGATCGGCAGGCGGTGGTGCTGGACTTGATGGCACAGACTGGCGTGATCACCACCGAGCAGGCCGAGATCGCCAAAAACGAGCCGCTCAATTTCGCCGCCGCGCCGTTTCCGATAGAAGCGCCGCATTTCGTGATGGCGGTGATCAAGCAGTTGGAGCGTGAATACGGCCAACAGCTTTACAACGGCGGGCTGGAGGTGGTCACTACGGTTGATCTTGACTGGCAAAACGCGGCGCAGACGATTGTGCAGCACCAGCTTGAATCGCTAAACCTCAACCCTGCGCGCCCACCCGCGAACGCCGAAAATGCCGCGCTGGTGGCGATGGATCCGTTTACCGGGCAGGTGCTGGCGATGCTGGGCAGCCCGGACTACTTTGACGAGAGCATTGACGGTGCCGTGAACGCCGCGCTTGCCCCCGCCAGCCGGGCAGCGCGCTCAAGCCTTTTACCTATGCCGCCGCCTTTGATCCGACGCTGGAAAACCCGATGACTCCGGCGACCATGATGCTGGACATCGAAACGCCGTTCATCACCCGCCAACTGCAAAGCTATACGCCTGCTAATTATGGGCTGGTAGAGCATGGCCCGGTCAGCGCCCGCGAAGCGCTGGCCTCATCGCTGAACATTCCGGCGGTGCAGGCGCTTCAGTTTGCAGGCATTGGCCGCATGATCAGCCTTGCCGCCAACGCCGGGTTGAACACATTGACTGAAAACAGCGAGCTTGATCTGGCAGTTACGCTGGGCGGCGGCGAAGTGCGTTTGCTCGATCTGACGCAAGCCTACAGCATCTTCCCCAACGGCGGCACCCGCGTTGAACCGGTGATGATCCTGAGCGTGCGCGATCATGCTGGAAATACGCTGTATCAGTGGGCTGTCCCGCAAACCTCAAATCGGGTGATTGACGAGCGCGTAGCCTATTTAATCACCGATATTTTGAGCGACGACAACGCCCGTATCATGGGCTTTGGCCGCAACAGCGCCCTGAATATTGGCCGCCCCGCTGCCGCCAAGACTGGCACCACCACCGATTTTCGCGATAACTGGATCGTTGGCTATACCCCGAATCTGGTTGTCGGCGTGTGGGTGGGCAATGCCGATAACGCGCCGATGACCGATGTGACCGGCGTCAGCGGCGCCGCCCCGATCTGGAACGAGTTTATGCGTACCGTCCTGCGCGGCCAGCCTGAACTCAGCTTCACCCGTCCTGATGGCATCACCCGCATGGAAGTGTGCGCCCCTTCAGGGATGCGCCCGACCAATGACTGCCCGCAGCGCCATGTTGAATGGTTCATCGAAGGCACGCAGCCGCTGGAATTTGATACCGTGTGGCAGGCATTCGAGATCGATACCCGCAGCGGCTTGCTGGCAGGCGAAGATACGCCGGATCAAAACCGCGTGCGCCGCGTATTTGAGATACTGCCGCAGGAAGCCCGCGATTGGGCTGTTCGCTCTGGTATTCCCCAACCGCCGCCGCAGGTGGTGACGCTGGTAGACGCGAACGATGATGCCCTGCGCCTGCTGGAGCCTGATCCGTATACCGTGTTTGAGCTTTCGCCGCTGCTGCCCGGCGAATCGCAGCGCATCCGCCTGACCGTAGGCGCGCCAGCCAATACGCGCAGGGTTATTTACCGTATGGATGGCGTGGCGTTAGGCGAAATAGACGCCGCGCCGTGGGCATTGTGGTGGCCGCTGGAATTGGGCGAGCATGAATTGGTGGCTGAAGCGCTGCTGGCTGACGGCAGCACGCTGCTTAGCGACCCGATCCCCTTCCGCGTGGTGCAAGACGCACCGCCGCAAAGTTATACAGAGGGGGAATAGACAAAAGCATATTTGAGCTGGCTCGCATCCATTGAGCGCAGAGGATGTGGGCTAATTTGCATCCCTGCTTCGTTCCGCTTGCCGCAACTATTCGCCCGGCGATCCGAACACTTGTTATAATATATACGCCGCTATCTACCGGGGATGTTATGGCGAAACAGGCGCAGGCTGTCACGGAATCTACACTACAGGTTGATCACATTTATCAGGCGACTGCCTTGAAATGCTGCGCGCGCTGCCTGATAAATCCGTCGAACTGGTGTTTGCCGATCCCCCCTATAACCTTCAGCTTCAAAACACCCTGCTGCGCCCGAATAACTCCAAAGTGGATGCAGTAGATGATCACTGGGATCAGTTTTCTGATTTTGCCGCTTATGACGCCTTCACCCGCGCGTGGCTGGGCGAATGCCGCCGCGTGCTCAAAGACAGCGGCGCGCTGTGGGTGATCGGCTCGTATCACAATATCTTTCGCGTCGGCGCCATCATGCAGGATTTAGGGTACTGGATTCTCAACGATGTGATCTGGGAGAAGATCAACCCGATGCCTAACTTCAAGGGCGTGCGCTTCACCAATGCCCATGAAACCCTGATCTGGGCGAAAAAATCGCAGGCGCAGAAGCGTTACACCTTCAACTATCACGCCATGAAAGCGCTAAATGACGGCAAGCAGATGCGCAGCGATTGGGAAATTCCGCTGTGTACTGGCGCGGAACGGCTGGCTGTGAACGGCGAAAAGCTGCATCCCACGCAAAAGCCGGAAGCGCTGCTGTACCGCGTGATCCTTGCCAGCACTAACCCCGGCGACCTGATCCTTGACCCATTTTTCGGCACGGGCACCACGGGCGCGGTGGCGAAACGCTTAGGACGGCACTATCTCGGCATTGAGCGTGAAGCCGCTTACGTACAGGCGGCGCAAACCCGCATTGATGCAGTGGAGCCAGTCCTGACTGAAGATCCGGCGGTCTTAGGCGGCGCCCCTAATAAACGCTTAGCGCGGCGTACCCCGTTCCCCACGCTGCTCGAAAACGGGCTGCTGCTGCCGGGCGCTGCGCTCTATTTTGACCGCGATCCGGCGCGCGCCGTGACCGTGTTAGCAGATGGAGCGTTGCAGCTACCTGACGGCACGCGCGGATCGATTCACGCCTTAGGGCGGCAGCTTTCCGGCGAAGTGGCGGTTAACGGTTGGCTGCGCTGGTGGTATGTGGATGAAGCTGGCGAGATGAAGCTGATTGATGGTCTGCGCGCTAGAATTATGCAGTTGGCGAACGAGTAATTATATGCCCTCCCTCACCCTTCACCGTGTTCCCGCGTCAACTGTGCAGCCGCTGCGCTTTGCTATTTTGCGCCCTGATCGCCCGTATGCAGAATCGATCTACCCGCACGATGACGATCCCGAAACGCTGCACGTCGCCTTGATGCGCGATGGCGTGGTGTTGGGCAGCGTAACCGCCATGCGCCAGCCCATCCCTGAACAAAGTGACCCCACACAATGGCGCTTGCGTGGGGTCACGCTCAGCCCAGAATTACGCGGGTCGGGCTATGGCAAAATGCTGATCAATATTGGCATCGGCTATGCCGCGCGGCAGGGCGCATCGCTGCTCTGGTTCATCTCGTCAGAATACGCCGTACCGATCTATCTGCATCTTGGCTTTATGATCCGCACCGATCTCAGCTTCCTTGATCCGAACAGCCCGAACCCCTTCATGTGGCGTCCGCTTACGCCTGAAGACCGCGATCTGGGCGATCCGTCGCTGGATCGCGCCGCGCCTTAGCTTTTCGCCGCTTCCGCCGGAATATCCACCGACGCCAGTTCTTCCCGCGTGAATGGGCGGGTGATATAGCGCGATCCGCGCGCGCTGAACAGGTTTGCCCACGTCCACTGAATGAATGTGCGAATCCGATTCTGCATATCGCTCAGATACAGGATGTGAATGAACGCCCAGCCCAGCTTGCCGATCACCCCCGCCGTCTTAAAATTGCCCAACTCCAGCGCCGCATACCAGCGCGAAACCGTCGCCATGCTGCCTTTGTCGTGATACACAAACGGCGGCGGGGCGGGGTAATGCTCCACATGCGCTTTGATCACCGAACCGACATAGCGCCCACCCTGTATCGCCACCTGTGCCACCCCCGGCAGCGGCTTGCCGTCCTGTTCGTAGTGTGCGCTGTCGCCGATCACGAAAATATCGGGATATTCGGGAATACTCAGGTCGGGGCTTACCATCACCCGCCCCGTTCTATCAGATGGCGCGCCAGCCACTCGCCTGCTGCCGCCGCGCGCACGCCCGCCGCCCAGATCACGTTGCGCGAAAGCACACGCTCGCCTTTGATCACCGCGCCTTCCTGGTCTATGCTTTCAACCGGCGAGCCTACGCGCACCTCAACGCCCATCTTCTCCAGCTTATGCTGTACGTGCTGCGCCAGCGCTTCATCAAACATTGGCAGAATACGCGGGCCGGCTTCTACCAGCACAATCCGCGCCTTATCGGGATGCAGGCGGCGGAAATTATCCTTAAACGTGAGCGTGAACATTTCTGCCAGCGTCCCCGCCAGTTCAACGCCCGTTGGCCCGCCGCCCACGATCACAAAAGTAGTCAGCTTTTCGATGCTTTCGTGATCATCGGCCACTTCTGCCAGTTCAAACGATTTGAGAATTTGCTCGCGCAGATCAATGGCGTCGCGCAGGCTTTTCATGCCCCGCGCGTGTTGATGCCATTCTGGATGATTGAAGAAGTTATCGCGCGCGCCCGTTGCCAGCACCAGATAATCGAAGGCGATAGGCTCGCTCATCCCGGCAACCGTCAGGGTCTTGGCGGCAGGGTTCACGCCGGTCACTTCGCCCATCAAAACGGTCACGTTCTTCTGATGGCGAAACATCGCCCGAATTGGCGAAGCAATATCGCCCGGCGTCAGCGTGCCAGTTGCCACTTCATACAGCAGCGGTTGAAAAAGATAGTGATTCGTGCGGTCAATCAAAAGCACATCCACCCGCGTATGGTTCAGCGCTTTAGCCGCATTCACGCCGCCAAACCCGCCGCCCACGATCACGACGCGTGGACGCTTTCCGTCCAAGCCATAGTTTGCCATCTAGTTGTCCCCACTCCATAGATGATTGTGTTTATTTTCACAAATAATAGACGCTATGGCAAACTGTTTTCCTACGCCAGCATTTTACCCACTATGATCTATACGCTAACCCGTTGCCCGCCGTCGCAAGAACCCCCGCCGCTTCGCCCCGCGTTATGCTTGTTGCCGTTTAATCATCAGCGGCAAGGAGATTTACAGCGTGACAGACAATCTGAAGACCCCTTCTGACAGCAGCATCACGAGCTATTCTCAACAGGTGATCTGGGCGCAGCGGCTGCAATCTATCGCCCAATCCGGGCTGGCTTATGACACAAGGCCATTTGATAAGCTGCGTTATGAAGATGTGCTGGAGATCGCCGTCGAGATGATGACTGCCGCCCTGAATGCCCCCGATCAACGGGATGCTTTGCGGGCGCTGTATCTTGAGCAGCAGGGGCATGCTACGCCTAAAGTTGATGTGCGCGGCGTGGTGTTTCAGGATGGCAAGCTGCTGATGGTGCAGGAAATGCTGGATGGCGGGCGCTGGACGCTTCCCGGTGGTTGGGCAGATGTGGGCGAAAGCGCCAGCGTGAGCGCTGTGCGTGAAATCTGGGAAGAAAGCGGCTATCACGCGCGGGCAACTAAGCTGCTCGCTGTGTATGATCGTAATAAGCACGGGCATCCCTATTATGCTTTTCACGCCTATAAGCTGTTCTTTCGCTGTGAATTGACGCAGCCGGAGCGCGATATAGACCCGCGCAATATCGAAACGGGCGAAGTGCGCTGGTTTGCCGAAGATGAAATCGCCGGATTAGCGCTTTCGCAGGCGCGGGTTACAACCAGCCAGATCGCGCGATTTTTCGAGCATTACCGCCAACCCGATTTGCCTACTGATTTTGATTAGACGCAGCAAGCCCGAACGCGCTATGCTTGGCGGTATTCAGGAGTGAAAACCATGCGCATCGCCATTCAGGAAGATATGCTTGCAGGACGTAATCTGCTGGAAAAGTTTGAACGCGCAAAAGCGTTAGGCTTTGATGGAATCGAGTTTTGGGCGAAAGGGCTGCCAGACCGCCTTGAAGAAGCAATGATCGCCCTTGAGCGTGCCGAATTGGTGGCATCTGGCATTAACTTCGGGCGGCAAAGCAGCATGCTCTCCCCCGATCCCGCCGAACGTGAACGGGCGCTGGAAGAGCTGCGCGCAGCCATTATGTGCGCGATGGATCTGGGCGCGGTTGGTGTTGGTTTTGTGCCCGCCTTCTTCGGTCCCGCGCTGCCCGATCTTTCGCCGTTGATGTCGCCTGAACAGCTTGAAGCCGAGCTGCTGATCGCGCATTTACGCACGCTTGAAGATTACGCCAATGCCATGAATGTTACCCTGTTTATCGAGCCGATCAATCGCTACGAAACCCACTTCCTGAACCGCGTGGAACAGGCGGCAGCATTAGCGCGGCGGCGCAATCACCCGCGCGTTAAAGTGGTTGCTGATCTCTTTCACATGGCGCTGGAAGAGGACGATATCCCTGCTGCCATCCGCAGCCATGCCGATGTGATCGGCTACGTGCATCTGGCGGACAGCAACCGCCGCCTGCCGGGGCAGGGCTTCACGCCATTTGCACATGCCGCCGCTGCGCTGAAAGAAATCGGCTATGACGGTTGGGCGGCTTTTGAATGCGGCGATCCCGGCGATAATGCCCCGCGCGCCGCAGCTTATGCGCTGGAGCTTCCCGCCAGCCTTGCCTATCTGAAAGAGGCCGGATTTTAGTGCTGGCGATATGCCCGACCCGCAAACGGCCGGGCTAAACCCACCCGCTGAAGCGGGGTACAATCTCCGGGACTCATTGGAGCGCGTGGAAGATACCTAAATCACGAATTAAGTTTCGCAAAATAATGCAGATCACTATTTCATTATGCCCTTAGGCCACTTTCAGGTGGTCATGATTAGCCCGACCGTTTGAGTGTTGGGCGGAAGATGAAGGCGCTATGACTTCCAATTCATTACTCATTCGCTCTATTGACTGCGGCGCAAGCGGAATCTTCGCTGAAATTTCGGCGGAACGCGCCCGCTGGGACTACCTGAATATGGCGGCGCGGCGGCTGGATATCGGTCAGCGCCATGCTGGCGAAACTGGCGATTTTGAGCTTGCGCATGTGATTCTGGGTGGGCGCTGTAACATTCGCACCAATGCGGGCGAATATTTAAACATCGGGCGGCGGCCAAACGTATTTTCAGGCATGCCATGGGCGCTGTATCTGCCGCCAAATACCCAGTATGAAATCGAAGCCCTGACCAACGGCTTTGAGGTGGCAAGCTGCTGGGTGAAAGCTGATGCTGAATTTCCGGCGAAACTGGTCACGCCGGCTGACTGTGCCATTGAGCTGCGCGGTGGGGAAAACGCCAGCCGCCAGATCAACAGCATCCTTCCCCCCGGCTTCCCCTGTCAGAAGCTGGTCGTGGTGGAAGTTTATACCCCCGGCGGCAACTGGAGCAGCTATCCCCCACATAAACACGATGTGCACCGCGTGGATGCGAACGGAAATTTACTCGAAGCCGACCTTGAGGAAATCTACTTCTACAAGATTGATAAGCCAAACGGGTATGCCTATCAGCGCGTATACACCGGCGATGGCAAGCTGGACGAACTGATGCGCGCCCAGCATCACGATATGGTGCTGGTTCCAGAGGGCTATCACCCTGTCGTGAGCGCCTTTGGCTACACCACCTATTACCTGAATTTTCTCGCCGGTTCGGCGCAGTCGCTGGCTAATATGGACGATCCGGCCTATGCGTGGATCAAGAACGAGTGGAAAGCGCTCGATCCGCGCCTGCCTGTCGTTAGCATGGCGATGGAGCAGGGATAAAAACGGGCTTCCGACTCAACCGGAAGCCTCACACCGTTTTCGGCAGCGTTTTGATCACTTCGGCCACCACTGTATCCGGGCTGATGCCTTCAGCGATGCCCTCAAAATTCAACAGCAGGCGGTGCCGCAGCGCGTTCGCCGCAACCGCCGCCACATCTTCAAACGCCACGTTGAAGCGGCCTTCCAGCAGCGCGTTGATCTTCGCGCCTAAAATCAACGCCTGCGCCCCGCGCGGGCTGGCGCCGTAGCGCACATAGCGTTTTACTATTTCGGATGCTGTTGGCGTTTCCGGGTGCGTCGCCACAATCAGCCGCGCCACATAATCGGTTACGTGGGTGGCGACAGGCGTATTCAGGGCAAGCTGCCCCATGCTCACCACCTGCGCGCCATCGGCCACCTTTTGCGCGCTGGGCGTAGATGCGCCGGTAGTGCGATCCAAAATCCCGATCAGCTCATTCACCGACGGAAAAGCTACATTGACCTTGAACATGAAGCGGTCTAGCTGCGCTTCTGGCAGCGGATACGTGCCTTCCATCTCCAGCGGGTTTTGCGTCGCCAGCACGAAAAATGGCGGCTCTAGCTGGTAAGTGCGGTTAGCCACCGTCACCGTCTTTTCGGCCATCGCTTCCAGCAGCGCCGATTGGGTTTTGGGCGTAGCGCGGTTGATCTCATCGGCCAGCAGCAGGTTCGCGAACACCGGGCCGTGCTGGAAGCGGCGTACTTTGGTGCGCCCATCTTCCGAATCCTCAAGAATATCCGTGCCGGTAATGTCCGCAGGCTGCATATCAGGCGTGAACTGGATGCGCGCAAATTTCAGGTCTAGCGCGTCGGCCATCGTGCGGATCAGCATCGTTTTGCCGAGTCCCGGCACGCCTTCTAACAGCGCGTGGCGTCCAGACAGGATGCAGATCAGCACCCCGCGCACCACCTGATCCTGCCCCACGATCACCCGCTTCACTTCGGATTCAATGGCGCGGGCGAGGCGGCTAAATTGTTCAATAGAAAGCTGTTCAGCAGCGGCCATCAGGCATCATCCCCTGTTGCAGTTATCGCCGCAACATCCCAAATATGCGGCGTCGTATGGTAACTCAGATCGGCTAACTGCGCCCTATCAGGGCAAACACGATCATCTTGTATGAATAGCTGGAAGTGAGCGTTCAGGTTCGAAAAGCGACCTAATTGCCGCCGGAATTGGAAGGCTCCAGCGACGAGAAATAGCTGCGAATCAGGTCGCGCAGGCCAAGCGGCACATAGCCGTTTTCCAGCGCCTGGCTGGCAGCATTGGCATAATCGCTGTACACGCTGCTGTAGGGCACAGTGGCGCTGCCTGTGGGGTTCTGGGAAAACTCGCCCTGAATGACTGGCGCGTTAGGGTCGTCTGATTGCAAGAACGATTCTTCGTCGCTAAGTGGCCCGCCTATTCTGCGCGGCGAATAGATCATCTCATCGCCGCCGCGCTCTCCCTGACCATCGGCATTATTGGATTGATTTTCGGCGCTCATCTGGCTGCCCGAACTGGATGACTGTCCGGCTCCCTGTTCGTCGCCTGCGCCCGCGCCGCTTTCGCTGACAGCTGCCGCTGAAAGCTGGCCTTCATTCTGCCCCTGCGCTGCGCTGTTTGCCGAGTTCTGACTCTCTCCTGATTGACCGTCGCCCAATTGGCCGGACTCTGCGCCGGATTGGTTGCTCATTTGACCTTGTTGGCCGCTGCCGCTGCCGCTCTGATCGGATTGTTCGCCGCTTTGCTGCCCCGCCTGACTCGATTGTTGTGGACTCGAATCCCCGCTGCCGGAAATTTCCTGCGCTTCTGAATCCTCTTGCTGCCCACCCCCCTGCTGGCTATTTTGCGCGGCGTTGGGGTTTGCCGCCTGCGCGCTTTGAGACTGGCTGATATTTTGCGCGGTTTGAGCGGCGCTTTGCGCTTGCTGCGCGGCCTGCTGCGCTGATTGCTGCATTTGCGCGGCGTTTTGGCCTGCCTGCTGCGCCGATTGTGCCGCTTGCTGCATTGATTCAGAAGCGGCGGCGTTATCCCCACTTTGCATCTGGCTTGCGGCCTGCTGCATCTGCTCTGCGGCCTGCTGAAGCCCTGAATTATCGCTGCTCGCCATCTGGCTGGCAGCGTTCTGAAGCTGCTGCGTCAATTCCTGCTGGCGTTCGCTGCTCATGCTCGCGCTGGCCTGTGCAAGCTGTTCTAACGCCTGTGCAAGCTGCTCATAGGCATTGTTTGTATTCTGCGGGCTTTCGCTGGCTGCCTGCAGCGCGTTCGCTGCCGCCTGTGCCGCCGCGCTTGAGGCATTCAACTGTTGATCAAACTGTTCAGCCAGCGCTTCCAGCGAATTTTGAGCATCGGTCACCGCTGCAAATGCTTCTTCAGGGGAAACGTCGTTTTGCGCCAGCGTATTCGATGAAGTTTCTAAAACTTCCAGTAGATTGCGTCGTTCTTCCTCTCGCAGAGAGGGATCGGCGGCCACTTCTTCGGTGATTTGCTGTAGCGTATCGCCCGCTTGCTCAATAGCCGCCGCTGCGGCAGCGTTATCCTGCGCGATGACATCCTGCGGGTTTGGCAGCAGCAGCAAAACGGCCACCACGGCCGCCAACAGCCCCAGCAGCGCCCATTCCCGCCAGTTGATGTGTAATGGCAGCCGTTTGTTGGGATGCGCGGCGTGCGCCCGTTCCTGCGCGTCCTGTAACTGTAGCTGCGCGAGTTCGCCAGTGGTGGCGATGCGCCCGTCTATCAGTTCAAACGCGGTGGAAACGCGCTCATTCAAGCCCAGCAGTACGTCAAAACGGCGCGCGGCATGTATCAGCGAGCGATCACGCAGCCAGATTGAGGCGGCCACCACCAGCGCGCCCGCCGCCATACCGGACAAAATGATCAGCGCGATTTGGTCGGGAATCAGAAAAGGCCGAATGCGCGAGATGATCGCCAGCGCCAGCCCGATCACCAGCGCCGGGGCTAGCGCGCGCGGCAGCCAGATCAACGTTAGGCCAGCCCGCCAACGACGATCCCACTTCTGTACCAGATGGGTCAGGGTTTGAGAGGGATTATTCGCAGGGATAACTGCCATCAAAACGCGCCGGTTAAACCATCATGTGATCAATTTATACATTGTATCATGATCGGGTTCAGATCAATCCGCTGCCTCTGAACTATCAGCGCCGCGCTACCGCCTCGGCTGCTGTGGGGGCGGTGGTCGCTGCCCGTAGGGATTATTCGGATCGTAAGGCTGCGCCGGTGGATACTGCGGCGGATAAGGCTGCTGCGGCGGGTATTGTTGTGGTGGATATTGTTGCGGTGGTGGCTGCTGTGGATACTGCCCCGGCGGCATCTGCGGCGGGTACTGTGCCGGTGGGTAGCCGCCTTGCTGCTGGCTGCGCACAAAGGCATCAAACTCGCGATCATAATCGGTACGCTGCTGAATGAAAGTTTGCTGAACGATGATTTTCGGCTGGCGGCGAAAACCCCGCGTCCCGTCTTTATCCAGCAGCCAGCCAAGGAATACCCCTAGCACGCTCATGATGATCGAGCCAAGCACCGCCCACCAGAAATTTTCAATAAACAGGTAGCCGGGGATAGCATTAAATGTCTCGTCCAGCCAGCGCGTAGCGCCGCTGGTCAGCATCAGCATAGCCGCGTTAATCACAAATAAGAATAACCCTAGCGTGAGCAGGATAAACGGGCAGGTCAGGAATTTTAGAATCGGCTTGATCAGCGCGTTCACGAAGGCAAAAACCAGCGCTGAAATAGCCAGCGGTATCGGCCATTCGCCCACGAACTTGATCCCCGGCAGCAGGCCGGAAGCCAGTACCGCAAAACTAACCACGTTGATCAGGAAAGTGATAATAAATCCCATTGCCGCGCTCCTGTTCCAGCGTCACGCATACCTACTGTATGATCAATCAGCAAATTTGTATACCGCTGGCTAACCGGTGTCGGGAAACCCTGTAGCCTTTGCTTCCCCCCTCCACGTGGAGAGGGGAACGAGGGATGAGGATATTGAAGACTTCGCATATTTTGAAATAGGCGCGCCGCTTGCCTGCTTGTGACGAGGTTGATGCCATATTTTTATCGCTTCGGCAGCGTGCGATTACGGCGGCGGGCATAGACCACTATCGCCACCAGAATCGCCAGCAGCAGTATGACCACCAGCGCGATCAACAGTCCGCCGCTGCTCGCGTCCGCTGCTTGTGGCTCGGCTTCTATAGGCACCAGCGTGGGCGGTATGGTGGGCGAGGTCGCTGCTGTGGGCTGAGCGGCAGCCTCAGTGACTTCAGGCGTTGATTCGGCGGTGGTGGTGCCAATCGCCGCCAGCCGTGTATCCAGCGTTTGCTGGGCTTCAGCCGTAGCCGTTCCCTGCCCGATGGCCGCTACGGTGCTGCGCGCATTCAGCGTTTGTTCTGAAACTGCTGTTGCGGTCAATGCCAGCGCCTGCGCGGTGGATGTCCCCGCGATTTGCGCGGCTGCGGTGGCGGTAGCCTGCGCTTGCGCCGTCGCCGTACTGCCTGCATCCAGCGTTTGCTGCTGCTGGGCAACGGCGGTTTCTAAAGCCACCCGCGTGGCGGTAGCCTGCGCCTGCGCGGTCGTGGTGGCGATGCTGTTTGCCAGCGCTGTGCCTGTAGTATTAGAAATAAACAGCGCGGTTTCACGGGCAACTGAAGTCGCCGTTGCCCGGCTTTCGGCCGTTGCGGTGGATTCAACGCGGTTGGTTGCCCGTGCCGCCGAAGTTTGCTGGGCAATAAGCCTCGCCTCGGCGTTGCTGGTCGCCAGCGCATCACGGGTGGCGTTCTGCATTAGCTGGCGTGCCTCGGCGTTGCTGGTGGCGCGCGCGTTTTCCGTCGCCGTAATCAGCAAATTGGCGCTCAATGTGGCCGCTGCCGCCGTTTGCTCGCCAGCTTCTAAACTGGCCTCTGCTTCAAAGGTTGCCGTTGCTAGCGCCTGCGCCTCAAGCGTCGCCATTTGCGCGGTGGAAACAGCCGAATCTGTGGCTGCCAGCGCTATTGAGGCGCTGGTTGCTGAGGCTTGTACGGCGGCGGTCTGGTTTTGCTGAGCCTGCTGCGTGCCGACCGCCTGCGCGGTGCTGCCGGTATTTTGCGTTGCCACAAAATCTGTAGCCTGCGCCTGCGCCCCGGCAGTTGCGATGAGATCATTCGCGCCTTGTGTGGCAGCGGCAACCGTCGCTTGCAGCGCGGCGGCAGAGGTGGTGCTGGCGTTCATCACCGCCGTGCCTGTCGCCTCAGTATAGGCTTGCATTGTGCCGGTCATCGCGGCAAACAGCGCCTCAGCCGTAGTGGTCAGCGGCACCGTCGTCAGCGCCATCGCGTTGGCTGTGCCGGTCAGGTTTGGCGTGGGCGTAAGCGTAAAGGTTGGCGAAGGGGTTTGTGTGGCCGTCGGCGCAAGCGCCGTTGCCGTTTGATAGGGCGCGTTGGAGAAACTGAATATCAACGTGCGTTCGCCGTGCTGCCCATCAGCCGTGTCTGCGGCAATCGAAAGCGTATGTTCGTCCGGCGCGTAACGCAGCGGGCGCAGGGTGAGCGTCCAGGGTTCCTGTACCAGATGCGCAAGTTCAACCCCATCCAGCATCACCGCTACGTGGTTCACCGGCGTCTGGCTGTTGAAGCTGAATTCCAGCGTGGTATCAGCGCTCAGTGACTGCCCATCTTCAAGCCCGGCCACAATTACCTGTACCGGCAGATCGGCAACCTCAAAATCAGCCTGATAGCTGCCGCTTTCGCCGTCCTCATCGGTTGCCACAACCTCAAGGCGGTGTGTTCCCGGAGTAAAATCGTAAGGATTGATTTCGATGCTAAACGGCGGCTGTGTAAATTCGCCCGCTATTTGACCATCAATCGTGAAAACCACCGATTGCAGCGCGTCATCTGCCAGCACATCGGCGGTGATCAGGGTGGGCGTGGCAATCGGCGTATCTGGCAGCGTCACGTTGATGACTGGCACGGGAACTGGCGCGCGCAGCGTGGTTTGCGCGCTGGCGCTGGCATCGCCGCTCTGAACGTTCAAAATCAGCGGATATTCCGCGCCATCAGCCGGCAAATCACAGTTCAGCGTGATCACGTATTGGCTGGTTAATCGCAAACCTAGCCCCTCATAAATCGAGGCCAGTTCATCAGGCGTAGGCGACTCATAATATGCGGCGTTTGTCGCAGTCGAAATCGTTTCCAGAAATGAACGGTCTGCGCCATAGCCAAGACCGATGGTATACACCGGCACGCCGTTCACTCGCGCGGCGGCGATCACTTCTTCCGGCGTCACCGTACTAAGCCCGCCATATTCGCTGCCATCGCTTAGCAGGATCATCGCGCGGCGCGGGTGAGGGGACTGCGCGCCAGTCTGAATGCCTTCATAGCTTGCCTGATACAGCGCTGTACGCCCGCTAATTTGCAGACCGTCTATCGCCGCCAGAACCGCATCGCGATCATCGGTGTAACCTAGCACCTGCTCCACTTGACTGGCGAAAGCAACCAACGCCACCGAGTCGCCGGGGCGCAGGGACTCGACATAGCGCCGCGCGGCAGCTTTCGCCAGTTCCAGCGGCGTTCCGGCCATCGAATCGCTAACATCAATCACCAGCACGGTTGAGAATGCCAGATTGTCATCGCTGATATTCTCGACTTCACTGATCGGGCAGTCACCCGCCAGATCGCCTGCCAGGGTAAAGTTTTCGCTGTCCAGCGCAGGGACAGGCTGCCCCAGCGCATCATATACGTTGGTCGCGATCAGAACTTCGGGAAAGCCGGTGGTGTTTACGCCGGTAATTTCGAGGCTAAGTTCAGGCTGCTGGGCGGCTGCAACCAACCCGATCAGCAAGCCGCAGAATAGTGCTGCAATAACAATAAGTTTCTTCACGTAAAAGTTCTCACAGGCGTAGACATTTGATGTAAGCAAAGCGCTGGAATCTTAGCGAGAAACCGGACGATGCACAAACGGCGTATATGCCATGATGAATCGGGCGGCCTGAAATGTGCGCTTTTGACCCGCTGCATCGCTTCGCGTACAAAGCGGCTACTTCCCTACAGCTTCCAACAGCCGCGCATAGGCAGCATTCAGCTTTTGCATCGCGTCAGACGAACCACTTTCAACATTCAAATCCGGGTGGTAGCGCCGCGCCAAAACCCGGTACGCCGTCTTGATTTCAAGCAGCGTCGCCCCCGGCTCTAACCCTAGCAGCGCGTAATCTTCGCTTAATGTGACCAGCATCTCGTTTTCGCGGGTGGCATCATGGGCATAGCCAGACTTCCCGGCGAAGTCTGCAATAAGCCATGTGCCTTGCAGCCCTGCCAGATAGGTCGTAACTTCGCGGGTTTGCAGCGACGAAAAGCGTACCGTCGTCCCGAATTCAGCTTTTCGGCGCAAGCCTTCGCCGCGAAAATGAACCGGGAATAAAAAGGCTTCCTGTTCGATCATCTCGAAGGCATAGATGCTGTTGTCGTACAGGGTGTACAACGCCTCCATCCAATCGTTGGCAACATATACCTGCCCATCCGCCGGAAGCATCATATCTGCCCACAATATGTACAGTGTGGCGATACCCTGCGCCTGATTATCCGTAAGCACATGGCGAATCTCGTACAGCGGCAGCGCGCTGTCTATGAAATGGGCGCTGATCTTTTCGCCCGTGTCGGCTTCAAACAGCACGATATCAATACCGTTGTGCAGCATCTTTCCCAGCCGCCCGAAGGTGCGCAGCCGCTCAATAAATACCGCGCTGGCGTAAGCCACTTCAAAACTGATATGACCCATAAACTGGCTGCTTTCTAAAATTCACGCTCAGTCTAGCGCGTTGCAACCCCGCTGGCGAAACAGCGCGCCCGCCTATCCCCGAACGCCGATTTGAAAAGTGCAAATTTGCGATCACATTGCTGGCAATATGGATACCTTTTTGCAGAACAAATGAGCTATTTTGGTTTTTGTGAGCGTAACACAGCGCGTTATGCACCTTACCAATTGAATGGCTGTCCCCATCTGCACCACAAAGGGATACCGCGTGCGGATATGCGGAGACAGAGCAAATTGAATTTTCCGGTCAATCTTGCCACCCGCCTGCTTCCTCTCGCTATGTGCTGGAATAACAGGCGGAGCTTAGTAATGAGGAGAAACAGCATGTCTTTGAAGACCGAACGCCGCGTGAAAACGCTGGGCGAAGGCCGCGTTGGCGGCTATTTAGTAGTGTGGGGGGATGCCCATCACCGCGATTTACAGGGCGAGTACTTCACGCCTGAAACCGATCTGGCGCTGGAATGGTACGACTGCCGCCCCGCGCTCTATCAGCATGGGCTGGATGACGCCGTGAAATCGGCGGTCATCGGCGCGATTGATACCCTGACACCTGATGACACCGGCGTGTGGGCGGAAGCCCAGCTAGACCTGCGCCACCACTACGCCCGCGCGGTGCTGCGCCTGGTTGAACGCGGCGCTTTAGCCTGGTCATCGGGCAGCCTGCCGCATCTGGTTGAGGTGGCTGACGATGGCCGTATCAAACGTTGGCCGCTGGTTGAAGGCAGCCTCACCCCGACGCCTGCCGAACCGCGCCGCACCGATATTCGCACCATCAAAGCCGCGTATCACCAATTTGGATTGTCCTTAGAAAAACTGGAACTAGAAGGAGAAATTGAAATGACCGATAACTTCACCAACACCCCTGTAAAACGCCTGCCGGTTAAGGTGAGCGAGGAAAATATTGGCCGCATCGAGGTTGGCAGCGAGTTTGACCGCCTTGATGATCTCGACTTGCTGCATGGCTACCTGCTGCTGCGCCATACCAAAAGCTTTCATGGCGTCAGTGAGCGTTATGCCAACGCGCTGTCTTATAAGCTGCACAAGACGGGCATCAGCGCCCTGAAAGCCGATGAACTCAGCCGCAGCACACTGACCGGCTTTGGCGATGAATGGGTGCCCGATCTCTGGAGCGCGCAAATCTGGCGCAAGGCGCGGCTGGAAAACACCATCATGCCGCTGCTGCCCGGCATCGAGCAGCCATCCAACCCTTTTGAAGTGCCCACCGAAGGCACTGATCCGCTGGTGTACTACGTGCCGGAAACGGCAGATGAAGCGCAGTTGAATTTAGGCAGCGGCAACGCGATTCCCGATAGCAAAATTGGCAGCGGCAAGGTGCAGTTGAACGCGAAGAAGCTGGCGCTGCGCGTCGGTTTCAGCGCTGAACTGGTCGAAGATGCCGTTGTTCCGGTGCTTAACCTCTACCGTGAACAGGCCGTTCGCGCCATCACCGATGCCGTTGATAATGTGATCCTGAACGGCGACACCACTACCGCCGCCACCGGCAATATCAACAAGGATCACGCCGCGCCGATTTCAACAGATCGCTATCTGGCTTTTGACGGCTTGCGCAAACTGCCGCTGGTCACCAATGCCGCCAATAAAGTAGACGCCGCCAACGCTGCGCCCACGCTGGCGCTGCTGCGGCAGGCGCGCTTTAAGCTGGACTCGCGCTATTCGGTGCGACCCGCCGATCTCATCTGGATCGTGGACGCCGCCACCTACGCTAAGCTGCTTGCCATGCCTGAATTCCTGACGATGGACAAAGTTGGCGCGCAGGCCACCGCCCTCACTGGACAGATCGGCTACATGGATGGCGCGCCGGTGGTTGTTTCCGCCGAGTTCCCGCTGACCGAATCCGATGGCAAGGTTGGCGCAGGCACGAATGATCGCGGCACCGCCTTATGCGTGTACCGTCCGGGTTGGGTGGTCGGCTACCGTCGCCGCATCGCGGTGAGCGTGGATTATCTGCCGTATACCGATAGCTACCAGCTCACGGCTACCGTGCGCCTCGCGCTGGCCAACTACGACACCAAAGTCGCCGCCGCGCTCTTCAATTTAGCGGTGTAATTGTAGGGATTTGTAGGACACAAGTGGGCGCGATTTATCGCGCCCCGCTTATGCTCCGCGCTTGTTGTTTCAACCGCTTAACGGGCGGTGGTTGCTAGTGCCACCGCCCCTGTTGGCATACTGGAACACCCTGTACAATGGGAAGATATAGATTACTCACTTTGAAGGTGTCTGATTTATGGAAGTCCCAATTTTGCTCGTTGCTGATTACGCTAACGAGACGAGTAATGGCAAGCTTAATGTTATGGGAATATTTACAAATATCTACGCCTCTAGTTTCCCAACGATACATCCGCAACTGTTCCTGGTAACGCAGATTACCGCTAGCCCTGCTGAATATAATCGAAAATTTCGGCTTGGCATCAAACTTTTAGATGATGATGCTATGAATACCCTGGCGAATATTGAAACCGAAGTACAAGTTCCTAATGGGCAGCAAGGCGAATTAATTCGCATAAATTTCATGATAGGACTGGCTAATTTGTTATTTCCAAAGCCGGGTACATACGAATTTTGCATCTTGATAGATAATGATCAGAAAGCAACATTGCCTATACAACTTACCCTTCAGCAATCAACGTGAAGGATTAGGTTGTGGCAGACAAAGGCAAAAAACTTCTTGAAAAAGCAAAAAATTCACCGGCAAACTGGTCAGTTAATGAATTAGAGCAACTTTATATCGCGTATGGCTTTGAAATTGTCCGAAAAAGTAAACATGCTTTTGCTGTGCATTCTGTTTTCAAAGAATTACGTGGAACCATTCCCAATCACAAGTCATTTTCAGCGGATTATGTTCGAGATGCGGTAAAGCTCATTGAAAAACTGGAAGAACGTCAATACGCTGCTGAAGATGAACAAGAGTAAGGAGAAATACCAATGTCAATTCAACTTAATGAGCGGGCGCAGCAGTTAGCAAATCGGCCTTATCATGTTACGGTAAATTTAGAAACGTTAAATTCAGGCGAGGTGGTTTTTGTTCTGAACTGCCTTGAACTCACTGGATGTATAGCTCAAGGTGAAACTTTTGAGCAAGCCGAAAAGGATTTTTCGGAGGTTCTCTACGAATACATCCTGGGGTATTTGGAAGATGGAATACCAGTTCCTGACCCATATGGGGTAACGACTGAAACTTCAGGAGATGTCAAGCGAATAGCGGATGAAGATTCTCGCGCTGAACAAAAACTTGTTGAGGCATCTGAAGATAGATACGAAACCAACTTGCTAGGGGCGAGCCGCATAGTAGCATTACCATTAGCCGTTTAATAAATATCGTCACGGTTAAAAAATATGGGCAGTTCAATATGCGAACTGCCCCATTTTTATTTACAAAATCATTGCATATCTTTCCTTTTCCGCGCCCGCTTGTCGGGGTGAGGGTCTCTTCCTTCCCCTACCGCGGCTGTGGCGCGGGCGAAATCGTAATCGTATACTGCACATTCGCGGCCAGAGGCCCCTGATTCACCACCGTGATCGGGATGAGGTTGCTATCTGGCGTGAAGATCAGCGAGAGCGGTGTTCCACATTCCTGCGAGGGCTGCCCGGTGCCCCACATGGTTTGCTCCATCGCCCCGTTGCCCAGACATTGCAGATTCAGGTTGAAGGTCAGCGCCGCAAACCCGCCGAAATCCGCCACCGACAGATTGATGATGTCGCGGTATTGGCCGGGGTAGCTGATGAATTCAGTGAACGTCCGCCCTTCGTTGTACACAATCCCGAAATTGAACGTCTGATCCGGCGTAATCGTGGCAATTGGCGGCACCGGAACGACAAATGTGGCTGTTGGCTGCGGAATCGTGGTTGCGGTGGCTGTCGAAAACACGAACGTTGGCGTTAGCGTCGGCGCGGGGGTGGTTGGCAGCGGCGTGGGCGTGGGCGGCGAAACCAGCACCGGCAAATTCGCGCACGGGCCGTTCAGGAAAGTCACTGTGCTGGATACCCAGCCCTGCACTCCATTGAAGTTCACCGCATACCAGATGCGATCCGGGCTGAGACCGAATACAGGCAGCGGCTGCCCTGGCAGCAGCGAGCCAATGATGTCAAAGTTGATGCCGGGGCCAAAGCGCACATTTACCGGCCCGTTGCTGAACACCATGCAAATGGTCGGCGTGGGAACCAGCGTTGGCGTTAAATCCAGCGTCGGCAGCGGCGGAATGGTGGGTAATGGCGGCAGCGTCGCTGTGGCGGCGGGCACGATCTGTGGCTCGCCAATCCCCGTGACGGTAATTTGCACCCCGCCCGTAATTTCCGGGCTGATCGGGCGTAATGCCACTTCATACATGCCGGCAGCGGGCGCAGCGCGATTTGTGCCGAAGGCAGGTTGGTAAATGCGGCGATCACCATCTGCGGGATCGGCGTACTTCTGCGGCAAAGCCGAAGCCGAGCGGATCAGGCGCGAGCCGCAGCATTTGGGTTGCCGCCGGATCGCCGGGAATGGCATAAAACTGAGGCTCCGCGCTGGCCGAAAAGTCAGCAACTGCGGTGATCCCCGGCAAAATCGCGTTCACGCCATCAGACGAGCGCCCATCCAGCGTGATCAAATATTCTCCGAGCGATGCGCCCGATCCGCTGACCAGAATGGTATAGATGCCATCCGTTGGCAGCCTGACCGTGATCCGCGCATCCAGCCCATCCGGCGAAAATGGATCATCATCGTTCGCCATTAACTGCTGCTGCGCGGGGGAAAGCAGCGAGATCGCCGGGTTTAGCTCTGGCGTAATGCCGATCACCCGAATCGTGACATGATCATCTGCCGCGCCAGTGAAGGTGTACAAGCCCAAAGGGGTTTGCGCGCTGATTGACCCGGTGAGGGCGTCGCCATAGACCAGTGAGGTTGCCTGCGCGTTAATCGCGGGGGCTAATGCGAAACAGCTTAATAAGACCAGCAGTAGGGTGGCCGCAGCGAGTCGAATTCGGGTCATCTTACCGTCTCCTAACGCTTCATAAACGAAATCACTATTTTCGATAGTATGCGCGTAGTTCACCTGTCTGACAAGCATGATAGGAGATACGTAAGGGGAATTACTCACTCCGCTGCGCGATCCAAATGCCGGCATTAAAGCGGCATTCGGGCATCTGGTCACCACTCCAGCGCATTGGCGGATTCGGTTCAGGGAAGGGGAGCCTCATACCGGCACCCTTCCGCCTCAGGGGAGGGATGCCGGTACAGGCGTGTACTTTGAACTTTCTAGCCCGCTGTCAGCCCTAGCCAGCGCAGCCAAACATCCAGCAGCACCGCGTTACGCGCATAGGTCACGGCAGGTTCAGCAGCGCCAGAAGGATTGCCGCTGAAGGTGAAATCCACCGCCGCGAAGAAACTGTCGGTCATGCCCTGTGCCGCCCCTTGCGCCAGTGTCGCGCAGGAAGGCGCGCTAAGCTCGCGCACGCCGCTTGAGAGGGTCACCGTTTCGCCGCGCGCGCGGGCAATATCGTCAGGCAGCGCGTTCAGGAAATCAACGGCAGGGAGAACCGACGTATTGAAAGCCTCAAGAAAAGGCTGTAGCTGTGCATACCATTCGCCCAGTCCGGCACAATCAGAGGTGCCGCCGCGCGAAATGCCTGCGCTGGGGGCTGAATCTGCACCGGTATCCACCCCCTGTTCCCACAACCCATCCAGCACGCTGGCAAACTGTGCGGCGGCTTCCTGAGAACGTGTGAACGCGGTTGGGCGATCCCCCGCTTCCAGCGTGCGAAGCGCGTCCAGTTGGGCATCCAGCGCGTCAAGCAGTGTTTGCCGTGTGCCCAGCAGGCAGTCTGCGAACGGCTGATCGGCGGCGCGATCACGGCTTGTTTGTGCTGCCGCTATCACATCGGCTATCGGCTGACTCGGCGCATAATAGGCCAGCGCGAAGGCGGTCAGCACCGTATCGTAATCGGCAGCAACCAGTCCCCACCATTCTGCCGGGTTGTCGCAGCTATCAGATGCCGGTGTAGGGTCGCCGCTATCGTTAACGGTACTCGTATCTTCTACAGGCGCTGGCGTTGTTGTCGGCGCGGCGGCAATTTGCAGCGTTGGCAGCACTGGCACAACCGGTTGTGTGGGCGGTTTGAGGATGCCCAGCGCTTGCCCGCCAATCACCACCACAAAGCCCAGCGCAGCAAACAGCAAAAACAGCAGCAGCGCGTTAATCAGCACCTGAAAGAATCCGCCAATCAGCGAAAGGCATCCCCCATCATTCGTTGACTTGATAGGTTTTTGCTTGCCTCTGGAGGAATATGCCCCGCGTTCAGGGCTGGGTACCGCTGCCGATACGGCAAAAGGGTCTTCCAGCCCGAACTCATTCGGATCGTCAAATCGCGGGTCAAAAGTGCGCTCAGGCTGCTTTTTATTATTTTTCTTTGCCATCGTTCATCCTTGCTGGCGCGATCTAAATTGTAGGGCTATGGCAGTTGAAAAAGGCATAGATCATCGTGTAGAGCATACCATTTTTCGGCGTGCGCGCAGTGATAAATCGCCTGATCCGCAGGTTAGCGGGTGCGAATATCTCGCGCCAGTGTTTCTAAAATATCGTTTACACGTGTAAAACTCACTACAATCAAGAGTATTCGACATTTGCAGGAAAGAGTCTTGCGATGAATCAGTACGGATTTTCGCCAGAGGAATGGAATGTGCTGCTCTCCGCGCTGCTCAGCGCCTCTATCGCAATTTCGCTGGTGGATGCTGATGGCGCTATGATCGAAATGATGACCTTGCACGATGCATTGGATACCCGTCGCGCAACCTATCCGGCTGCCAGCGCCATCGGCGCGCTGTTACAGGAAGCCATCTCATCTGATGCGGTTGACTTTCTGCACACGCTGGAAGATTTGCCTTTTGAGACGCTGCATCGCCGCACCCTCTCCGATTTGAAACGCGCGGTTGAGATTCTCGAAAACAGGCAAGACCCGGAAACAACGTCTGTTTACAAGTTGATCGTTTACGGAATCGCTGTGCAAATTGCGCGTTCGCACGAAGAAGGGGCGCTGTCTGATCTGACGCTTGAGCCGATCAGCGCCGAAGAACAAGCTTTGCTGGACGAATATAAGCATATTCTGGATTTGTAAGCGCCAGAATCAACCCGTGAAAAGGACAGCCTATGACTGCCTCATCAGCTTTCATCCCTGAAGAATGGGAAGTGTTATCCGCAGGCATTTTGCAGCCAGCGCTGGCGGTTTCTTTAGCCGAACGCGGCGGCACGCTGGTCGAAATGCTGGCGTTGTACGATACGCTGACTGGCGAACTGAAGGCGAACGCGGGTAACCCGTTAATCGCCGCGCTGCTGAATTATGTGGTGTCGCGTAAAGCGGCTGATGTTCTGAAAGCCTATGATGAAATTGATTTTGAAACCCTGCTGGCGATGGCGCTGCGCACGCTGGCTTCAGCTCTGGCACTGCTGCGCCAGAAGGCACAGCCGGATGAAGTGGTCATCTACGGGAATGTTGTGCGCACGGTTAGCCAGCATGTCGCCAGCGCGCATGATGAGCGCGATGTGATCAGTGGCTCAACGGTCAGCGCCAGCGAGCAGAGCGTTCTCGATAAGGTTAACGCCATCTTGAACACCCGCTAGTTAGCGCCAGTCAGAGATAAGGCGCATTTTTGCCCCTCACCTCATGGTATGAGCGCGGGTAGGGGTGAGGGCTTAAATTGTCGCCTCTCCATGTTCAGAGAGGCGACAGTGCGATTAAAGTTTGTTTATTCCGCTGCTACCAGCGAAAACACGTAGCGAATGCTGGTGCTGCTTGGCAGTCCGATATGCCCGCTAAAGCTCATGCTCTCGAACAGTCCTAGCGCCTGCATGCTTGATCCGCCCGACATATTCATGCCCAATCGCGTGACGATTGGCTCCAGCGCGATATAGACATAAGCCGGGGTATCGCCCAAGCTAACGCTGGCCGCATTCTGGAACGCCGCCGTAGAGCCGATGCCGCCATCGCCAGTCAGCGCCGCCTCAACATAATCGGGCGTGCCTATCACGAAGATCGAATCGGTAACCGCAATCTGCACTTCAATCGGGAATGGGATGTCATCAATGGTGATCGCAATATTGGTGGCTTCCCCGCCTACAATTTCCTTCTCTGAAACCGCAAGGTCAGGCGTAGAAGACGCGAACCGTTCAATGAATGCGGTCAGGCCGTCATATAGTTGCTGCGCGCCGCCATCCACATTTTCGGCAACGAAGCTCACGCCGATGGGGTTGCGCGTCGGCGGGCTGTTAAAGCCGTTCGGGAAAGCTGTGAAATCAATGCCTGCGGCAAAAGCGCCCTGACCGCTAGCCCAACCGAAAGACTCTTCCAGCGTGCCGCCTGTGATCATCTGAATGCCGGCTTGCATGGCCGCAATCTGATCTTCAGCGTTTTCAAACTGGTCAGAATCAACGCCCATTTCTTCCAACATCTGCTGCTGCATTTCCATCATCGTGCCGAGCTGTTCTACGCCCTGTGAAATCGCCTGCGCCAGATCGGGATAGAAGACGACCAGCGCGGCATTTGCTGGCACGCGTGAGGCGAAAGCAAGATCAACCGCGCCAAATTCAGGCAGAGGCATCCCCATACTTTCGGCCGCCGCTTCCAGATCGGCATTCAACGAAACATCCATGATCAGATTGTTCTGATCTAGCACCGTGAAGCCTAGCCCCACGCCGTGATAATTTTCCGCGTACATCGCGAACATGTTGCCGAGAAATTCAGCATCCTCGAATTCATCGGCCATCGTTTCGTTGAGCGAAGCGAGCAGCCCAGCAGGGTTGATGAAACCTGCCACCGCGTAATCCCCCGCAGGCAGCATGTTCATCGTATCGCTAAAGTTGGCGTTGTCGCTCAGGCGAACCGATAGTTCCGCCTGTGGCAGCAGCGCCATATCGGTCGCAACCAGCAGCACATTGTTGCCGAAATACAGATAGGCAGGATTGCGGGCGGTGTTATTAGCGTTAGGCCCAAAAATGGCGTAATCGGAACTATCTTCGATGGCCTCATACTCTGACATGAAAGCAGCGTTGTTGCTGAAGAAGCTCTGAACTACCGCGCGATCAGTAATGGACAGCGCGATCAAATAGCCGCTGTCCATATTGTTGGCGTTGTTGTTGTCGAAAAGAGGTTCCCCATCAAGGATGCCGAAAGCCCCCACGCCGCCTAGCAGTGGTTGAACCGATTCGGCAAAGGTGGCTTCAGGATCGTTGGTCATTGCCTGAGCGATGGCATCCAGTTCTTCGCTAAATGCGCGCGCATCGCCGCCCTCAGCTTCGGCAAACCGTCCCGCCAATGCCTCAATCTCATCAACGAACGCCGCATCAGTGCGGAAGCCGAAATACATAAATGTGTCTTCGGGGTAGAAATTTGCCAGGCTGGTCAGGTTTTGCGTTGGGACTGCGAATACTGGCAGTGCCAATATGCTCAACGCCAGCACAAGAACTCCGGATAGAACCATGCGTTTCATTCGGATTTCCTTCCTTTTACATTAGATTGCTTATTCACTATACGTCAAAACCACACCCCGCGTTGCGAACGTAGCCATAGCATAGGCCGCTTTTTTACGCTCACCTCCCCTGAAAGTTAGGGCTATTCCGTAAAACCGTCCGCTGCTCTCGCTTTTCTCGCCCCATACGCTCCGCTTTTACTCCCTTCCTGATGCGTTGAGGTGGGGCTTGCGAAGTGGGATCAAAACTTCTTACACCCAAACAGGAGAAAAACCTCATGTCTTGCCTTGCTGGACTGGCCGATTTGCGCCGTCATCTCGATATACAGCCTGATGCTGGCGATGACGATCTGCGCCTCTTCGCGGCGTTGCAAGCCGCGTCCCATGCCATAGAGACGTTCTGCGCCCGCCGCTTTGTTCCATATCTGCAAACCTGTGTGCAGCCTGTATCTCGCGCTGCGACGGAAATCACGCTGGAAACAGATCTGTTGCAGTTGATCAGCATCGCTGATGAAAGTGGGGTGATCCCCCTGAACGCCGTTGAAACGCTTCCGGCGCTGGCTTCAGCTTCGGCGCTTCGCCGTATAGATGGAGGCGCATTCACTGGCAATCTGACCATGCAGGGCTGGTGGGGCTGGCACGATTCGCCAGATAGCCTGTGGATCAGCGCCAATGATACGGTACGCAGTGACCCGCTGGATTTCGACTTAACGGTGCTTGAGGTTGTGTCTGTAGAAGGGGAAGACGCGCGCGGCCACGCCCCGCGTTTTCAGGCCGGATACCTCATCCGCATCGGTGATGAACTCATGACCGTGATTAAAGCGGACAGCGATACCCATCTGCTGTCATTGGTGCGTGGCGCTGGCGGCACCCAGCCTGTAACCCACCTGCGCGGCGCGCAAATCCGCATCTATCAGCCGCCCCGCGCGATACGCGATCTGGCGCTGCGTTATGCCGCATGGCTCTTGCAGCATCCCGAACCGCCGCCTGAAATACTGATCGCCGCGCTGCTTCCCTTTCGCCGCTTTCACGTGAAATAAAGGAGCTGATCATGCCCGCATTTTCTAACGCGCTCACCGCATTAGCCGCGCTCTCTGTTTCCGGGGTTGCCCGTAACGCCGCGCCTGATGCCCTACCGCTGACCATCACCCGCGCGCATTTGCCCATCCTGCTTGTAATTCCCGGCGATACTGGCGAGCGCAGCCTGTTTAATTCGCGTAGTGAAGGCTTCACCGCGGCCGCTTTTCCCGGCGGCGCGCGTACCTTAGTTGTGCAGGTAACGCATCTGCTGCTGGTCGCCTCCCGTGATGATGGACTCGGCGCGCGTTCCCATCTGCCCCGTGTCATCGCCCTTCTGGATGCCTACTTCGCCGCCCTCTCCCTCAACCCTACGCTTAGCGGTACGCTCTGTGAACCTGCTCGCGTCACCGTTGAACCCGGCTCAGTGGTCTACAGCGGCGCAGCCTATCATGGCGCTACCCTTCGCCACCTCTGGGTGTTGGGCTACTAATAGCGTCAGTTATGGTTACCTGCCTGGCTGCTTTTGTGACCCTCAGCCCCGTTGCTTCAAGAAAGCTGAGGGTTCACTGTCTCCCGTTCTTCTGCCAGCAGCGTATCCCGCTGCTGCTTGCTGCGCTGTGAATAGAAGCTGGCAATCTCGCCGTCGGCGCGTTCCGCGCGATGGCAGGGGATGATGATCGCCACCGGGTTTGCGTTCACCGCATCCGCCACCATGCTTGCAGCCCCCGGCTTGCCCAGCGCTTCGGCAATCTCGCCATAGGTGCGCGTTTCACCAAACGGAATCTTAAGCAGCTCTGCCCACACCCGTATCTGGAACGCCGTCGCCCGAATGTCTAACGGCAAATGTTGTAGCGATCCGGTCTTGTCCTCATGCTCCCCATCGTTGATATGGTTGACAATCGCCTCCACCCAATCGCAGTATTCAAAGCGATTGCGCGAAATCTGCGCTAGCGGGTATTCCGCAAACAGCAGCGTTTCCAGTTCCTCATCACAGTTTGGCTGTCTGGGATCGCCCAGATGCACCGCCGCCACCCCGCGCACCGTCTTTGCCACCAGCACCCGCCCCAGTCGGCAGTTCACGATGGCATACATGATCTCCATGCCTTCGCCGCCCCGGCTGTAAGTTGCTGGCGTCATGCCCATTTTTTCCGGCGCGCGCTCATACGCCCGGCTGCTAGAGCCGTAGCCTGCATCATATAATGCTGCCGCCACCCCGCGCCCATCGCGCAAACGCGCCTTGAAGCGCTCCAGTCGTTTCGCTTCAGCATATTCGCGTGGCGATATGCCGGCCACGCGCTTGAACACCCGCTGAATATGAAACGGACTCATGCTCATATGGTCGCCCATATCCTGAAGCGTGGGCTGGTCGTCGCAGCGCTCATCTATATAGCGCATCAGCCGGTGTGTAATCTCAACGTCCGGGTGCGGCGTTGTAGGTCGAATTTCAATCATAGGAATAGGCTCACAATCCGTAGCAGGCGCGGCGCGGCGTCGGGGCGGCTTTTGCGCGCTTTGAATCTCTTTCGCCAGCCGTGCCTGGCGAACCATCTTGATCAAATCGCCTTGTCGCTGTTCATATTCCCAAAGGTGATACGGGTTGACCTGAAACATCAGAGTCCTCCTTTTACCTGACGACGATAAGCCCTCGCCGTCTGCGATACTGTTTGTGAATCTGCGTTTATGCGTCGGAAAATGGCGAGTATGAGTGTACGGACTAATGAGCTTCGGCTGTGCGCTGAAGCTCATCACGATTAGTTATTGCTATAGCTATATGTCGTAAAGGTCACCCAATGAGTCGCTGGCTTTGGGCGAAAGCTGGCGGGTGTTCCCCCGTCTTGATCGCAGTTGCCAGCACCTTGTTCGCAGGCAAGGAAATCGGCAGCGTGCGCACGGCAAAATCATGGATGAATCCGCCTGCCACCAACCACGCCGCCGGGGCGCATTCGTCTACCAATACCAGAATCGGCTCAGCGTCTACCGAACGCAAATGAATGATGGTCGCTTCTGCGTCAGGATGCGTGCTGTCAATTAAAATGGCATGTGGCATGGCGATGATATACTGCCCTAGCGCCGCCATCATCTCATTGGCATGAAGAAGCTCAACATCCTGGGCAGCGGATTGCAGGTCGAAAAAACGGGCTTCGTTGCTCAATACCAGCATCAATTTTTGCGCAGACATCATTCGCCATCCCTTACACAATGGATGACTTAATCTTATGCCAGCCGGCACACGCGATCTATCCGATTCTTGCGCTGCTTTTGAGGAATGAGTGCGGGCGCGAAATGGTAGCGTTTTTACGCTCGCTGCTCAGCACTTGAGGCGTTAGTTCGGTACATTTCCGTCCATCGGCGGGATTTCAGGCCGCACGGTATCGCGTGGGCGCGGCGCGCCTTCAGGGGCTTCACGTTCAATCTGTGCAAAGCCTTCTTGCCAGCTTCCGCCGCTTTCGCGCATTTCATCGGCGGCTTTTTCTACTTCTTTGTCCAGGATTGCATCGTCACGCCTAAAAAACTTGCGAATTTTGTCGAACATTTCGCGCTCCTTGACAGTCCATCTACAACGATTGTATCAGGGAAAACGAAGATCGGGATATTACCACGCGCGGCGGCGCGGTTGTCCTCAGCAGGGAAAGCAGGAAAATGTGCGCTTTCAGCCGCCGGAAAGCTATAAAATAACTTCTACACCAATCACGTCCCCTTCAAGGGACGCCATTTTAGCCGCCGGTGATGAGGGTACGGCGAACAGCGCGCCCTCTGAAAGGAAAAATGATGGCTGATCCAGTTTTATCTTCCCGCCCCATATTAGATCGTTTTCGTCTTGAGGATCGTGTCGCGCTGGTCACTGGCGGCGGGCAGGGTATTGGCCGTGCCTATGCCCATGCGTTGGGCGAAGCTGGCGCTGCTGTCGCCGTTGTTGACCTTTCGCTGCCGCACGCCGAATCCGTTGCCGCCGAGCTGACTGCTAAAGGCATCAGGGCAATCGCCGTTCACGCCGATGTCACCCGTCCCGATCAGGTTGAAGCGATGGTCAATGCCATCATCTCAAAATGGGGTTCGCTCACCATTGCCGTCAACAATGCTGGCATCAGCCAGTGGGTCAACGCTGAAGATATGGCTGAAGCTGATTGGGATCGCATAATGTCCGTCAATCTCAAAAGCGTTTTCCTGTGCGCGCAGGCCGAAGCAAAAGCCATGTTGCCCGCAGGCTACGGCAAGATCATCAACACCGCGTCTATGTCTGCTTCTATCGCCAATACCCCGCAAAATCAGGCCGCCTACAATGCCAGCAAAGCCGGCGTTTTGCACCTCACCCGCAGCCTCGCCGCCGAGTGGGCGAATCGGGGTGTTCGCGTGAACAGCATCAGTCCGGGCTACACCCGCACCAAATTGGTAGATGATCTGCTCGCCACCCCCATCGGTCAAGAGATGCTGCCGAAATGGTTGGCGCTCACGCCCATGAAACGGATGGCTGAAGTTACCGACCTTCAGGGCGCGGTTGTTTATCTCGCCGCCGAAGCCTCAGATTACATGACCGGCAGCGACATCATCATAGACGGCGGCTATTGCTGCTGGTAAATGACAGGCCGGGTGCTTTCCGCGATTGTGGGGCTTTTGGAGCAACGTAAAGGGCGGTTCGCAAACCGCCCTCTAGTGATAACATCATCTTGCAGCTTACTGCTGGCGCTTAACCGCTAGCTGCGCGGCAGCCCAGTCAGGGTATTCGTCACCGCGCCATCGTCGGCCTGCGCCACCATGCGCGCATACTTGGCAAACACGCCGCTAACGTAATGCGGCTGTGGCGGCATCCATGCCTTGCGGCGGCGCTCCAGCTCATCTGCGCTCACGTCCAGATTCAGCGAACGCGCATCAATATCAATCAGGATGGCATCGCCTTCCTGCACCAGCGCAATCGGCCCGCCAACTGCCGCTTCCGGCGCAACATGCCCGATCATCAGCCCGCGCGTTGCCCCGCTAAAACGCCCATCTGTGACCATTGCCACTGTGCCGCCCAGCCCTTGCCCGGCCAGCGCCGCCGTAATTTGCAGCATTTCCTGCATGCCCGGCCCGCCAACTGGCCCTTCGTAGCGGATCACCACCACATCGTTGGCAACAATATCTTGCCGCTTCACGGCTTCAAAGGCCTCAATTTCGCTGTTGTAAACCCGCGCGCGCCCCCGCATCTGTCGCGGCTCAATGCCCTTCAGCTTGACCACGCAGCCATTCGGCGCAAGGTTGCCTTTTAGAATATGCAGGCCGCCTTCACTGGCAATCGGATCATCGAAGGTTTTCACTACCTGCTGCCCCGGCGCTTCTTTCGCGCTGGCCGCTTCTTCGCCTAGCGTCTTGCCTGTACAGGTCAACACATTCGCATCCGCATATCCGGCGTCCACCAGCCGCTTCGCCAGCAGGCGGTTGCCGCCTGCCTTGTGCATATCCGTCGCCACATACTTGCCTGCCGGTTTCAGATCGCAGATCAGCGGCGTGTGCTTGCTGATGTGTTCGATGTCATCAATCGTGAAGTCAATCCCCGCCTCACGCGCAATCGCCAGCGAATGTAAAACGGCGTTGGTGCTGCCGCCGCTGGCCGCCACCGCCGCGATCCCGTTTTCCAGCGCTTTGCGGTTGATCAGCTTGCTGGGGCGCAGGTCTTCGCGGATCATCTTCAAAATCAGTTCGCCGCAGTCCAGGGATACCCGGTCTTTGTCATCATCCATCGCCGGAATATCGGCCATGCCCATCGGGCAGATGCCGATGAACTCCGCGAACATGCCCATCGTGTTGGCGGTGAACTGCCCGCCGCATGCGCCCGGCCCGGGGCAGGCGGAATCTTCGATTTCCTTCAGGTCTTCAGCCGTGATCTTGCCCGCCGTAAATGCGCCGATGTATTCGTACACTTCCTGTACGGTTACATCTTTGCCCCGGAAATTGCCGGGAGCGATGCTGCCGCCGTAAAGCATGATCGACGGTACGTCCATGCGTACCAGCGCCATGATCGTTCCGGGCATGGTTTTATCGCAGGCCGCCAGCGTGATGATGCCGTCGAAGAAATTGCCCCGCGCCACCAGTTCGATGCTGTCAGCGATCACTTCGCGGCTGATCAACGAGGCTTTCATGCCTTCTGTGCCCATCGTGATGCCGTCGCTGATGGTTACGGTGTTGAATTCCAGCGGCGTCCCTCCGGCGCGGCGGATGCCTTCTTTCATCTTTGCCGCCAGCCGCCGCAGGTGGAAGTTGCACGGCCCGATCTCCGTCCATGTATTGGCGATACCAATTAACGGTTTGGCAAGGTCATCATCGGTCAGCCCAATCGCCTTCAGCATAGAACGCGCGCCCGCGCGATCTGTGCCTTCCAGTAACGTGCGGCTGCGTAGTTTGCTGATATCTAAAACAGCATCGCGAACTTCAGGAGAGTCGGTCATAAAATGCTCCAATCAAAGAGATTTTGGGTCATACATAAGCGTATTTCCTGATTGTAACGCGGAAATCAGGGCGCGTGGAATTGGCGGTATACTATGGTTATGAGAGGGTTTTACACGCTTGTCGCAATCAAGGCCGCGCCGTACACAATCAGCAATTGCGCCGGGCCATAGGTCAGCCAGACCACATCCCCGATTGCAGCCCACTTGAACCTTAGCCCGTTGAACATTTCTGCCGCTAAGATCAGATCGCTGAACAAAAACAGTGCCGCGCCGATCACCGGTAGCCACGCCTGCGCCTGACCGAGGATCAGCGCCGCGCCGAGCGTGACGCCCAGCGTGGTCGCCAGCAGAATCGAATAGGGCAGCGCCAGCCAGTGTAAAAGTGTGCGCTCTGATGCAGGCCGCAGCACCACGAGATACCACAGCGCCAGTGCCGCAGTCCACACCAGCAAAATCGGCCAGAAGGGGGCGTGGCTCCGCTTTCGACCATCAAGGGAATGGCCGCCAGTGAAGTGAACCCGGCAATGTACAGCACATGACCCAGCCCAAAGGCCATCATCCCGCCGATCACGTTGCGCTTGCCGATCACACCCGCCATGAACAGATCGCCCAGAAAACCGAAGCTCATGCCAAAGGCGACAAAGCCCCGCAAAGGCATGCCTTCTTCGTCGCTGAAAAAGGCGAATGCCCACGCCGCGATCACCAGCGCCAGCGACGAGAGCATGCGCGCTGTGCGGGGAATACGCTGCGAATTGCCTTCAGTCGGCTTGCCTAGCAGGAAGCCGCCAAACAGCAGCGCCGCCCAAACGATCAATAAGCCGAACGTTAGGGCATAGAGATAGGGTTCGCGGGGGCCTTCAGCATTGTTCACGGTTAGCAATACGATTCGTAATGTATAATGGCCACGGATAAGCGTTTCATGTGAATCATGCCGCGCCGCCGCGTTCTCTGCAAAAAGGGATGCCATGTTAGACGCAATTATCATCGGAGCCGGAGCCGCCGGAATAGCCGCCGCCCGCAGGCTGCACGACAGCGGCCGGCAGGTATGTGTGTTAGAGGCCAGCCCGCGTATTGGCGGGCGTGTGCAAACCGATCTGCAGTGGGCAGATTTCCCCGTAGAACTGGGCGCGGAATTTATTCATGGTGAAAAAGCGGTCACGCGCATGCTGGTGATGCAGGCAGGGCTGCATCTGCTGCCGGTGCAGCGTGGTGGCAAACTGCTGTGGGGCAGTCCGGCGCTGCCGCTTACTAAAATTGACCGCGATGAACGCAAGCTGATTCTGGGTTTGCTGGCGGATTACGCCCGCCTGAAAACTGCGCCGCTGCCGGGCGATCTTTCCCTGAAAGGCTACCTGATGAGCCGGGGATGGGATCAAGCGGCGATTCAAGCTGCCGATGTGCTGCTGGCGCAAACCTGCTGCGCGCCGGTAGATGCGCTGAGCTGCGAAGATTTGCGCCGTGAAATGCTGGCGGATCACGCTGGCGGGCTGGAACACGGCGAAGCCCGCATCCTTGAAGGCTACAGCGCCCTGTTCAACTGGCTGTCAACCGGGCTGGATATTCGCCTGAATTCGCCGGTGCAATCCATCCACCGCCATCAGGATGGCGTCATGGCTACCGTCGGCACCGAAGCGATTGTCGCTCGCACCTGTATTATCACCATCTCTGTCGCCATGCTCAAAGCCAACCGGATCGCCTTTGCGCCGGAATTGAGCGATGAAAAGCTGGCGGCTATCACAGCTTTACAGATGGAGCCAGCCACCAAGCTGATCTATAAATTCAAAGATCGCCTGTGGGCGCCCGAACTCACCTACATGGCGCATCGCGGTACAGCCGCTCGCTGGTGGACGCCTGCTTATGGCCGTAACGGTGCTGATCCCGTGATCGCTTGCTATATCACGGCAGGTCGCGCCGAAAAATTGGATCGCATGGACGAAACCGCCGCGCTCGAAACTGGCCTTGCTGATCTGGCGGCGTTGTTGGGCTTGCCTCGCGCCCGCCTATCTGCGGAGCTGGCTGCCGCGCGTCGCGTCAGTTGGGCGGAACAGCCCTGGATCGGCGGTGGCTATGCTTACGTCCCGGCAGGCAAAGCCGCCGCGCGTCTTGCGCTCGCCGCCCCTGAAGATGGCGGCCTGTTCTTCGCGGGTGAAGCTACCGCCCACGACACCAACCCTCAGACCGTTCACGGCGCAGTTGAAACCGGTTGGCGCGCCGCGAAAGAGGCCGCAGCCTACATTCGCGCACGGATGCTTTAAGCGAGCGCACCCGCTAACCCCTCAACCGCTTTGCCAGCAGAGGCATTAAATTACTCTGCCAGCCCCTCTTTTTTGATTTCCGCCACGACCTCGCGCAGGGTTTCGACGGGCACCGCGCCGGGGATCAGGTAGCGCATCTCGAAAATTTGCGCGGGAACGCCCTGAAGCCCGTAGGCATACGCTTGCCGCACATCCTGCGTCACCTCAATATCGTATTCGGCATATTTGACCGGATCGCCCATCACGTCAGCAAAGGCTTCGCCATCCAGCCCCGCGCTTTCAGCAATCTCGCGCAGCACCGCAAGCTGGCTGATGTCCTTGGCTTCGTGCCAGTACGCCCGTTTCACCGCCTCGTGAAAGTCGTGGTTGCCCTGCGCTTCAGCATATTTATCGGCTATCAGCGCCAGACGGCTGTTGATGCCAAAGGGCCCGGAATTGATTACCAGTCCGTGCTGCTCAAGCATCATTTTGTTAAATTGCGGCTGCCCGACTTCCGTGATATGCCGTAGATAATCGGGCGGCATCGGCGGTGAACCTGCCGGATGCAGCTCATAGGCGTGCCAGGTGATGTTGACCGCTTCCGTTTCTTGCAGTTGTTTCAGATTCAGCGCCGCCGCGTAGCACCATGGGCACACAAAATCTGACCATACATCTACTTGTATTGCCATTCATAACCTTTCATTTAGATTGTGAGTGATACAGGCTGTATGAATAGTTACCTGTACGATAACGTCATCTGCCGTCACCGCGTCATCGCATCTCATTCAAACTGTTCAACGCAGTCGGATACTTTCGGCCTGCTGCGCGTTTATGGATCACCCCGTTTAGACGCGCTGATGCCCCGCTTTCTTTCCCGCGCTGCGTCAGGGTATCGTTATCCGCCTTTTTGAGGGTTGGGAGAGATCAACAGGGGCTATTCACGCTGCCTGCGAAACGCAAGCTCGCCAGTAACGCCCAATTCCCGCAGCGCCGCGTGGATTCGCGCCACATCCGCCGCATCATCGGATCGTAGGTCAGCACATGAATCACCCGATCTGCCTGATCCACGCCCAATGAGCGCGAAGCGGTAGCCGCTTTCGATTTGTAGCCCAGCTTTCCTTCCCGCGTCGCCTGCTTAATCGTCGCCCACAGCGCATCAATCCCGCTCGTCGTCGTCGGCACAACCCACACCCCCGCGCGGGACGTAGGCTCTTTTCCTTCAATCTCGCGTTTGGCTTCCACCCAGTACACGCCAGCAGCTTCCGATGGCACGGCTTCAGCATCGTGCGCCATGCGTGCCCGCTGCACCATCTGTATTAAGTTCAAATCAAGGGGATCGTTTGAGGGCATTTTATGAATCAGAAAGGCTCATGAACTGCGCTTACTTTTGACTTTCACCTTGGGGCTGCCCCAACGGCATCGTAAATCCGAATTTGCTGCCTTCGCCATATACGCTGGAAAAGCGCAGCGTTCCACCGTGCTGTTCAACGATCCGCTTAACCAGATACAGCCCCAGCCCTGTCCCATCAATCTTAGCGGTTTCCTCGCTCTTTACGCGGTAGAACGGCTCAAACAAGCGTGTCTGGCTTTCTTCGCGAATGCCCACCCCCGTATCAATCACCTCGAAAAGGGCGCTGTCTTTGCCTTCTCGTGCTAGCCGCACGGTCACGAAGCCGCCCGGCAGCGTGTACTTGATCGCGTTGCCCACCAGATTGGCAATTGCTTCTGGCAGGCTGGTGGCATCAGCCATCACTTCCATCGGCGTGGTATCAAGCTGCGTGATCAGGTTGATATCTTTTTGCCGCGCTTCGTCACGATGTTCAACAATCGTCTTCAGCACCAGTTCGTTCAGCGAAACCGGCGCGCGCGGCTGGTTGCGTAATGCGTTTACGCGCTCCAGCGATAAGATTTCGGTGGACATGCGCTGGATGCGCTCGCCTGCGCGCCGTATCGCATCCACGTACCCGCGCTGCTCTTCAGTGAGCACCGGCTCAAGGTCAAAGGAGAGGATGTCTAAATAGCCAAGGATGATCCTAGCGGGCTGCGCAGGTCGTGGCTGGCGATGCGGATCATATCCGTCTTGAGTTGTTCCAGTTCGCGCATCGCGCCAAGCTGTTCCTGCGATAGCTCGTACAGCCGCGCGTTCTCAATCGCTGGCGCCACCCGTGAGGTGAGCATCTGCACGTATTCAAAGATCGCTTCCGTGAATTGTTCGGGGTGCGATGTCTCCAGATTGATCACCCCTAACAGCTTGTCATGGGTGATCAGCGGTATCGCAATTTCCGCCTGTGTATCCGGAATATCGTTGATGTAATCAGGATCAACGCTCACGTCAATCACCCGCTGCGGCTGTCGCAAACGCATCGCCCGTCCGGTAATGCCCGCGCCTGTGGGCAGGTTCGCAGAGTAAACACGTTCTTCGCCCGTGCCTGCCGCCCGCACCACGATCACGGTATTGTCTTTGATCAGCCCGATGAAGCCTGTTTCCGCGTTGCTTAAGATCACGGCGGCGTTCAGCGCCACCTTAAGCACTTTTTCGACTTCCAGCGCGTGGTTCAGTTCATTATCCACCTGCTGAAGCACTGAAAGCAGCACCATTCGCTGCGCCAGCGCCTCTTCAACTGCCTTGCGGTCGGTCACATCGCGCACAATCCCGCGAAAGCCTACCAGTTTCTCGCGTTCGTCGCGCCGCGCTGAAATGGAAAGCTCAATATAGGTGATTGAGCCGTCAGCGCGTACCACTTTGCTTTCAAATGCCCGTATCGGCTTGCCGGTGCGCTGCACATGGTCAAAGGCGCGTTCCGCCGCCTCAGCAGTTACGTCATCGGTGAAACTGCGGAATGAAACCGGCTTTCCATTCAGCAAATCAGCTTTTGAACAGCCTAAAATTCGCGCCAGCGCGCTGTTGACCAGCGTGTAGTTTCCCTTCAGGTCAATTTCGTAATAGCCGTCCTCAATGTCCTCAAGGATGTCGCGGTTCGTCAGCCGCGCGTCCTGTAGGGCATCGGTCTCTTTCTTCCAACTGCTCACGTCGTAGGCGATGCCGATCACGCCTTCGATGCCATTCAAGCCGCGCAAAGGCGTGCTTTGTGCTTCGTAGTATTGCTCGCCAATCTGTACGACGGTGCGCGTATTCTCGCCGTTTAGCACCTTCTCCATCAACGCTTGCAGATCGGGAATGTCAAAGATGCCCGAAAGATCATCAAGCGAACGCCCGATGATGTCTTTTGTGTTCAACAGGTCTGGCTCAATATCGTGGCCTTCCATCATGGTCACGATGCCATTCCGATCTAGCGTATATACGATCAGCGGGGATTGTCGCAGGATCGCCCGAAGCCGATGGTCATCTCCATTGGCAGTTGACGGTAGCGGCGCGGCGCTGAGGGGTTTCGTTCGTCCGCGCTTTTGGTCTCGATCCATGCAGGTTTCGGCTCGGTTCGTCTGTGCTTCACCAGCCACCGCAGGCTGGATCCTCTCATGCTCAACCATACCACAAATCCACTCGTTCTTCCTAATACATCCTTAAGGAGCATCCCTATGCCCCCGTAAATCCCATCGCTCGCGCATGAAATACCCTTACCCCGCGCCGCCGTGCTTTTAGAGTCATAGCAGCGCAAACCGCAGTTGTTTATCGCCCAAACTGTTCCCCATAAAAGGAGTCATCCATCATGTTAAACTGGCTGTCCGAACGCCTGCGCCCGCGTCAATCGCAGCCCCGCGCGCCCATTCTTTCCGCCATCGCCGCCCATCACGCGCCTTTTTAGCCTCGCGCCCTCAGCGGCAGCAGAGCAGGCGGGTCGCGTCTACGCGCAGTCGCCCTGGGTCTATGTCGCTGTAAATCGTATTGCTGAGGCCGCCGCCCTTGTTCCGCTGAACATCGTTAGCCGTGATGCGGCTCGTCCCGATGCCAGCGATCACCCGCTGTATCGCCTCTTGAACGCGCCTAACCCTTATTTAAGTCGTTTTGAACTGCTGGAACAGACCGTTGGTACTTTGGAGCTATTCGGCAACGCCTACTGGTTTCTAGCGGGTGATAATCGTGGGCGTCCTGTCGAAATTTGGCCGCTCCAGCCAGATCGTATGCGTATCGTGCCCGATGCCGAGCGCTTCGTGCGCGGCTACATCTATGAACTGGACGGCCAGCGCATCCCCCTCGAACCTGTCGAGATCGTCCATTTCAAACGCTGGCATCCCGCCAATGATTTCTATGGCCTGTCTGCCTTGCAGGCCGCGCGGCTTGCCGTCCTCAGCGATCAGGCGATGGCGAACTGGAATCATGCCGCCTTTGGTCAGGATCGCGGTATTCCGGCGGGCATGGTCGTGATCAAGGATTTCATCACCGACGCCGATTTTGAACGCCTCAAGCGGGATTGGCGTGCCAGCTATGGCGGCGGCGAGCGGCGTACTGCCTTCCTGCGCGGGCAAGGCGTCGAGTGGCAGAATATCGGCCTCAGTCATCAAGACCTCGATTTCCTGCAAGGCAGAGCCGCTAACCGTGATGAAATTCTCAATATCTTCGGCGTGCCTATCGGTATGCTCAGTGAAAATGCCACCGAAGCCAACGCCAAAGTAGCCGAGCGTCTGTTCATTGAACGCACCCTTTGGCCGAAACTCACCCGCATCGCTGGCAAAATCACGCGAGACTTGCTGCCCTTCTGGTCGGGGCATTATGCCGCCGAATTTGAAGACATCCGCCCCACGGATATGCAGGCTCGCCTCAGCGAAATACACACCGCTTCCGCCGTCCTCAGCATCAATGAAATCCGTGACCGTTTTTACCATCTGCCGCCTGTTGATTGGGGCGCTCGCCCGCCAGCTTTCACCCCCGATCCCGCCCTCAGCGATCCCCCTCTGTAACCTATCTCTGCGCCTCACCTCATCTGCACGGGTACGGCATGCCGTACCCGCCTCATTTTGTGTCATTTGTCTTTCTTTTGTTGTGACATTTATACGTTTAATCTGGGATGTTTCATGGTATTGTTACCCCGTAATAATAAGTAATATGGACTCTTAAATGCCCATCAATATTGTCTGGGAAGACGACGAAAAAACGATCATCCGTATAAGCGTTAGTGGCAAATGGACGCTTAAGGAATTCAACGATTGTTTCGACGTACTGGTGAAGCTGTATAGCTCCACCTCTAACAAGGTTGATATGATCGTTGATGCCCGGCAAAATCAAACCAATATGCTGAATGCCATCTCGTCGCTTGGGCGTATGGACAGATCTACTCACCCTAATCACCGTTCCATCACCATCGTTGGCTCAAACCCCATTCTGCGCGTGGTTGGCAATATCAGCCAGCGTGTTGCCCCGCATATCAGCCGCAATCTCGGTTTTGTGGATACCATTGAGGAAGCACATGCGCGCATCTTGCAGCTTCGCGCTCGCCTCAATGCTAGCCGCGCCTGATCCTTACGCAGTAAATCATCACAATTAAAAAAGCGCGCCATTCAGCGCGCCTTCGCTTTATATTTCCGGCATGATGGCGGCTTAATGTGTTTTACCCAGCCTGTACCGCCTGTGATGCGTCCATCGGCAGCGTAAATACAAAATGCGCGCCATATCTTCGCCTTCTACCCAGATACGTCCGCCGTGTGCCTCAATCGCCAGACGGCAGAAAGCCAGCCCCAGCCCCAGGCCATCCCGCCCGGATGTCGAGTTGATACGGTAGAACTTGTCGAAGATTGCCTCGCGTAAGTTGTACGGAATCCCCGGCCCATCATCAATCACGCTGATATACGCCGAGTTTCCCTTTCTGGTGCCGGTAACGTGGATGCTTCCGCCTGAGGGGGTGTACTTAATGCCATTCTCGATCAGGTTCACCAGCACCCGTTCAATCAAATTGCTGTCCACCATCACCGCCGGCATGGTCGGATCAATCTCTACCTGCAAACGATGATCCGCATCTGCGGCCAGCGGGGCAACGATCTCAATGACATCCTGCATCACTTCGGCCAGTGGGATTGACTGCGGGTGTAGGTGGATGCTCCCGTTCTCAAGCCGTTCTACGTCCAGCAAGCTGCGGATCATCCGCCCGATTTGCCGCGCGGATCGTGCGCCCGCTTGCGCCAGTTCGCTTACCCGCTCATCGGTAGACGGGTTCAGTAGGCGCTCAATCGCCGCGAAACTGGTCTGAACGTTTTGCAGCGGCGCGCGCAGATCGTGATAGGTCATCGCGGTTAGATCGTGCTGTAGCTGCGCCTGCCGGTTTTGCTCATTCTGCGCCTTTTCCTGCCGGATCATGGCTGCTGCTGCCGACCCGATCAACTGCGCTGCGGCTTCAAGATCAAACAGCATAGCCTTATCAAAGGGGGCGCGTTTTGAGCCGGTCAGGGCAATAATCCCGATGACCTGATCCCGTGCGCGCAGCGGCACCGCCACGTTGCGCCCGCCAGCAGTGGTTACCGTGCGATCCGCCTGTACCAGCGCATCCAGCAAACCACGCCGTATATCGGTTTCGTTAACGTCACCCACAAGGCATATATCGCGAAGATTCCCGTCATGATCAAAAGTAGCCGCATACATGCCGGAAGGAAAATACACATTGACCAGTAGGGCTAAGCTGCTTCGCAACAGCTCCCGTACTGAGTCATGAGGTTCGTGCAGCATCAACGCCAGACGTAGCTGCCAATCTAGCATAGATACTTTTGCCTCTTTATTTTCCACCATCGTCTGCGACATTCGCTTGATGCCTTTACGTTCTTCATTTTTGTCGTCTGGGATTGTATCTGGCTTCACTCGAACATTCAACCCGCCCCCATTCACGCCAATGAACGGGTTACGCCGCAGGCCGAAACACAATCGCTAATTATGTCTATGTTAATAGTCGTGATTGTAACAGTGTTCGGGTTGAAAATCTCAAAGGGTTAGACGAAAAATTCATGAAATCCTTGAAAGGTGCTTGTTTGCCGCCGCAAAATCAGGCGTTCTACGCCCGGCCTGCATAACAACATATCAACAATTTTCCAACGCTGTGCCGCGCGCGCGGCTTTATGTTTTGCCAATCTTCTGCGCGATCAGTGTCCCTGTCGTAAAAAATTCCGGCTAAATGTGAGTTTTGAATCGCTGCCTGATCTGGAAACGCAGGCTTTGCCCTCACCCTCAGCGCGGCATGGGTGAGGCGCAGGAACGGTATTTACCCAAAACTCGCGTTACTTATTTACTTATACTTCGTAATCACTTCCGCGAGCTGCTGCGCGGCAAGTTGTGGCGCCTGTGCCTGGAAAATAATCGGGTGGGTGGCGTTCAACATGCCCGTGAGGGGGATCACGCTGTCGTACAGCAGCGGCACTACTGGCTTGCCCATGATCCGAAAATCGCGGTAAATCTGCTTCAAGACCGTGTTGGTCATGCTTTGCGGCGAAACCACCAGAATCATCAGCGAGCATTCGCGCTTGGCCTGCTCAATCGCCGCGCGCCAGGGGTCGGTGTCGTAGGTCAGATACTGATCCACCCACACCTTATGCCCGAAATCTTGCAGCGCCAGCATCAGCGGAGCCGCCACTTTTTGCCAGTCATAACGGTCATACACCAGCAGAATGTGATCGTTCAGCGCCCCGCCTTCCAGCCCTGTGCCTAACATGCGCGTGTTCATCGCCTTGGCTGAATACGGTACATGCAGCGTTTCCTGTCGCGCCATCGCCGATCCAACCACCGGCAAAACATTATCGGTGTCCTCTTCCAGCGGAGAGGTGTCAGCTTCTATCGCCTGGCGCACATACTCTAACTGCACCATCGTTCCCAGCCGCAAAACGTCTTTGTTAGCCAGCATACTGGGTTGTGTCAGCGGTTGCCCATTCAGCAGCGTGCCGTTGGTTGAACCCATATCCTCGGCGCTGTAGCCGCGCTTCTCTTTCCGCAGCCGCAGGTGATAGCGGCTCACTTCAGGATCGGGAAGCGTAATATCGTTGCCCGGTTCGCGCCCTACCGTGATAATGATGTCATCCAGTGGGAAAATATGCCCCAGCCCCGGCCCCGCCGTCACCGTGATGTAATGCCGCGCGGGAGTTTCCACATCGGGGCGCGCGAGAGTTTCTGTTGTTTTCAGGCGCGCGCCAAAGGCTGGCAGGTTGAGGCGTTCGTATTCAAAAGTGATACTGTCGCCCAGTTCAAGCACCGACCCCGGGCGCAGCGGCCACGCCCCGCCTGTTGCCCGTTGGCCGTTAATAAATGTGCCATTACTGGACTCGCCATCAATGACATGATAGTCGTCGCCGTTGCGAATCAGCTTGCAGTGGTCGCGGCTGACCTCATTATCACGGATGACGATCACATTTTTGCTGCCACGACCGATAGTGATATCGTCGCGTTCTAATTCGTAGATCGCGCCGGGCGTGGGCCCTCGCCGCATGATCAAACGCAGCATTGTTGATCTCGCCTCTTTTGAAGCTGCAAGCTTCTGCTCTGAAACATTCGATATTGGCAGCTTCAATTATGAACAAAGTATAGACGTTACCTGTCATCTGGAGTGTCAAGGATTCTTGACAGAACGACTATTTTGTCGCTTTTTGCAATCATTTAAATATTATGACGGCAGATCATGGGCAGAAGTTCCGATGATACAGGAACTAAATACCTACTACATAAATACGCTAAGCGGCGGCAATTTGCCGCCCGCTTATTTTTGATTCCAGTATCAACCGTTCATCCCCCGTCTTCCCGAACATTCGTGAAGGTGGGGGGGGAAAGGGCAAAATTTTACCCTGCTTCAGTCGCCTCAGCAGTAACTTCGGCGGTGGCTTCGGCTTCAGGTGTCGCCTCGGCGGTGGTTTCAGTTTCAGGCGCGGCTTCTGTCGTAGCTTCCGGTGTCGCTTCCGCAGTTGCTTCGCTGGCGGCGTCCGGCGTGCTGATCATCTCCATGATTGCCGTCGCTTCTGGCGTCACTTCCAGCGTGGCTTCGGGCAGTATCGCGGGTGTGAACAGTTGCAGAATGTTGGTGCTTAAAATGCGCTGCGGAATGGTCGAAACTGTGAGCGTGCCGCTAAGGCTGATCGGCTCTACCGTCGCTTCTGGCGTCACTTCCAGCGTAGCTTCGGCTGCTGCTTCGGTGGCCTCAGCCGTCGCTTCTGCAAGCGGGCTAGTCGCTGGCAGTTCCGCCGCGCTAAGGGTGGCCGTCGTCACGTAATTGCGGGCATTGTTGAAGGTCTTTCCGCCAATATACATCGCGTAAACGGTATCGCTATCGCCCGTAGACATGAAAACGGCGTAATCTGGCTGATCCAACCCGAAGGCTGCCGGATCGTCTCCCTCAAACGTATCGTTAGAGTCCAGCGCGGCAAGGGTTTGCACCGTGTCGGTGATCGCCTGTTGATCAATGTTGGCGCTGCTGCCTTCAATCATCCACACGCCATCTTCAGTTTGGACATAGGCGATGCTTTCGCCAGTTGTGTTGTTCCGAACCTGTAGGCGGGTCACGGCTGACGGGTTGGCGTCCAGCGTTTCAAACAGCGGGCCGCCCAGCGCCACGGTCGGGCTGGCGGTCGGCGTCACTTGCGCAGACTCGGAATTACGGTTGATCAGCAGCGCGGCGACGATGATTGCCGCCAGCGCCAGAATTAAGAGGATCGTGCCTCGATTTAAGCGCATGATCTGTTCCTCAAAGGTAGTTAAAAAGTAAAGGTGAAAAGTTAAAAGGGGAGGCCTCTTGTTCGATCCGTATCATGCCTGACGGCGAACCTTTAACGTTCCCCTTCTAACTTTGAACCGGGTTCTAGCTCTTCACTTGCCCGCGTTTGCGGTTGCTCCACCACACGTACACGCCCACGCCAAGAATGCCCAGCGGCAGTACGATGATGGTCAGGAAGTTGATGTTGCGCAGGTCTTGTTCCGATGCGAACAGCGGCACATCCTGCGGGCGCTGCTGCTGCGGAATAGTGATCTGGCTGACGAAGTTATCGAAATTGGTTGCCCACACAACGCTGTTAGCCGCAACCTGCTGGTTGCTGACGTTTAACACAGAGAACGCGTCAGTGGCGATGCTGGTGCTGGTAAAGACCACAATGCGCGCGCCGGTTTCAGTATTTTCCGCCTGCGCGCCCAGCACAAACCGGCCAGTGGTATCCCCGGATTGGGGCAGTAGTTCCTCAGGCGATTGCGCATTCATGATCCGGCTTAGATCGCTGATCAGGTAAGCAGAGTCGCTGGAACTGGACAGCGTTGTAGTGGTGACGTTTGCGGGCGCGGTTTCGGCAACGGTGATGTAGTTCGGCGCTTGATACAGCAGCACACCCTGGCCGCGCGCCACGCCGATAGAGGTCACCAGCGCCGAAGTGTTCAGGTTGGTGGAAATCGGCAGCAGCGGTGTTTGGTATGCCTGGGTCGTATCCAGCAGCACCTCTGGATGAATACGCAGGCCGAAATTCGCTTCCAGATAGTCATTCAGGTTCTGGCTGGTCGCCAGCGAAGTTTGGTCAGGATTCAGGTTCGTGCCGGCATACAGCACCAGATCGCCGCCGTTCGCCAGATAATTTTCCAGAATGCCAAGTTCTTCGTCGGTCAGCGCCGCGCTGCCACCCGGAATGATGATCACCTGACCGTCAAAGTTCGGGTCATTGAGCGGATATTCATAATCCGGGCTGGTCAATTGGGTAAGGTTGGCATCAACCACCGTCCAGTCCCAGCGGTTAGTCAGAATATCTTTCAGCGCCGTCATGTCCGCGCCTTCGCTTTCGCGGCTGGTGATGAAGTAAGCGATGAACTGCCCTTGAGCCGTCGCTTCCATGATGGCGTTGGTCAGGTCTTGCTGAATGGCATTGTTGACCAGCGCCGCATCTTCGGTGGCCAGTTCGCCTGTTGCCGGATCAACCGCGACCACTGCAATCTGACCGGGACGGGTCACCCCGTACAGGCTGGCTTGCTGCGGGTTGCGCTCTGGATCAATAAATTCGTAGCTTAGCTTGCCGCCAGAATTGCGAACATAGTCGTCAAACAGGGCGCTGTCACGATCCTGCGCGCCCGCCTGTGAAGCTGAATAGAAAGCCAGCAATCTGGCATCCGGCAGCGTAGGATCGGCGGCATAGCTTGCCATTGCCTCGCGGCTTTCCGCCGTCAGCGAATAAGCGTCGCTTTCGGTCAGGTCAACGCGCACGTTCTGGTTGCGCGCCAGCACATACACTACTGCCAGCGCCACAATCACCAGAATGGTCACGATCAGGCTGGTGCCGCCAAAGCGCACCGTGCGGCCTGTTAGCACGCCTTTTGCCTGAGCAGGCGCCAGCAAAATCCACGCGATCAGCGCCAGCACGCCAAAGGCGATGCCGCCATAGCCGATAATGCCGAAGGTTGGCTGGGTAAGCGCCACGATCAGCGCGACGATGAAGCCTAGCCTGAAAGCCCCAGCAGCAGCCAGGGTGGAATGAAGGCATCTTCCGGTACAGCGTCGCCGCTTTCAGGCGGAACAATCGGTTTATTTTGGTTATCGGTCACAGTTACGACCTCCAGCGGCGTATTTCAACAATCCGCGTTGTGATGAACAGCGCGGCGATCATGACAAATACAAAGTACAGCACGTCTTCAAGCCGTAAAATGCCCGCCGCCATAGTCGCATCATAGTGGGCAGTTAAGCCTAACTCACGGACGATATTGGCGAGAACCGGAGACTGTGCTGAAAGCGCGGATGCAGCGGTGTTGGAAAGGTACAGCACCAGAATGGTGGCCGCGCCCAAAAATGCCGCCACGATCTGATCTTCGGTCAGCGCCGAGAAGATCATGGCAATTGCCAGCACCGCGCCGCCGTACAGCCACGCGCCGAAATACGCGCCGATAGTAGCGCCGTAATCAGGCGTGCCGATCATGCTCATGATGGCGACGTAAATCAGCGAGATTACCAGCAGCACCGTGTAATACGCCCACACCGCCAGAAATTTGCCGACGATGAACTGCCATTCGCTCATCGGCAGGGTCATCAGGGTTTCCAGCGTGCCTTCACGGGTTTCTTCAGCGATCAGGCGCATGGTTAGCAGCGGCGCGAACAGGAACATCAGGAAGGTGATGATGCTGGGGATCAGCGTGGTATCCGCTGGCATCTGCCCGTTCACCTGCGAGACGAAGCCGTTGAAATAGATGCCCAAAAACAGGAACAGCGCGAAGGCCACGCCATAAGCGATGGGCGAGCGGAAATACTGTTTGAATTCGCGCTTGAATACCGCTATGAAGGGCATGGCGCCGCCTATTTCGACGGCGCGTTCTTCAACTTGCGCTTCGGTTGGAAGGGTGCCTAAAGGCATATCGGTCATTCTGCCACCTCTGCTGCTTCAGCATCTTTATTTCCCTGTCGCGTTAGCTCAAGGAAGATTTCTTCAAGGTTTACGGCGACGGGACGTAGCTCCAGCAGCCGCCAGCCGCGATTCACAATGGCGCTGGCGATTTGTGGGCGCGGGTCGTCTGTCGTAGAGGGAGTGGCGATCACCCCGTTCAGCGAAATTTCGACACTGCCAATTCCGGAGATTTCGCGCACTACTGGCAGCAGTTGTTCTATCGCCACATCTGCGCGTACCAGCACGCGGCCTCCGCGTTCCAGTTCACCGCGTAATGCTGCTGGCGCGCCTTGCGCCACGATGCTGCCGTGATTGATGATGATCACGTCGTCGCACACCTGCTCAGCTTCGCTAAGGATGTGCGTGCTGAACAGCACTGTATGGCGCTCGCCCAGTTCCCGCACCAGATCGCGCAGCTCCAGCACCTGAATCGGGTCAAGGCCGATGGTCGGCTCGTCCAGTATCAGCACTTCAGGATCATGGATCAGCGCTGAAGCCAGCCCCACGCGCTGGCGCATGCCTTTGGAGAGGGTGCGAATCTGGCTGTTGGCGCGGTTTGCCAGCCCCACACGCGCGAGAATGGTTTCTGCGCGCTCGCGGCGGTGCTTCACCCCACGAATTTCGGCGATATACATCAGGTAGCCGATGGCGGTCATGTCGCGGTACAGCGGCACGCTTTCAGGTAGATAGCCGACGTGCTGGCGGGCTTTGATGCTCTGCTTGAACACGTCATAGCCTGCGACGGTGGCGTTTCCGTCTGTTGGCGGCAGATACCCTGTAAGCATACGCATAGTGGTCGTTTTGCCTGCGCCATTTGGCCCAAGAAAGCCCGTCACCCCGCGCACCGCTCGGAAGGAAATGCCGTTGACAGCCGTGAAGCCGCCGTAGCGTTTGGTAAGTTGATTGACTTCGATCATATTTTGAATGCCCTTCAGATAGCATTCTGCGGAAAACACAACCGCGTAATTATATGCAATACGGGTATTTTGTGAGGGTCAATTTACAGAGAGTTTACAAAGGGGTGCGTTGCAGCCCTGATGAAGCCGGGCATAAGCGGCAGCGACCATATTCGGATATAATATTCCTGTTAATGTTCACTGCCGGGAAAGTTTCTTGTGCCTTTGAACCCCGATAAGCCTGTGCATCTTGCCCGCGCATTGCTGGAGCGCAGATACGATACCCCGATCACCATCGAGGATTTAAGCCGCGAGGTCGCGCTCTCGCCCTTCTATCTGATTCGGGCGTTCCGGCGGGTTTACAAGCAAACCCCGCATCAATACCTTGTGGAGCAGCGAATCGCCAAAGCCAAGGAACTTCTACGCAATACTGATCTCAGCGTCACCGACATCTGTATACAGGTTGGCTTTGAAAGCCTGGGATCGTTTAGCACCTTATTTCGCAACGCAACCGGGCTATCGCCGCGCGCGTATCGCCTGAGCAGCCAGCCTACAGCAACCCCCGCTTATATCCCGTTGTGCATTTGTTTGCTTCACAACATCCAGGATCGCCCTGAGTCTTAAAAACAGGGCAATTTTCGAGAAGTTAATTCAGCACAAATGTTTTAATATTCGGGCTGTGTTATGTGCTGCGGAGGAAGCAAGCGATGATTAACCGGCTTTCGGTAACAACGATCTGGGTGAAGGATTTGAACGAAGCGCTGCGCTTTTACACCGAAAAACTTGGCTTTGAAATCCGCGCAGATGTTAGAAATGGCGATTACCGCTGGCTGACGGTAGGCATGAAAACGCAGCCCGATCTGGAAATTCATCTTGAACTGGCAAAAGCCGGCGCGCGGTTTACCGAAGAAGAAGCGGAACAAATTAACAAACTGCTGGATGCGGGCAAGCTGGGCGGCGGCCCCTGGAAAACCGACGACTGCCAGAAAACCTACGAAATGCTGGTGGAAAAAGGCGTAGAGTTTTTGCAGCCGCCGACTGATCGCCCCTACGGGATCATCGAATCTGTTTTCAAAGATAACAGCGGTAACGTCATGGTGCTGGCTCAGGATAAACCGCGCCGACAGGCATAACATACACCGCCTGCCGCAGCACTTTAAGCAGTTTGTTAACAGGATGAGGGGAGTTTATGATGGCGAAGGCATCGAAAAATGACCAGTCGTTTACCGAGGAAGAACGCGCTGCAATGAAGGAGCGCGCCAAAGAATTGAAGCGGGGCAAAGCAGATGGTGAAAGCGATCTGTTGGCGAAGATTGCTGAAATGCCAGCGCCAGAACGCGAGATGGCGACGCGGCTGCATGAGATTGTCAAAGCCAACGCGCCAACCCTTGCCCCCAAAACGTGGTACGGGATGCCAGCATATGCCAACAAGGAAGGCAAAGTGGTGTTTTTCTTCCAACCCGCCAGCAAATTCAACGCGCGGTACTCAACGCTTGGTTTCAACGACAGCGCGATGCTTGACGATGGCGATCTGTGGCCGGTGGCTTATGCGCTGAAAACGATCACCCCCGCCATAGAGGCCAGGATCGTCGCGCTGGTGAAGCAAGCGGTCGGGTGAGGGAGTCAAACGGTATTGATCCCTGTATCAGGTTAAGCAGCGCCGCCGCCTCCAGCCTATGCCCAGCCTAGCGGCGGCGGCAGATTAACCAGAAGCCCCAGCCCTTGCGCGATATACAAAACTGCCAGCCCGAATAAAATCACCGTCAAAATGATGCGGATGACCTTATATTGCGGCTCGCCCTGATTGATATACGCCATGCATTTAAAATTCACCACAAGCAAGATCGCGCCTAAAA
>LMZS01000162.1 GCA_001567085.1 Chloroflexi bacterium OLB15
AACTTTCGCCACAGCATCACGATACTTCACAACCTGAACCACCAAAACCTATCTGGAGCATATAGATGCAAACCAATATTATCCCATCGGATGGCATGATCATTCGTGAAGACACTATTTTTGCACCCGGCACATATATTCTGCCCTCAGGTATCCGCATCGCCGCCAATAATGTCACCCTCAGCGGCGAAAACGTGCGAATCATCAGCCCTGATCAAACTGGCGTGGGCATCCATGCTGATGGTCAATCAAATATCGCCATCAATGATTTATCGCTGATTGGTTACCATCACGCCGTTCGCTTTGATAATTGCACCGATGTCCGTATCGAATCCGTCACCGTGCGCGGCACCGCCGAAATCGAAGGCATAGATACCTTTCTTTATCTCTGGCAGGCGCTTGAAGAGGCCTACGGCGGCGCGATCTTCTTCAACCATGTCACGAACGGCGTAATCCGCAGCTGCGATCTTCAACACCAGATGAACGGCATCCAGCTTTATAACTCGTCTGGCATCACTGCCGAGCGCAACAATGCCTCTTTCAACAGCGGTTGGGGCGTGTATCTATCCAACACCAACGAGTGTCTCATTCAGGATAACCAGCTTGATTTCTGCAATCGCGTGTATCGCCGCCCCGAAAGTGGCGCTATACGTGTTGAGGCTGACGCTGCCGCCATCGTGCTGGTAAAAGGTTCTTCCCGCAGCAAATTTCTACGCAACAGCTGTTTGTGCGGTGGCGATGGCATCTTCGTCGCTGGCTACTGCCATCCCGGCGATATTACCCCCTGCAATGATAACCTGTTTGCAGATAACGACTGCCGCCTCAGCCCTAACAACGCCATCGAATCTACCTTTTCGCGCGGCAATATCTTCCGCCGCAACAATTGCAGCGATTCTAACTATGGCTTCTGGATGGGCTTCTCATGGGAAAACACGCTGGAAGACAATGAGATCAATTTCAATCGCAAGGCTGGCATCGCTGCTGAACACGCTTTTGGCTTTGTCATGCGCGGCAACCGCATCACCCACAATGGCGATGGTGTGCGCCTGTGGACGCGCGGCGGCGCGGTAGTTCCCTATTGGCCGGGTTATGAGGTCAGCTACGATATGACCCTCGAAAATAACCACATCGAACACAATGACATCGGCTTTGCGGGCTACACTGGCGACGAAACCACCGCCGCCAACTGCCATGATTACCGTGTGGTCGGCAATATCTTCAAAGCTAACCGCACCGCAGCTTATTTTAAGCGCGTGGATGCCTGCCTTGTGGAAGGCAATACATTCACCGGCAACCTTGAAGCTGCCGTCCGTATGGCCGGTCACCCCGATGTTAAAGTTGAGGACAATATCTTCGACGAAAACGCTCAGAACATTATCAATGAGTGACCCAACGATTACGCTGGAGGGGCGGGCTAGTGGCTCGCCCACTTCTCACCGTTTGGTGAAGGCGATTCGCAAAACGCCCATTTTCACGTCTCGCTGCGTGCCGTTCATTCCCTCAAGCGCCGCAGAGGCACAGCGTGC
>LMZS01000163.1 GCA_001567085.1 Chloroflexi bacterium OLB15
GGTGTTCCCCACGCCCCCATTCCGCGCACTTATGATGCAGTCTATTCACAGCAACACGGTAGCTATCACATCCTGATGGACGATCTCTCCGATACGCATGAGACAGCGCGCAATAGAACACCCACGATGGGCTATGGTATGGCATTGGCAGAAGGCTTGGCAACCCTGCACACACACTGGTGGGGGCAAACACGCTTTGCGGAAATCGACGAACGCCTACCAAATGCAAAGCAGATCCAGCAGTTTGCCGAGATGGGCAAACTCGGTACCAGCTTCATCATTGATGCCTGTGCAGACGAACTGAAAGCGCACTGGCAGGAAGCTATCAACCGGATATATGACGCACATCCTCAACGAATGGTTAGGCGCACAGAGGATGATCTGGGTTTCACACTGATTCATGGTGATGTAAACCGGAACAACATCCTGATCCCCATCAACGGAGACCGCCCGCTCTACCTGATTGACCGCCAACCGTTCAACTGGAGCCTTACCGTTTGGCTGGCGGTATATGATCTGGCGTATGCGATGGTTCTGTACTGGGAGGTCGAAATCCGCCGAACATTGGAAATACCCGTCCTGCGGCGCTACCACGAATGCCTCATCAGGCAGGGGATAACGGGGTACACCTGGGAACAACTATGGGATGATTACCGTTTGTGCGTGATGATGGGTGTCTATGTGGCGACCGAATGGTGCCGGACTGAACTTCGCTTGGATACGCACCAATACTGGATGCCCATGTTGCAACGAACGTTGACGGCTGTGGATGATCTGAATTGTATGGAGCTGCTGTAAACGGGAAAACTTCCCGACCCTCTTAGGTGTATGCCCCCGTGACATCGGGAAAACACCCCTTGTAGAGTGAAAAAGCAGGTTCAATGCTTTTTCGTTCATTATTAAGGAGGAAACCGATGAAAACCTTTCGAAAATCACTATCTGTCTTAACGCTTTGTATCGCCATCCTCAGTCTGACCAGCCTATCGCTTGCTCAGGATCTTATTCCAGTTGAACCTCTCAATCTATCAGATCAACCTGTCGTCCTCGAATTCAGCACGGGGGCTGCTGGACCACCCACCATTGAACCACTGACTGATGGCAGAATGGCGTTTCGGATTATGGCAGCCGGTGATATCAGTGGGGCATTTGAGGGCAGCATTTCCGCCAATGTCTCTGAAGTAACAGCTATGCCGTCCCCACCTTTACACCCGGTGACGGTCATGTTCACTATTGAAACCGAACAGGGCATGATCCAAGGCTACTACTCTGGCAGCCTCTATCTTGCCGAGGGTTCGGACAGTGCCAGCATCAATGCCGCTGGTCAAATCCTATCTGTCTCCGGGACATATGCTGATCTGTACCTGGCAGATGTGTTTGTGAATAGCGCTGTGCAGTTTGTCGATGGTCGTTCAGTTGGCGAGAGCGGCACAATGACGATCAGCGCGCGCTAGTGCCATATCCAAGCTCGCCTTAAAATGCAAAGATGGACAGCGGCTTTGCTGTCCATCGCTGACTGATGAGTAATTGAAGGATGAGATGGCGGCATGAGTGACAGAACAGCCTCGCCTCCATATCGATTAGGAGATAAGTCGCTACTTATAGGTCGGCTCCTGTATATTGCGCTGTTTATGCTCTCGCTGGGCGTGTTCGCGCTTGCCAATTACGGTCAGGCGACGCAGTGGGCGTTTGGCGACTGCGACGAGATTTATTTCCCGACGGAATATCGCCCGAATTGCATGCTCTGGCGCGAAGCTATCTCGAACAGCGGGCTGACTCCCGCAGCATTTGCGGTCTATTTCGTTTTGCTGCGGGTGGTAGCTGCCCTTCCGTTTGTCTTCCTAAGCATCGTACTGATGCGGCGGCGCAGCGAACTGCGCGTACTCTTGCTCGCGGGCTTTCTGCTGCTTGTCGGAACGGCAGGACCGACCTATAACCCGTTCTGGCAGTGGTCAACATCGTGGTTCACGGTTGAAAATCAAGTGCCGATCTTACCGCTGTTGAACCGCCTGCTGGTGTTTCTCTTGTCGATTGGCACACTACTGTTTGTCTTCCTCTTTCCCGATGGGAAGTTCGTGCCGAAGTGGGCGCGCTGGGTCGCGTTCGTGTGGCTGATCATGCAGTTCGGTGATGTGTTTTTCCCCGAAACACCGCTGTCCCTGCACACCTTATCCTACCCACTGGCGATTATCCTGAACACGACCTTTACCCTGTGCGCGGTTGGCGCTTTGATCTGGCGTTATCGCGTTCACGCGAATCCGGTGCAGCGCCAGCAGATCAAGTGGATCACTGCCGGGGCGCTGCTCCTCGCCTTAAACTACGCGCTCGATTATACGGTCTTCGAAATCTACCCCGCGGTGACAAGCGAGTACCTGATCGCTACACGCGAACAGGGTGTACTGTGGGAACTCATACAGGACACCTTGTGGTACATCAGTCAAACCGTGTTTGCAATCTGCATTGGGCTTGCCGTGTTCCGCCACCGACTGTGGGACATCGACGCGATTCTTAGCCGAACACTGGTGTATGGTACGCTTACATTCTTGATCTTCACACTGTATGTGCTGATCGTGGGTGGATTAGGCGCACTATTTCACACCCAAACGACCGCTGTAAATGGGCTGGTTGCGACGGGGATCATCGCCGTGTTGTTTCAACCGCTGCGCGATCGCTTGCAGCACGCCGTAGACCGACTGCTGTATGGCGACCGCGATGATCCGGCGGCGGTATTCACGCGATTAGCCTATCAGCTTCAGACGACAGATACGCGCGCCGCCATCCTTCCCAATCTCGCGCACACGATCGCTCAAACGCTCAAAATTCCCTATGTTGCCATCCAAACGAACCCGGAAACGCAATCAGCGGCGGCATGGGGTGAACGTCGCGATCTGGCCCAGCACATCCCCTTGATCTACCGTAACGAAACCGTTGGCGATCTACTGGTAGCACCGCGCAATCCACACGAACAATTCAACCAGCATGAGCAGACACTGCTGAGTGCTATCGCGGCACTGACCGCGACCACAGTTCGCGCCGTGCAGATGTGGGATGAATTGCAGCAGTCGCGCCAGCGCATCGTCACAACACGGGAAGAAGAACGCCGGCGCTTGCGGCGTGACCTGCATGACGGATTGGGACCCGCCCTTGCCAGCCTGCCGCTCAAGGTAGATGCCGCCATCGATCTGTTCGATCTGGATCGTGATACTTCCATACGACTGCTCGGTGAAGTCAAACGACAGGCGCAGCAGCTTGTTGGGGATGTTCGGCAGGTGGTGAATGATTTACGTCCGCCAGCGTTGGATGAACTAGGACTTGTGGAAGCGATCCGCGGCGCGGTTGCTCACTTGCATAACCATACGCCTCCATTGCAGATCCGTCTTGATGCCGATGGTGTTCCTCGCAACCTTCCAGCAGCGGTCGAAGCCGCCAGCTATCGTATCGTCATGGAAGCGGTGACAAACGTGGTCAAGCACGCCCATGCACAGCACTGCGAAATCACGCTGAAGTTGCTACAAGCCCCAGCCCAACTCCAGATCACCGTCGAGGATGATGGGGATGGTCTGGCTGAACAGGTGCGAGCGAATGTCGGACTGCGCTCGATGCGCGAGCGCGCCGAGGAACTGGGCGGCACGTTCCACATCGCATTACGTTCAAGCGGGGGAACGTGTGTCTCGGTTGCGCTGCCACTGCCTGAAGAAAGAGAGTAGAACGTGACTGAAACCCCGATTCGCCTCTTGATTGTCGATGATCACACCCTGTTCCGTGAAGGGCTGCTGGCGATCTTCCTTGCCGTCAGCGACATCGAAGTGGTGGGCGAAGCTTCCGGCGGCGAGGAAGCTGTTGAGAAAGCACAGCAGTTGACCCCACACGTAATCCTGATGGACATTCAGATGGGGGAGATGAATGGCATTGTGGCGGCGGCGCGCATCCTCGAACGGATGCCTGTTACGAAGATCATCATGCTGACGATGATCGAAGATAGTGAGTCGCTCTTTGCAGCGATGATGGCGGGGGCACGAGGCTATGTCCTCAAAGGGGCAGACAAATCAGAGGTCTTGCGGACGATCCGTGCCGTCGCCAGCGGGGATGTATTGTTCGGCGCGGCGATTGCCAACCGCGTCACCGACTACTTTCGCAATTTGAGCCGTGTGCAAAGCCTACAACCCGTCGCGCTTCCCTTTCCAGAGCTTTCTGAGCGCGAAGTCGAAGTGCTTGACCGGATTGCACGCGGGCTGAACAACCACGAGATCGCCTTGCAATTGAATATCACGGTCAAGACGGTGAGCAATCACATCTCCAACATCTTCAGCAAATTGCAGGTCGCTGACCGTGCACAGGCGATCATCAGGGCGCGTGAAGCAGGGCTTGGAAAAGGCGATCAACCTTGAGTATCCAAGCTTTCTACGAGCGGCTGCAAATCGAACTGGTCGCGTGGGCTGAACGCGTCGCAGAGATTCGGGCGATCCTCGTCGTCGGTTCTCAGGCGCGGCAGATCAAACCAGCGGACGAATATTCTGACCTGGATATATCGCTCTATGTCACCAGAAATCATGCGCAAGAGACTGAATTCTACCTCCAATGGATGCGCAACTTTGCCCCGGTCTGGATGATTCTTGAAGAACATCATGATGAGACCAAAAGCTGGCTCATCCTGTATCAGGGCGGCATCAAGGTCGATTTTTCTGTGACACCGATCAGCATGCTTCAACCGCTGATTGACGATCAATACTTGTGGGACGATCAGCAGCGCGGTTACAACATCCTGCTAGACAAAGATGGTATCGTGGCACAACTTCCCACGCCGACCCCGTTCGCACCTCCGCCGTACACACCACCAACACAGGCGCAGTTCATCCAGCGCGTCGAGGGCTATTCCTACGGCGCGGTGTACATTGCCAAACAGATCAAGCGCGGCAACCTGTGGAAAGCGAAATGGGCAGACCAGATTCAACAGCGGATGCTGCTGGAAATGCTGGAATGGCACGCTCACGCTACCCATGATAGTCCAGTGGACACTTACTATCGTGGTGATTTTATGCGGGATTGGGTCAGCGAGGCTACATGGCGGGAACTGCATGATGTCTTCGCGCATTTCGAAGCGGCTGACAGCCGAAAATCGCTGATTGCATCCGTTCGTTTGTTCACCCGACTGACAGAAGAAACGGCAGCCAAGCTGGGTTACGACTACCCCCAAAGGGTGATTACAGAAGCGACCGATTACATCTTAGTCTTAGGTGACGTATGAAACTGACGCTGATCGCGCTGGGATCCCGCGGGGATGTACAGCCGATTGTCGCCTTAGGGCGCGGTTTGGCGGATATTGGGTATATTGTCCGCATGGTCACGATGGTCGGTTTTGAACCGATGGTGCGTGAGCAGGGGTTGGAATTCTTCCCGGTTGAGGGCGATGCACAAGCACTTACAAGTGAATTAATTCTTGAAGGGGTTAAAGGGAAAGGTCTGAGTCTGCTGCATATGATACGCGGCTTTATGCGGACGTTCGGCGCGATCACGCAAAGTTATCACGCAGCTTTTGCCGCTAATACGCTGCGCGACTCTGACGCGATCTTGAGCCAACTGCCGGGCGGTTTCTACGGGTACGATCTGGCGGAGGCGCTGCGCGTGCCGTATATCGCGCTGTCCGTCATCCCGCAGGAAGTCACAGGGGCGTATCCGCTCTCGCTGCTGCCGATGCAGTTTTCGCTGGGACGGTGGTACAACCGACTGACGTACGCTTTCGGTCAGCAGTTGGCATGGCGCCCGTTCCGCAAGGCGATCAACGACTTTCGGCACAAGCTCGGACTTCCGCACGCGTCTTTCTGGTGGGGCAACATACGACGTATGAAACGTGAGCGCGTCCCTGTCATTCAGGGATTCAGCGAACATGTCATTCCAAAGCAACCAGAGTGGGGCGATCATGTGCATACGACGGGTTATTGGACACTAGACGAACCCGGTTGGGAACCATCCGACGCGCTGCTGAAGTTTCTTGAAGCAGGTGATCCTCCCGTATTTATCGGTTTTGGAAGTATGCCTGTTCCCGATCCACGAGCAACGACAGTGTTAATCCTTAATGCACTACAGCAAACCGGCAAGCGAGGCATCTTACATGCGGGTTGGGCGCAACTTGGTGTTGAGCACCTACCTGACAGTGTATTCTTGCTGGATTACGCGCCGTATGCGTGGCTGTTCCCGCGTATGGCGTCGGTGATCCATCACGGCGGATCAGGGACAACCGGGTTCGCATTACGTTCGGGTGTTCCCTCGATGGTGGTCCCCTTCACGGCCGATCAGCCGTTCTGGGGGAAACGAACGCACGAACTCGGCGTAGGATCAGCCCCGGTTCCGTTTTCGAAGCTGACGGTTGAGAATCTTGCTCATGCAATTCAGATGATGAGCGAGGATACGGAAATGCAGCAGCGAGCT
>LMZS01000164.1 GCA_001567085.1 Chloroflexi bacterium OLB15
TAGCTGCAACATCTGGCAGGAGCCTTCCTGATTAGCAACTTCGTTGAACGCCACGCCTGCATCGTTCAGCGCTTGACGGAAGCCTTCACCGCGGCGCTGGCAGGCTTCCACGAAATCACATTGGGCGATACCAATATTGACCTCTTCAACAGCATTTTCAGCAACCCAGTTAGCGAGGTATTCACCGGTCTGGTAACCAAGTGAAGCCTGATCGGTTTCATAGAACGCAGACACGAACGCATCCTGTGCTTCCTGATTCACACAGGTGTTGTAGCACACGATGATCACACCAGCATCCGCGGCAGCCTGCAATGCGGGAACCGAGGCATCGACTGATTCGGGAGTGATAACGATGGCATCGACTCCACGCGCCACATAGTCCTCAATCAGCCGCGTCTCTTCATTGATGTCATGTTCGTGGATATTGACCAGCAGTTCAGCGCCTGCAGACGCAGCCGCTTCTTCCATACCTGCCTGAATTGACTGGAAAAAGCTGTCACGGCTGAACAAGATCGCACCGATGGTCGGAGTATCTTGAGCAAGCACCGTTTGCCCGACAGTTACGAATAAGGCGATGACCAGAACAAAGACAAGGAACAATCTTGACCGCTTCATTTCTCTCCTCCTAAAATATTCTGCTACAAACGATTTGTTTATCTTGATGAGTGGTCACGGGATGGTACTTTTCGCTCATCTTGACTGAACCCAAAACCCAACCTCCTCAAGCGCCCGCCAGGAATTTCGCGGCGCTTGCCCCGTCCCTCACTGAACTGTCATCATGCCGCGCAACGCCGGATAAGCATGCCGAAATACCCCATAGGCATCGTCATAAATGGATCGCAACGATGCTTGCGGCTCAACAGTGGTTTCAATTTGTACCAGAACATTAGCCTCTAAAAGATTATTAAACTGGCCAATGCCAGTTGCCGCCAACATGGCCGCGCCTAACGTTACTGATGTCCCCTGCTTAACGATTTCCACACAAAGCCCGGTCACGTCAGCACGAATCTGATTCCATAACGGCAGGCGCGCACTCCTCCCGGCAACACGCAGCGGTATTATCGGACTCCGGTGAACACCTGCGGTTTCCAGAACATGGCGCACGCTAAAAGCCACGCCTTCCATAACTGCCCGCGCGCCGCAACCAAAATCGTGTTCACGCAGCAATCCGATAAATGCGCCCCGCGCACCGCTATCCCAGATCGGCGCGCGCTCTCCAGCTAGATACGGCAAAAACACTACGCCCCGGGCGCCTGGTGGAGCATCGGAAGCAGCAGCCAAAGCGTCAGCAAAGTCCGTCCGGCAAAATTCCGTGTACCATACCAGGCTATCGCCGCCGCTCTGAGTTGGACCGTATAAAATCGATTGTGCGCCTGTAACTTCACCGGGAATAAACAGCAACCCGCTTGTTGGATGACCGCCAGAGCGACCGATCATCTCCGAAGTTCCGGTCAGGTTGAAAGCTGTGTTATCTCTTCCGACCACCCCGGTGCCGATCATGCCGCACACGGCATCGCTGGAACCATTGATAACTGGCGTTCCTGCTCTTAGACCCGTCAATTCAGCCGCCTGTGCGGTTATTTCACCGATTATTTCATGTGGAGCTTTGATTTGTGGTGCGAGCGAGGCGGGAAGCCCGACACAATCGTAATATTCGGCTGTCGGCTTACCAGTAAGCAGATGATTAATCCCTTTTGCGCTCCATGCATCAGAGCAAAACGCGCCTGTAAGCTGACAGCCCACATAGTCCTTCGCCATAAAGATCTTATAGGTCTGAGCGATTAATTCAGGGCGATGCCGTGCCAACCACACCAGCCGGGCCGGAGGCCAGCCGGGATCAATCGGCATATCAAGCCCCAGCCACTCAGAAAGCTGCTGCGCGCCTACATCTTGCTTGAGCCATTCGGCTTCTACTTCTGCGCGCCTATCCTGCCAGGATATGGCCGGGGCAACGGCCTGTCCCACTTGATCGACCAGTACCATCGTAGGCACCTGCCCGGTGAGGCCCACAGCATAGATATGCTCGGCGGAAATAATGGTACATAGCGTTTTACAGGTCGTTTGCAAAGCAGACCACCAATCCGCTGGGAGTTGCTCGACCCACATCGGCTGCGGGCGCTGCAAGCTATAACTAGCGTCGCTTTCAGCAATCAAGCTGCCATCGGCAAGCGAATACAACGCCCCCTTCAGGCTGCTGGTGCCTACATCTAGTGCGAGCACGACGCCCGCCGAATAATCCATCTTACCGCGCATCGTTTGTTCTGTAATCGCGTCTCAAATCGCTCTCAATCAGAATGATTAAGGTCGAAAATGGCTTTATTAAAGTGTGATGACATGGCCTGTGCTGCTGCTTCAGGGTCTCCAGCTTTAATCGCCTCGAAAAATGCGCTCATGCATACGTTGGACTTGCGTATATTCCTCGGTGGTGCGCTGTTGACAATGCCAGCGATGCATCGATTCCCACGTCGCATCGCGCAGCGATTCCACCAGATGCACCATCATCGCGTTACCGGTAGCAGCAGCAATGCTCACATGAAAGGTGAGATCGTCCGCAGTGTAGGCCTCAACGTTGTGATAATGACTGTGCATTCGCTCAAGAACCTGCGCCATCATTTCGAGGTCTTCTTCTGTACGACGCTGTGCGGTCAACCTTGCCGCCTGTACTTCCAAACCTTGCCGCACTTCTAAAAGCTCGCCTATCGCTTTACGATCAAAACCCAGCGCACGTTGAAAGAAGGTGTTCAAATCCTGACTGCCAACCGGCCTGATGACAGCACCTTTACCGTTGATAATCTCGATAGTGTTTTGCCCCTCAAGGGTTTTGAGCGCCTCCCGGATAACCGGGCGACTGACGCCTAACTGTGAGGCCAAAACGGCTGCAGAGGGAAGTATTTCGCCGGGCTTCAATTCATGCTCGTAGATATAAGCCAGAATGCTTTCTGCTGCTTGATCTGCTAGGGTGTATCGCGTCAGTTCGTGAAGAGTCATAAATTACAATTACCGTCTTTCATTATTCGAGCATATTGATACTGTAGCCAACTTCCAACATACTGTCAACCTATCTGATAGGTTGACAGATCAACAGGAATAGGCTTATATTTTTCTCTAACATGGTTACTGAGCGATACTTCCCCTGCATCAAACGCATATATCTGGCGTCAAATAACTCTGGCGACGATTATTTTTCTGAAGCGATTCGTTAGGAACAGCGCAATGGCAACCGATACGACCATATCTACGCAAGAGATTGTCCAACGCTATCTTCATTTTTTTAGTGGATTGGTGTTTGATCAATTGGACGAACGCGGGCTTGGGCACATGGTGCTAGCGAACGACATCAAGCCGATTGATCCCGATTCTAAGATCGCTGGCCCCGCCTTCACTGTCAAAGGGCGCGTTAGTACGGACAGTGGGCCAGGCCATAACCAGGTTCAGCTCGAAATGTTTTCCAGATTCGAGCCGTACTCCATCGAAGTGATTGACACGGGCGGCGATATCGCCAGCGCCCATTTCGGCGGTCTGAACGCTACTGCGTGCATGGCCCGTAATGTCACTGGAACCATAACCGACGGCGGCACCCGCGATAGTCATCAACTTGAAGCATTGAAATACCCGGTGTTCTGCCGCTTCCGCAATCCTGTTGCGGCTACCGGACGCTGGAAAGTGGTGGAATATCAGACTCCGATCACCCTCCCCGGAGCCATCATTCCTGAAGTTGCTATCTATCCCGGCGATTTCGTTTTCGGAGATATTGACGGTGTGGTGATCATCCCTAGAGAGCTTACACTCACAATTCTGGAGGCATGTGAAAAGCATCTGGGCATTGAAAGAATAGCGATGTCCGAATTGGCATCCGGTGACGATGTAGTTGAGGTGTTCAAACGGTACCGTAAGTTTTGAACGGAACAGTTACAGCTTCGAGCAGGTGCTCAGATATCGTCTATTACAGCGAAAAACGCACTCATTTCCCCCTGATGAGTTTTACAGTTTCGGCAGCTTCGCGCGCCAGCCGCGTGATTACCTCGAACTCACCATCATCAATCAGAGCAGAAGGTGCAATCCAGCTTCCGCCACAGGCTAGTATTGCCGGAACTTTCAGGTAACTGGCTAAGGTATCGGCGTTCACTCCGCTGGTGACCACAAATTGCATATCATTGAATGGCCCGCTAAGCGACTTAACTGCATTTGGGCCACCGTAAAGGTCTGCAGGAAAAAATTTGATCGTGAAAATACCTTTTTTGCGCGCGTGGGTTATTTCTGTAGGCGTCACTGCGCCCGGCAAAATATGAACGTCATGTGATTGGCACCAAGATACTACATCGTCATCAAAACCTGGTGTGACAATAAAAACGCGCGCCCGCAGCTACGGCCACTTCCGCCTGATCGATGCTCAACACTGTACCTGCTCCGATCAATATTTCCGGAACAGCCTGCGCAATCTGGTGGATTGCGTCTATACCGACAGCAGTGCGCAGCGTAATTTCGACACATCCTATCCCACCGGCTAAAAGCGCCCGTGCAAGTTCAACCGCCTTACTCACATCATTCAGAACAATGATAGGGATCACCCCAACAGTACCAATTTGCTGCATCACTGCGTTGCTCATAAATCGCATCTCCTACACGCACCATGCAAAAATCAAGTCTCTTTAAAAACTTGTCAGAGTGAAACTAATGTAAACGGAGTCCTTCATAAGAGGTGGAGTATCTTTAGCGTTCTGGCTTGCATTGTATCATCTGCTTTCTTCGGTTGTGAATAGGTTTGGCATCCACCAGTTGCCCAATACCCAAAAGATATCCGGATACAGTTGCTGTGACGGCGAGTCCATCCACTTGAGTATAAGACAAGCCCCAAAAAGCATTTATCGCGGCTCGACAAGACATTATTGGCAGTTTTAGGTGCTACGCTGAGGGTGACGACAAGCGACTTCCGCTTAAGAGATTCTTTTCCCCATTATCGAATCAGTTTCACGCCGGCAGACAATCTGATGTACTCGTTGAACCGATATGCTGAAGGTTGAGGCAATCGCCTCCAACGCATCACCCATCGCGTAGAGTTCGCAGATCAAATTATTGCGTTCGTCTTTGGAGGCTGTTTTCTCAGTTACGGGTTCTAGAGGAAGCGGAATACCTTGATAAAGCCGTTCGACCAGCAGGCTTACAGCAGGGTAAAGGCACGGTTCCAATGCCCGATAGGGTCAATAAACGCATTAGGCGTGTAAGACTGTTGTACTAGCACTCATCAACATCCAGACAAAAAGTTAGATGTCACATCAGACCCGGCAGCAAAGACAGTCGTCCTGAGCGCTCTGTTGGTTGAGCTTTACATCAGCTTCCCTCTTAGCTCAGAAAACGTTCCACCCATTTTATTGTTTCTTCCAGCCCATCCTCAGCACTGATTTTCTCACCAAGCGCCCGCGCATTCACCTGCATGGCGCGATTGGTGGTCGCTTCTGTAATCGCTGCAGCTAAACTTTCGACGGTCAGTTTCTTGCGTGGAATTGGGTTTGTGCCGACACCAAGGCGCTTGACAGTTCTGCCCCAGAAGCCCTGATCGCCTTGATGTGGTATGACAACTGTTGGCACACCTGCACGCATCCCGGATGCAGTGGTACCTGATCCGCCATGATGAACAATCACCGCCATCTTTGGAAATAACCAGCTATGCGGCGCATACTTCAGGATGTGGATATTTTCTGGCACATCGTTCGCACCCAACCCCGCCCATCCGGTCAGGATAACCGCTCGCTTGCCAGCCTTCCGCACCGCATCCATAATCATGCGGGTGGTGGCTTGTGGTTTACTATCGGGCATACTGCCAAAGCCAATATAGACGGGTGCTTCATCTGTCTCCAGAAAGTCAACGAGATCTTGCGGCGGTGCCCAGGTAGGGTCATCGTCGAAGAGAAAACCGGTCACCTGCCAGCGATCGTCCCAGTCTGCCGGGCGCTGAAATACATGCCGGCTCACAGTCGTCAGTGCAGGGGCAGTATCCACCACAGCGCGGAAGTCCTTGTAGCCACTTTTCGGCAAACCAAGTTGCTTCGCTAGTGGATTACGCCCTCCTGCAAGCGCTCGCCATGATGACTGCCGCAGCACGGTATAGCCCAGACGGTTATACCATCCCTCAAATGGGAACCACCCCGGCTTTGCAGGTAAAACAGTATTTGATGTGCGGGTCGGATTGATCGGTGCTGGATTGATGAAGATGGGTTTCAGCTTATTCGCCGTTATCACATCGAGCAGCAGCGAAGCACCAAATTCGACCGTCATCAGCACATCGGAGTCACGGGTGGCTTCCATCACTTCCAGCCCCATCTGTACCAAGAGCGGTGCGATGCGCGTCCGCAGGGTTTGAAGCTGGCTGATGAAACCCTTGTCCATAAGGTCTGCATTTTCTCTGGCGAATGTATTCACGTCCGTCGTCAGGGGATAGAATCCGAGATCGCGATCGCGCACCCACTGTTCATACCCTGGCGAGGCGACCACTTGAACCTCATGCCCGGCTTTTTGCAGCGCCATTCCCAGTACCACATGCGGACGAATATCACCCCATGTGCCATAGACAAAGATCGTGATGTGCATATCGCCCCCTCACAACGCTCAACCCACCCAATAGCAAGTGCAGCCTGATTCATCTAACATTATGGGCGGTGTCACCAGAAGTGTATCCAATTGTTTACCTGTACCAAGTATTTAGTTACTCAGAAAACGTGAAGCGAGGTACGCCCAAAACTGGCTCAAGCCTCAGTTAAAATCATTGAGGATAATGGAGCAAACTACCTCTTCAAAACACCCCGCGTATCTCATTTCTTCTGACGACGTATATTGAATGTTGTTGACTCAATTATCCCGCTGAGGCCGCTCTTCATCGCAGCTACAACCAAACTATGAGACTACACTATCGACAAAGTGTAGTTGATCTGAAAAAGCTATATCAACTTTGCTGGGGGCTAACCGTTTATATCCAAACACTTCATCAGGCAACCCATGAAGCCGACATGCATATCTTAGATGATAACTTCGAATGTCTCAGAGGCCCCCGCTTGCCCTTCTGTTTGCGGCGATTGCTGCAATATAAGCGTGGTCTCCACCCAACGGTGATTGGGGTGGTATGGCCGGGCGGCGCCACCTGCACATAGCTAATAAGGGCAATAGTGGTCGACGACCACCATTGCTGCTTTACGAGAGAATGTGTAGTGCGTTTTGGCGTACCAAAACGAGCCGTCTTTTTCTGAACGGTTCACTTTTCATAAGGGTTTTTAGTAGCCTGCTTTAGTTGGGTTGAGTTTAGCACCCGCTGTACAAAGAACTTCCCTTTCAATGATTATGAAGTTAGTTAACCATGAAGTGTTTATATGTTTATCTTAAAAAATAGAGAGATTTATTACTTTTGAATAGTTTGTTTATTGACAGTCGAACATAAACAATGTTATCTTCAAACAAAATCAAACGTTTTGGTGATTTTTTGGAATGCAAGCAGAACGACAGCGTCAAATCCTCGCTTACATCAATGAACACCAGCAAATTAGCGTCTCGCAAATTTGAGATGTTTAACGTTTCGGAAATGACCGCTCGCCGGGATCTCAGGGAGCTTGATCGGGAAGGGCTTTTAAGGCGGGTTCATGGCGGAGCTATGAATGGACTTGGCCGTAGCTATGAACCCCCCTACTTGACACGTTCTACGCATAACCACGACGTTAAACGGGCAATCGGCGTATATGCGGCAAGCATGATCAAAGATGGCGAGAGCATAGCTCTCGATGTTGGCACAACCACGTTGGAAGTCGCCCGCGCACTTGAAGGCAAGCGCAACCTCACTGTAATTACTGCAAGCTTACCCATTGCCAATGATATTGTGACGCGATTTACGCTGGATTCAGAGGTTCGCCTGATCTTAACCGGCGGCATTGTACGTGCGGGGGAACTTTCGATGATTGGGCAGTTTCCGGCGCATTTTTATAGCGAAATTCATGTAGATAAAGCATTTCTAGGAATGGGCGGCATAAGTCTTGAAGATGGACTTACCGAATACAACCTTGACGATGCGTTGGTCAAGAAATCTCTAATTAAAAGCGCCCAACAAACTATACTTGTAGTTGACAGTACTAAGTTTAGCCGAACTACATTTGCCTCTGTTGGCCCTCTATCAGTAGTAGATGAATTGATAACAGATAGTCGAATCTCCCTTGAAATGTTAAATGCACTACAAAACCAGGGAATTGAAGTGCACTTGGTCAATATACCTGATTGATTTCTAGCAAAGATAAGGAAAACGTAATGGTTTCATGGGTACAAGATTTATTTAGAACTGAAAAGCCCGTTATCGCAATGGCACATGTTCCCGCGCTACCCGGAACGCCAAGATATAACCGGCAAGCTAGTATGCAATATCTAGTAGATCAGGTATGCGATGACGTGGCGTACTTGGTTGCTGGTGGAGTAGACGCGATCATGTTCTGTAATGAGGATGATCGTCCCTACGTATTCAAGGCAGGTATAGAACAAATCGCCGCCATGACCCGTGTGATTACAGAACTTGCCCCTAAAACTATCCCTTTTGGGGTGGATTTTCTCTGGGATCCAATGGCCGCAATAGCGATTGCCCATGCCACCGGCGCATCGTTCATCCGCGAGGTTATAACCGGCACTTATGAATCGGATATGGGTATCTGGTCCCCCAATGCCGGCGAGGTAATGCGTTTTCGGGAACAGATCGGCGCCAGCAATATCCGCATGTTTTTCAACATTGTACCGGAATTTGGAGTTTCACTGGGCAATCGGACGGCAGCACAACGGGCACGCAGTGTAGCAGTATCTTCCTTGGCGGATGTCATTCTGGTTTCAGGTTCGATGGCAGGTTCGACACCGGACATAAGTGTATTCGAAGAAATCAAGAAGCTGGGATTAGATGTGCCGATATTTCTGAACACGGGCGCGCGCGTTGAAAACATAGGCGATTTCCTTAAAAGTTGCAGACGGCGTGATCGTTGGTAGCGCGTTAAAAGTGGACGGATATACGTGGAACCGCGTGGACTCCGCACGGGTTAAGGCGTTTATGGATAGGGTAAACGAAGCAAGAAACCAATAATCACAAGGTTGATGTAGAGCAAGATAGGGCTAGATGCATCCTGATATTGAACGACTGGTTGAGCAGTTTAAGGCGCTGGAACTTCACGCCACACGGAGCGGGCGTGAGGTGATGCTAGCGCTGGCACAAGTTGCCGAGGATAGCCACGCTGGGAGTTTGCCTGCCCTAATGGCGGAAATTGATGCAGCGATGGATGCGCTGCTGGAAGTGATGCAGCCCTACGCGCCACCGCTTAACGTGATGCATCGGGTTCAGATAATCCTGGAAGAAGCGGAGCAAGGACATTTCTCTTTTGAGGCGCTGCAGAGAAAGCTAATTCAGGAATCAGAAATTCTTGCTCAGCGGAACAAATTTTCCAAAGCGGCGTTGGCACAGTATGTAACCAACCTGATTCCAGATGGTGCCGCGATTTTCACGTTCACACTAAGCGAAACGGTTCTAAGCGCACTGCTGGCAGCTCACCACAGCGGTAAGACGTTCAGAGTTCTAGTTACAGAATCCCGCCCAAATAACGATGGGCTAATTACAGCGGCAGAACTGAGTAAAGCGGGGATTCCCGTATCGGTGAGCATAGATGCCTGTATGGGCGAACTCATTCTAGAAGCCGATTTAATGATCGTTGGCGCCGAGGCGATCAATTCTGATGGCAGCGCTATCGCCAAAGTAGGGACATATCCTGCAGCTCTGCTGGCGAAAATACAGCGTATCCCTGTATTTGTGGTTGTAGATACATTGAAATTTAATGTCGCTTCGCTGGTAGGCCTATCGCTCAAGCTAGATCCGCTGGTCTTCCCCCACAATTTGGCTTACAGGGATTTGCCGTTAAGGGGGCACCTGTTCGACATTACACCAGCATCTCTAATCACTAACCTTATCACTGAACATGGCGTTTTCAGCCCGACCGAAGTGATGGCGTTGATAAGTGACATGCCACAAAGCACGATACTAAACACGAAATTAGCAAGCTACTTTAGCAATCTACCGGCCTCTTGAAAAGGATTTAAAGCGTGGCAAAGCATCCATCTCTTGAAACTGTAGTAGAGCGTGTTCGTACTGATGTTATTGGCGGCGCGGCAGATACGGCAAAAGAAATCATTATAGCCCTGAACGATGTAGTGCAGGCGAGTGAGGCAACAGATGCAGCGACTCTGCTGGATGAAATCGGAAGTGCGGTTATTGATATTTTGCGAGTGATGCCATCACTTGCCCCGCCGATAAACGCACTTCACCGCTTGCTGGGACGAGCGGAGGCGGCCCTAGCTGAAGGCATATCGGTTACAGAACTAAAGGCGGAGATCGCTAGTGCTGCCAGCGATTTTATGAACTGGGCGGAAATCGCACTACAAAAGATTGCACAGTACGGCGCAGAAAAAGTAAATAACGGAGACGTGGTTTTCATGTACAGCATGAGTTCCACAGTCTGGCGGATTTTGCGGGCTGCAAAGGCGCAGGGCAAGTTGTTCAGCGTGATTGTTACTGAATCACGTCCCGCAAACGAGGGGCTATGGACAGTGACCGAAATGCATAAGCTAAACATTCCGGTGTCTGTAAGCATTGATTCCTGCATTGGGGAGCTTGTGCCTGAGAGCGATGTGGTATTTGTGGGTGTCGACGCAATCTCATCTAATGGGTTTGCGCTGTGTAAAGTTGGGACCTACCCGACAGCTTTAGTAGCAAAAGTGCATGGAGTGCCGTTCTATGCCGCTGCTGACACACTTAAGTTTGATAGCAGCACTCTTCTTGGACTGCCGTATCGCATCGATCCGATTCATCGCCACGAAGTTCTGGATGACAGTTATCCAACAGAGGCAAAAGTGGTAGGGCGTATTTTTGATGAAACTCCACCTGAGCTGATCACTGCGTTGATTACCGAAATGGGCATCCTAAGTCCTACTGCCGGGGTATCAGTAATGTGGCAGATGAAATTGAGCGAACGCTTAAATGCCCTGCTGCCACGCTGGGTACGTGGCACGATTTAGGGAGTGAAAGTTGATGAACAACTGGGAACACTTAGCTGATGTGCTGGTAAATTACTCCACCGGCATACAACCGAACGAAAAAGTGCTGATCACAATGATGGAGGTGGATACCTTTCCATTAGCACGCGCGGTTTACGCGGCATCTGTGAAAGCCGGGGCACTGCCACACATTGAGTTTCAGTCAACTTACCTAGAGCGCGATCTGATGTTATACGGCAATCCAGAGCAGCTTGATTGGGTACCTGAGATGCAGGCGTATGGGATGGAGTGGGCGGATGTTTATATCGGGCTGCGTGGGGCGCGGAACCCTCACGAATTTACCGGCATTAGCGCCAGTAAAATCACTGCCCATAAGCGCGCTATGGGCAAAGTTTCGGGAATGCGAAATGACCTGACTCGATGGGTTCTAGTGCGTGTGCCAAACGAGTCTTTCGCGCAGCAGGCTGAAATGAGCCTTGACGATATGATGGCATTTTTCTTTAGCGCTACTGTGCGCGACTGGCAGGCTGAATCACGCCGCTACCAAGAGATAAAGGACATATTCCAAGCTGCAAAACATGTTCGTATTGTTGGGCGCGATACTGATCTCACCTTTTCTACTCAAGGGCGTATTTATGAAGTTGCAGACGGGCATCTGAATATGCCTGATGGGGAAATCTTTACTGCACCGGTAGACGATAGTGCTGAGGGATATATCTACTTCGAGTTTCCGGGGGTATACGTCGGGCGGCAGGTCAAGGGGATTCAGCTTGAATTTTCCAAAGGCCAGGTTGTGCGGGCAACTGCGGAAAGCAATCAGGAATTACTAGACGAACTACTAAATATGGATGAAGGCGCTAAACGGCTGGGCGAGTTTGGTGTGGGCACGAACTTCGGGATAGACCGCTTCTGTTATGACATTTTGTACGATGAGAAGATAGGCGGAACGATCCATCTAGCATTAGGACGGGCATACGCCGAGTGCGGCGGAGTTAATCAATCAGCGCTGCATTGGGACATTATCAAAGATTTGCGTCGTGAAGGGGCAGTTTACCTCGACGGCGCAAAAGTTATCGATAAAGGCATGTTTTTGATCTGATTAAGCTGTTCATAAAACTGGAATTCTTATATGTGGCGCTGCGGGGAGCAAGACATCAGGCTTGGCTTAGGTATCTGGGGAAAATACCCTTATGACCAGCTTATCAATTTGGCAAGACTTGCCGAATTAGCGAACTACGATGTTCTTTGGTGCGCCAATGAGAAGTTTTATCGTGATATGTGGGTGACATTAGGGGTACTTGCGGCACATACTGAACGGGCGCTACTGGGCACGTTCATTGCGGAGCCGTATACCTGTCACCCAGCGATGATAGCCGAGGCGATTGCCTCATTGGATGAAGCCTCAAATGGCCGTGCTGTCCTGCTTCTGGGCGCAGGTGCAGTTGGATTTCGGCAAATGGGTATGGAACGGATGAAACCACTTACAGCGCTGCGCGAAGCCATTGTCATTATCAAATCGCTACTGGCCGGGGATCGAATCACTTTTCATGGAGAAACAGTTGAAGCCAACGATTTGAAATTGGATTTTTCACCGCGCCCAGATATTCCGGTGTGGGTAGCCAGCAGGGGCAATCGGATACTAGAAATGGCAGGACACGAAGCGGACGGAGTAATGATTGCCACATATGCCTCGCCAAAAGGGATTGACTATGCGTTGAAACGGGTTGCAGATGGGGCACAAGCGGCAAACCGATGGCTAAAAGATATTCCGATTACTGTGCGAGTGGATGTTGCCTTGCACAGCGATCCTAAGATTGCACGCGCAGCAGTAAAGCCAATGATCGCTGGCATGATTAAAGCCAGTGCGCCAAACCGTGATTTCATCACCCAGGCGGGCGTGACCATTGAAGACGAACTATACAACGAAATTGTGAGGGCGGAATTCGGGAAGATGGATGGAGTTCTGGAGCGCTTGCCGGAAGCATGCGTTGACGCATTTTCCTGGGCAGGCACACCAGCACAGGTGGCTGAAAAAGTGGCGGCAGTTATTGATATGGGACTTACGCAAATTACATTTTTGCCGCATGAAACAAAAGATACAACGGCGGAGCAGATAGTTAAGCAGTTCGCGGATAGAGTGATGCCTGAAGTAGCAGCGCTGATGCGAGGCGATTGATGGATATTTTCATCGGGCTAGATCTCGGTACGACGAACGCAAAGGCAGGGGCTTATAACGCAGCAGGCCAACTGCTGGCGTATGCGTCTATGGCATATGTCACGGACTACCCGGCAGCGGGACTAGCAGAACAGCGGCCTGCAGACTGGAAAACCGCGCTGACCCATGCCTTTCAGCAGGTCGTTATCCAATTAGGTGAACAGCAGCGACAGATTAGAGCAATCGGGGTCTCTGCACATGGCCCCAACCTGATTCTGACCGACAACAAAGGACAAGCGCTTATTGATACAGTTCCAATCTGGCAGGATGAGCGCTGTGTTGCGCAGGGAAAACGACTGATCCAAGAGGTGGGATCAGATTGGGTTGGGTTGGGGATGCCGCTTTCAGGATTTCCGGCGCGGTTGTTATGGGCGATAGAGAACCAAGCTGAGATAGCCCGCAAAGCGACTTACGCGCTGGATGCAAAAGCTTACCTAATTCAGTGGCTTACCGGGATAATCGCTACTGAGCCCTCCAGCGGCCCGGGGAGAGAAACATGGTGGGAGCCGGGATTTGAGGCGATGGGCTGGCCGATTGAACGTCTGGCGCCGGTACTACCTTCAGATTTGACAGTTGGTCCGCTAAAACCGGAGATCGCAGCAGCATTTGGTTTGAAACAGAGGGTGCCAGTGGTGATGGGCTTGAATGATGGTGCATGTGCGGTTCTGGCATGTGGGGCATCTCAACCGGGCGACGTGATCATTACGCTGGCGACAAATGGCGTTTTCAGGCTTGCACTGGATAAGCCACTAAAGCCGGATGACTGCCTGAAGCACGCACTGTTTTGCTATCCGCTGGTTGAAAGCGTGTGGGTAGCCGGTGGGCAAACGAAATGTGGCGCTTCGGCGCTGCAATGGATCACACAGCTTTCAGGAGCATCTACGGACGATACTTTTGAGAAGATGTTAGCTGAAGCCCACGAAACAGCACCGGGCAGTGAAGACGTTTTATTCCTTCCGTATCTGGCGGGCCGCGGTGCCCCGCAAAGTGATCCTAACGCAACAGGCGTTTTCTGTGGGCTGCGTTTATCAGCAAGCCGAGGGGCGCTAACGAGGGCAGTACTTGAAGGTGTAACGTTTGCACTCCGTGATATTTATTCTTGTTTCCAGGTTTTTGGCTATTCAATGCGGCGAATTTTCCTCTTAGGCGGCGGCGGCAAGAGCATGTTATGGCAGCAAATTATCGCTGACATCTTTGGGCTTCCGACAACCTATTATGATGCAGATTCAGCGTTAGGTGCCGCAATAGCGGCAGCGCTTGCGACTGGCGCATACTCAAATTCCGAAAGAGCAGTGCAGGTAATGACCAGCCCGCTAACGCAAAGCGAACCGGATCCGGAAACAAGCGCCATGTATGAACAAGTGTATTCCAATTTCCGGCGGTTAAGGGAGACACTTTACCCACATACTATGACAGCTATTCAAGGAGATTATTAAATGCGACTGCAAGATAAAAGTCGCTATCGTTACCGGGGCGGCTTCCGGCATCGGCAAAGATA
>LMZS01000165.1 GCA_001567085.1 Chloroflexi bacterium OLB15
GAGCAGCAGTCCACAAACGAGAAGGAATTTTGGTAAACGATTCATCATCGGTCACTTGGATTATTCAGCGAATTCGTTATGATTATAGGGTAGATTTACTCAAATTCGCTACTTTTCCTCGCGATGGCGCGGGGCATTACCTTATGAAGCCAACTGGCAATATTGTTTATCAAGGCAGGTTATGGATGCGGACGCTAGGCATCGTAGCGGCGTGCGTATTGGCATTGATCGCAGTCCTCACGGCGCTTCCAAAGCCAGCTTCCGCGCAGACGGTACCCTCGAAAACCAGCGCCCCTGCAACTTCAACGCTACGCCCCACAAGCACGATTGCGCCAACTAACACCGCCACCGCCACCAATACCCGCGCGCCAACTTCGACGCTTCGGGCAATACCGGCGCGGCAGGCACTCCCAGCCCGACCAACACCCGCCGTCCACGCACAGCAACGCCAACGGCGAACTTCCTGCCGCGAACGGCCACCTTCACGCCTTCGCCAGTGCCACCGACTAATACGCCTGCGCCGCCAACGGTGACGCCACTGCCGCCTACTGCGACTTCAGCGCCGACCAACACGCTCGTTCCGCCTACCGCGACAACCGCGCCAACGAATACCCAGCGTGCCAACCAATACCAGCATTCCGGCGACCTCAACGCTGCGCCAACCAACACCGTTGCGCCGACCAATACACCCGCGCCGCCAACGGCGACGAATACCCGCCCGCCCACCGCTACGCTGGCCGGCGCAGTTACCCTGCCGCCGCCGCCAACCAAGACCAACGAAGCGCCGCCGCTGCCAACCAACACGCTTGAGGCGACGGTTACGCCAGAGCCAGCACAGCCGACGGGAACCAGCACCCGCCCGCCAACGGCCACCCTGCGCGGGAATACCGGCCCGACGGTTGAAGGCACACCCGCGCTGCTGGCAACCAACACGCCTGCGCCTTCGCCAACGCCTGCCAGCGCCGCCTGTACCTTCGATTTCAACGGGAATGGCGTTGTGGATGCGTTTGATATACGCGGTGTCGCCGCGCGGATCAATGCTCAGGTAGGCTCAACACAATATTTGCTGGAGCTGGATTTGAACCAGAACGGCGTGATTGACGCCTTTGATTTCAGGTCAGTTGTGGCGCTGTATGGGCAGACCTGCGTGAGATAATTTGCTGCTGTTTTGCCTCTGAAAGGGCGGTTTGCGAACCGTCCTTTTTTATTTAATCTCAGTGATGGCTGCGTATTTTGAGCGAGATGCGCTGGCCTTACGCCCCTTACTCGCCAGCCGCTTGTGCCAGTTTGGTCGTTACTTCTTCCAGCAGCACGCGCATATACCCATGTGCGGGGCAGGCCAGTGCCGCATCGCGCACATAATCCACGCCCGCCGCCCGTTCTACGCGCAGCCCGATTCGCCCGTAGGCATCGTAAATCACGCTGATATTCCAGCTTTCGCCAGCATGATCGTAAGTTCCAGCAGGGGCAAACGTGGTTGTCCCTGCCAGCCATTCGCGGTACACCTGCTGAAAATCTGGCATCGGTTGTGTTGGCGCGCTTGCCCGTAAAGCCGCATACGTAAATGCGTGGCACACATCGCTAAAGCCGCCCGCCGCAAATTCTATTTCCACGCCGCGCAGGCCAATGACATGATTAATGGCGTATAGCTGGCTTGTAAATACTGCGGTCAGGCGGGGGATGAAGCTGATCCATTGGTTGACAGGCAGGCGCTCAGGGACAGCCGCCAGCACCGCCGCGCGCATCATATTCATCTCCGCCCCCGCCTGATCGATCCTACCCAATCCGGTGAAATCTTTGGGCGCGAATAAATTGACCGCGAATGCTTCCGGTAGAGCGTGCTGCGCCTGATATTCTTTTAGCGGGATAAACGGTTGAATCGCGCCGTCAATGATGATGACCATGCTGATGTTTTGTCATCCAAAAGAAAGGGCGCAGCATGCTGCGCCCCGATACCGCGAAATTTGATCTACAGATTGATCATCTGGCCTTCAAGGCCGTGAGCCGCTTCCTTGATCGCCTCGCTCAGCGTTGGATGCGCGTGAACGTTTCGGGCAATTTCTTCGGGCGTTAATTCGGCATAACGCGCCAGCGTCAATTCGGGCAGCAGTTCGGTTACATCTGGCCCGATCAGGTGCGCGCCTAGTATTTCGCCATATTTCTTATCGCTAATGAGCTTGACAAAGCCGACGGCATCGCCCAAACCGTGCGCTTTGGCGTTCGCCATGAAGGGGAATTTCGAGACGTTGATCTCGTAACCTGCTTCGCGCGCCTGCTTTTCGGTATAGCCGAAGCTGGCAACCTGTGGAATGCAGTAGGTGGTCTTGGGCATCATGCGGTAATCCAGCGTGATGGTATGCGCGCCAGCGATATTTTCTGCTGCCACGATCCCCATCACTTCGGCGGCATGGGCTAGCATCAGCCTGGCGGTTACATCGCCGATGGCATAGATATGCGGCACGCTGGTTTGCAGTTTCTCGTTCACGTCAATCGCGCCGCGTTCGGTCAGTTTCACGCCGGTATTTTCCAGCCCGTAGCCCGCTGTACGCGGGGCAAAGCCGATAGCTTGCAGCACGCGGTCAGCTTCCAGCACCTGCTGCGCGCCATCTTTGCCGGTGACCGTCACCTTCACGTTCTTGCCCGTGTCTTCAACTTTCTCAACTTTGGTGCTGGTCAGTACCTTGATGCCTGATTTTTTGTAATGCTTTTCCAGTTCCGCCGAAACTTCCTCATCTTCCAGCGGCAGGATGCGATCAACATATTCAATCAGCGTTACATCTACGCCGTAATTGCGGAACACGTAGGCAAATTCCACGCCGATTGCCCCTGCGCCAGCGATGATGATGGACTTCGGCAGGTTGTCAGAGAGGATTTGCTCTTCGTAAGTCACCACGTTTTGGCTTAGTTTCGTGCCTGGCAGCAAACGGGTGGTTGCCCCCGCCGCGATGATGCAGTTCTTGAAGGTCAGGGTTTCGGTTTTGCCATCATTCAGCGCTACTTCAATGGTGTTCGCATCTTTGAAATTTGCCCAACCATCGTATTCAGTAATCTTGTTTTTCCGCATCAGAAAATGGATGCCCTTCACGCGGCCATCCGCCACCTGACGACTGCGCTCGAAGGCGGCCTTGTAGTCGAAGGTCACTTTGCCATCTACGCGAATGCCAAATTTATCGGCTTCTTCATTGAAAATGTGTGCCAGTTCAGCGTTCCTGAGCAGCGATTTTGCCGGAATACAGCCCACGTTCAGGCAAACGCCGCCCCAGTATTTCTTTTCCACTACAGCGGTCTTTAAGCCGAGCTGCGCCGCCCGTACTGCCGCCGTATAGCCCCCCGGCCCTGCGCCTACAACGATCACATCATAAGCCTGCGCCATAACGCCCGGCCTCCTTAGGTATTTGATATACGTATTAGATGTTGCATTGTAGCCTTTTGCTTACGCGGCTGGCAATTGCGGGTATTCGCGATTGCTGATTTGTTTTCGCCTGCTGCCCGCATATTTCCCCGTATATTTTACGGCGCGGCGCGTTTAATCGCTGATCAACGGCCAGATGAGGCTGCTTCCGGTAGTTTGCTATGAAAATATAACTACTATATACTGACTTTAAGATTGCCTGGACGCGGCGCTAATGAATAGGCAGTAGATGAATAGAGGCATATGATGCGTGATCACCACGTTGATAAGACTTCCGGGGATGGGAAGCGAAGCGTGCAGCGCGCGCAAGCTGGTTCGCAGTCGGCGGCGAAGCAGAACAGTATCATCGGGCTTCAGGGAATCATCGGCAACAAGGCGGTGCAGCGGGTGATGGCTTCATCCGGCGCTATCCAACGCGTCAAGACAATTGATGATGATGTGCATATCACCGGCAATCTCACGGCGGGTACGGTTTCGTCCAATAACAATGCTATGGTTTGGGGAGACATGTACGTAGTGGGAAATAAAGGCACTGTGGTTGCCAACAACACGCCCGTTAGCGCTGTCCCGGCGGGAGGTGAAAGCGGTGGCGCTGCACAGGGTTCGACATACAATCCCACCGAACTATAGCGGTATGCTGTCGGTATAATACCTCTTTTGATAAGGTTCACTCGCGCTTACAGGGCGTTTGCACCCGCGCTTTTTCTCACGCTGGCGTAGTTTCTCGAACCGAACGCAGTTGCTGTTACGCCGTCTGCGCCAGAATGAGAGGCGTAAATATGCGGAACAACCAGCGCCAATGATACAAACTAACCCCCCACTCATGAAAATTAATTATGCTTAAAGATAGTGCCGACTCCGTGCCACCGGGAATAGTGCTGCTATGACAGGCGAGCGTATCCTTCTGATTGAAGACGAAGCCCGTATTGCCCAATTTATTGAACGCGCCTTAATTTATGAAGGTTATCGCGTGAATGTTGCGCGGGATGGTCAATCTGGACTGGTCATTGCCCGTGACACCCCGCCTGATCTGGTTGTTTTAGACTGGATGCTTCCGGGGTTGGATGGTCTGGAAGTTTGCAAGCGGCTGCGCGCGGCCAGCGATGTGCCGATCTTAATGCTGACCGCCAAAGACGATATTAAAGATCGGGTGACCGGGTTGGATGCTGGCGCGGATGATTATCTGGTCAAGCCATTTTCGGTGGATGAACTGATGGCGCGGGTGCGTGCCTTGTTCCGCCGCTCAACCCCGAACTCTAAACCTGAAATTCTGAAATTTGCTGATCTTACGCTGGATACCGGCACCCATCGCGCATACCGTGACGAGCGGCCGATTGACCTGACCGCCAAGGAATATGAGCTGCTTGAACTTTTTATGCGCAATCCCCGGCAGGTGCTTACCCGCGACGTAATTTTTGACCGCGTGTGGGGCTACGATTTTGGCGGTGAGAGCAACATCATCGAAGTTTATGTGCGCTATCTGCGCCAGAAAACTGAGCAAAACACCGAAACGCGGTTGGTGCATACCGTGCGCGGCGTTGGCTACGTTCTACGTGAGGAAGAGTAGCAGAGCTACATTGTCTCTATGCCCACTACAAGTGCCATGCCGCTGCGTCACCGCCTGATCCTCTGGTGCGCGGCCATTCTGATTATCGTTCTTACGCTGTTTGGCGCGCTGCTCTATGGCATCACGCGCTGGACGCTGGTACGGGTGCTAGATGACACCCTGATGGGCACGATTGATCAGGCGATGGCGAACGCGGCGGCCATCCCTACAGGCGAATTTAGCACCCCTGAAGAAATGATTTTGCGCCTGCCAAAGCTGGATATGTTCCGTTCGTCGGCGGTATATATTCAGGCGTGGCGCGTGGATGAAAATGGCGTTTCGCTGGCCGGCGCATCCAGCAATATCGAAGATTATCCTAACGCTCTCGACCCGGTTGCGCTTCAGGAAGAAGCTGCAACATCCAGCGAACACTCCACCGATATCTGGTCAGAGGCCATGATGGATGGCACGGAGTGGCGGGTGATCAGCCGCCCGGTGGATATCTGGGGGCAAACCTTTGTTTTACAGGCGGCCATCTCGCTGGCTTCGGTCAACCAGATGGGGCGCTGGCTGCTGATCATCATTGTGGTTGAAATGGCGCTGGCGCTGGTCGGCACTTGTTTTATCGGCTGGACGATGGCTTCACGCGCGTTGGGGCGCATTGACGACATCACCGAAGCCGCTGCCAGCATCGTGAATACTGATGACCTGAAAACGCGCATGCCCGCCACCGGCCCGAACGACGAGATCGGGCGCTTGATCAGCGTATTCAATCATATGCTGGATCGCATTGAGCATATGTTTGGCGTGCAGCAGCGCTTCGTTGCCGATGTTTCACACGAACTGCGAACGCCGTTGACCGCGATTCGCGGGCATCTGGATTTGATCAAGCGCTATGGCGTAGACCCCGAATCGCTGGATGCGCTGGATAGCGAAGTCGCGCGCATGAACCGTCTGGTCACTGACCTGCTGATGCTGGCAAAAGCCGATTACGGCGGATTGACGCTGACGATGGGCGCGGTGGATCTCGATGATCTGGTCACAGAGGTCTATCGCGAAGCCAAAATACTGGCAAAAGATCGCGATCTGAAAGTGACGATACGCGATTATGAGCCGGTGCGCATTCAAGGGGATCATGATCGGCTGAAACAACTGCTGCTGAATCTGATCAGCAACGCGATTAAGTTCACGCCCGATGGCGGCGAAATCACCCTGAATTTGCGGCAAACGCCAAACGATGCTGTGCTGGAAGTGAGCGATACCGGCATTGGCATTAGTGAAGATGACCATAAACACGTGTTTGACCGCTTCTTCCAGTCAGACACATCACGCGCGCGTGGCGATTTTGGCGCGTTAGCTCCAAATGAGGGCGTTGGGCTGGGGCTTTCCATCGCCAGGTGGATCACCGAAGCGCATGGGGGGCATATTTCCGTACACAGCCAACCCGGTCATGGCGCAACTTTTACCGCCACCTTCCCGCGCCAGATCGCCCATGCTGCGCCACAAACTGCCGCCCGCCCGCGTATCGCTGGACTGATCCGGCGTGAGCGAACTGGCGAACATACTGCGGCGCAGTAACGTCAAAACGTTCACTTTCACCTTTGAACTGTTTTCTACTTAAAGCGTTTGCTTGTAATACTTGTTGCCGCTGATATGGAACAGCGCCACGCCTTTCATAGAATCTTTGGCGAGCGGCGGTTTAAGGACAACCGGCGCGGGTGAATCAAAGCCTTCTTTGGCTTTGCCATGCGCCATGTTGTTCACAAACACCTGAGTTTGAATTTCAGACATCACCAGCGCGCCGCCGTGATCCTCTTTGACCTTCCCCCCGATTACCGGCGTTACGATCTTCATGATTTTGTGAACATCCCCGCCGGTTGCGCTGAAACTTGCCCATGACAGCGCCCCGCGCCCATGAATGGCGTGCGCGGCAAGGCGAATCGCCATGATGTCTGTCCACGTATTAACCACAGATTGCGGCACTTTCAGCGCCGCTGTATGGTCATTCTGCGCTTTAGCGATGGTCGCGCCGTATTCTTCACTTTCAGCCAGTGATACGAACAAGTTCAAAATGCCTGTGTCAAACTGGATCAGTCGCAGCGCGTTATCGCCTTCTTCGATGCCGCCGTTTTCAAAATTCAGCACCCGCGCTTTATCGTTCTCCCAGGTTACGCCCACGTTCAGGAACATCTCTTTGATCTCAGGCTTTGCCTGAAACACCTGCTGCATGATCTTGGCGAGAATCACCCGCGTGAATCCGCGCCCCAGCGTCACAATTGCATCGTCATACGTGTTGACCGCTGAATAGCCACCTTCATGCCCAATTTCAAGCTGAATTTGCTTGAGCACTTCCTGACGCTTTGCGTCTGTGCCGCCAGTCGGATCAACATTTTTCGATCCCTGACCGTTGTAGCGGTATCCGGCGTTCTTATCCCCCTGATAGGTTTCCATAGCATATTTGTCGGCTTCGGCAGGCAGCGCTTTGCGGTTATCCTTGATCTTCTCGATCATTTTTAGCTGCCCGCGTGTGATGTGGCCGATGTCTACGGCGGGCACCTTAATTTCAGGTTTGCCTGCTACTTTGGTGATTTTCGTCTTGAAATCGCGCCCGACGGTAGGCAGCACCTTCGTCCACTCACGTATTGGGGGTTCAATATCCTCTTTGTTCACGGGCAGCGTAACCGTGATCACCTGTGGCACCGGGATAGACGCTGAAGCGTCTGGTTCCCGCTGAATATTTACGGCGCGTTTCGCCCACACCGTATCCTCGAAGAAACCGCCCATGCCACCACCGCCAGAGGGTTGGTTTCCGCCGCCGCCGCCCGCGCCGCCGTGCTGCCCTTGCTGTGGGAATCCGCCGTTCCAGGGGTCGAAAAAGTCGCCCAGCGGATTTTGCTGCCCCTGCAAGCCTGGCGCTGGCCCATCGGGCATCGCGCTTTGCGTCAGCACCGAAAAGGTGATCTGGTCGCCATCCTTTGCCTGTATGATGGCATCACTTAAATCACCTGCGCCCCACAGCATGTTGGAATTCATACTGATCAACAGGTCATTTGGGTGTAATTTACTTCCGGCAGGCTGCCCGCTGACGGTAGATACTACCCGCACGCCCGGCGGGATCAGTGTGGTATGTCCTCTAAACCCAGTTCAGGGAAATCCTGTTCGTCGGCCGTGAAATCTGTTTCCAGCCCCTTGCCCTCTCCCTCTCCCCCGCTGGCTTGCGAGGCTGTATCCCGCTGGATCGTGGGGCGTGTAGTTTTACCGGCAAGCATGCGCGCAGCGGCAGCGTTGCCTACTTTGCGCTGCAATCCCAGAACGGGCATATATTGGGGATCGCCAGACGTAGTATCAGAACTCTGCGTTGCCTCAGACTGGGGCGGGTGAGTGTTTTGCTGTGCTGGCTTTGGCTGCCGTGCTAACCACTTTTGCGGGGGCATTATCTCTCTCAGGCATGGTGAAAGTAGTTGAACCAACAAATTATATGCGAGTTTGTTAGTTTGTGTGCTGAGGTTGTTTGCTGATGGAACCGTTTTCAAGATAGATTACGCTGCGGGACTTGAAAGATTTTGCGCGGGTTATCCAAAAACTCTGTATGAACCGCCGCGCGGGTTGTATAATCGCGCCTCTTCATTGAAGACGAAGGTTGACGCTCGTGCCAATCCTCAAACAAGGCGAACTTGACGTGATCAGCCACAGCGCCGAACAAACCGGAAGGTTAGGCGCGCGGCTCGGTTCTCTGCTTCAACCCGGAGATGTGATCTGCCTTACCGGCGAAATGGGGGCGGGCAAAACGGTGCTTTCAGCCGGCATTGGCGCTGGCTGGGGCGCGTTGATCCCGATCAGCAGCCCGACGTATACGCTGGTACATCAGCATGTTCGCAGTCGTGATACCAGTATTCTGTATCATGTAGATTGTTACCGTTTGGAAACTGAACAGGATATTGAGAGCGCTGGCCTTGATGATATTTTGAACAGCAAGGCGGTGGTGATTCTGGAATGGCCGGAGCAGATCGAGTCATTTCTGCCGGGCGAACATTTATGGGTTACCCTGCGCTATCTGGAAGGCAACCGCCGCAATCTCTTGTTTGAAGGGCGTGGGCGGCGTTATGAACAACTGCTTGAGCGGTTTCGCGGTGCCTCTAATGGCACGTCTTGAAATGAGCTTGTAAATGCTGCTGGCAATTGACACCGCAACCCGGAATATAAGCCTTGCTTTGCACGATGGCGGCGAAGTGATCTTCGAGCAAACGTGGCGCAGCCAGAACCAGCATTCTGTAGAACTGGCTCCGGCGGTGCAGTCTGCGCTGTATCAAATCGAAGCGATGGAAAACGCGGCGCTCACAGCGATGGCGGTTTCGATTGGCCCCGGCACTTATACCGGCCTGCGTGTGGGCGTGGCTTTTGCCAAAGGCTTCGCTTCTGCCCGCCAGATTCCGCTGGTTGGCGTGACCACGCTGGATATTCTGGCTGCTGCCCAGAGCCAATTTGATGGCCTGTTGATCGCGGTGGTGCAGGCGGGGCGCGGGCGCGTGGCAGCAGCGGCTTACCAGTGGCGCAATGGCCGCTGGCGTATTCAGGCCGAGCCTGTTTCTACTGACTGGGAAATGCTGTTGATGCACATTGATGGCCCGGCGTTGATCACGGGTGAGATTGATGCCGATGCCCGCGAACGTTTGGCTTATGCCATTGGCATGGGGATGCCCGTTACGATTGCTTCTGGCGCCAGCCGCCTGCGACGTGCCGGGTTTCTGGCTGAAGAAGCGCTGCGCCGCTTGCATGCCGCCCCTGAAGATGCTGAAGAGGTGGAAAGCTCACCCGCCAGTTATGAGGCCGCGCAGGTGGTTCCCGTATACGTAAAGACGAAAGACTCGCCGTGAGCTTAACGCTGCGGTATATGCGTAACGCTGATATTCCAGAAGTGATGGCGATTGAGCAGGTATCGTTCAATCCTCCATGGACGGCGCGTTCCTATTCCTACGAAATCAACGAGTCCACCTACAGCCATATGGTCGCGCTGGAACACAGCAACGGGCAGAGCGCGCCTGCCGGTTGGAAAAAGCTGCTTGGCGCGATTGCCGCGCAGCCGCCCGCCAATACAAAGATCGTTGGCTATGGCGGATTATGGTTTATCAGCGGGGAAGGGCATATCAGCACTATTGCCAGCCACCCCGATATGCGCGGTCATGGCTATGGCGAACTGGTGTTTGCCGCCATGCTGCACCGTTCCATCACGCTGGATGCCGATTATATGATTCTTGAAGTAAGGGTGAGCAACGTTGTCGCCCAGAATCTCTATAAGAAATACGGCTTCAGGGTGGAAGGCGTAAAGCCGAAGTATTACCAGAGCAACAATGAAGACGCCTACGATATGCGCCTGCAAATTCGCGGCGTGCGCGATTTCGTGCCTCGCTTCAATGAACGATATGCCGAACTGCTTGATCGTCATGGGGTGATCGATCTCTACAGCACGGCTGAGTTCCCCGCGAAGGAAAGCCGCTGACCGCTCTGGTTAAGTGTTTGATCGAGAAATACCGCTTTGCGCTGCCCCTTTCCATGTCACGAAAGGGATGGCTATCAGCGGCGGCAACGGGATTGATCCATAACGCACGCTGTTTGTGATGTTCAATAGCGAAAGGTGAAAGTGAAAAGAGGCTGTTGAGCGCCCGTTTCACCTTCACCTTTTAATGCTTCTAGCTTTCGGTGATCGTCACGCTGGTCATTTTGTCACCCTGACGGATAGCATCCACTATTTTCTGCCCGTCACCGATCACTTTGCCAAACACCGCATGTTTGCCGTTCAAGTGGGGCTGCGGCTCATGGGTGATGAAGAACTGCGAGCCGTTGGTGTTTGGGCCAGCATTTGCCATGCTCAGCGTGCCAGTGTCGTGCTTCAGGCGCAGCGCTGAGGATTCGTCCGGCCACTTGTAGCCCGGCCCGCCCCGGCCTGTACCTGTAGGATCGCCACCCTGAATCATGAAATTGCTGATCACGCGGTGAAATGAAATGCCGTCATAGAAACCATCGCGCGCCAGAAACACAAAATTGTTGACGGTAGCGGGCGCTTCTTTGGCGAATAGCTCAATGTCAAAATCGCCTTTGGTGGTCTTGAAGTGTGCCACGTATTTCTTATTCGGATCGATCTGCATCGCGGGCGCGGAATCGTACTGCTTGCTCATGAAAATTTTCCTCTCTGAATCAGCACAGGCCTTTAGCATAACACTGTATTTCTGATGGGCGTTAGGCAGTAGGTTGAATGTTGGGTTAGCTTCTCGCCGTTTTTTCAGCCCCTTTTAACGCTTGCCATCAAACGAAATTCACCCGTTAACAGGGCATTTTACGATGATAACAAAAATTTGCAGCGGAAATTTGCGCCGCTGTAGATGTTCTATAAACGAGTCCGATAAGCGCGAGCCTGATGGCTATAAGGTGGGTTCGAGGTGAGATGAAGCGCCTGATAACAATGCATTGAGTTGAGCCTGATTTATTAAAAAATCTCAACAGTTTCGAAATTCTCACCGATCTTTACAATCGCCAGCGTACCCCGCTCATATAATTTGATCAGTGGTTGTGGCGCAAGCGGCGATTGCAGCATTTTTAGCAGGGGTTAATGGAAGGTTTATAATGTTGCGTAATATTGTGCGTTTTGCGTCCGGGCGAAGGGAAACTTAATGCCTGTAGCGCCGCACATTCTTTATATTGAAGATAACGTTGATAACCGAACTCTGGTTCGCCGTGTTCTTCGGATACTGGATATAGATGTGGTGCTTGAAGAAGCATCCAGCGCGCTTGAGGGTATTCAACGCGCGGTGGCTTCTCCACCAGATTTAATCCTGATTGACCTGAGCATGCCCGGCATGGACGGGCTGGAAGCGACCCGGCGTTTGCGAGGCCATGAGTCTTTGCGCGAAGTGCCGATTGTGGCGCTGACGGCAAACGTTATGGAAGCAGATCGCAGCCGTGCTTTTGAGGCGGGTTGTGATGGTTACATCGGGAAGCCTATAGATATTGATCGTTTTCCCGGTGAAGTCATGGCTTACCTGAAGAAAATTAGGAGTCCACATGACTGAAGCGTCGCCAAACACGAACGAGTCGCCAGCGGCACGCGTGCCGCTGGATCCCCGTGACGCGCATGTGCTGGTTGTTGAAGATAATGTGCCAAATTTTGTATTGATTGCGCGCATGCTGGCATTCATGGGCGTTCAGAAATGCGAATGGAAAACGTCCGGTTGGCAGGTGGTTCAGTTTGCCGATACCCTGCCGCGTGTTGACTTGATCCTGATGGATATTCGCCTGCCTTATGAGGACGGCTATCAGGCGTTACAAAAACTGCGCGGTAACCCCCGCCTGAAAGAAACCTGCGTCGTAGCAGTGACCGCAGAGGCCAGCGACGACCAGATGCGGCGCGCAAAGAAGGCAGGATTTAACGGCTTTCTAGGAAAGCCGCTTGATCCTGATCGTTTTCCCGGCCAGATTCGTAAGCTGCTGGCAGGGGAAGAAGTTTGGGAATGGAAATAGCCCGCCCTTCATCTTCGGGTTCGTCTTAACGGAGTGACCGCATGCTGAACCCGCAGCCCTCTGTAACCGAGTCCGAGTCTGTTGCCGTATTGCAGCAGCAGTATCAGGCTTCAAGCACCATTTTCGGGTCTCATGATCCCGGTGAAATTCTTGAGGCGCTGGTGAACTTTTTGGCCGCCGGGTTTGCTTATGCAGAACTGGGGCTGGTTGATGCTGACGATCCGAATGTGATCCACGTTCTGGCGCAGATAGAAGGTGGCAGCCTCAAGGCCACCGATTTCAGCCGCCAGGTGAGTGAGTACCCCGCCAGCGATGCAATCGCAGCGATAGAAGTGTTGGCAATCCCTGATGTCGAAACCGACCAATTTCTGGAAACCGAAGAAAAACAACAACTGATCAATCAGGGTACCCGCGCAGCCATCCTGGCGCCGCTGGTTACCGGGCAGCAGATGATCGGCTTGATTTCACTGACCAACCCGCTGCCGCTTGAAGCTGCGCCCGCGCGCCTGCGTTCCCTGCGTAACCTTGTGGATCAGGCGGCTATCGTTTTTGAAAATAAGCGCTTGTTGGATGCTGCCCGCGCGTCTGCTGATCGCCTGGAGGCGCAGGTTCAGCTTCTCCAAATGCTTAACGGCGTGACCACCGGCCTTGCGCGTTTCAGCAATCAGCGCGAGCTGCTGGACTTTGCTACTGAAAACCTGACTCGCGCTGCTGAAATTGATCATGCTGGCGTGGTGCTCATCGAACCCGGCGGCGAAACCGGCATCGTGATCAGTGAATATCCGGATACCGGTACGGTCAGCGCCCGGTTGAACATGACTGATAACCCCCTGTTCACGCTGGCGATGAAAACGCCAGATCAACCGCTGGTGATTGACGATGTAACCCACGCTGAGATTCTACCGCCGGATACCCGCGATCTGTTTGCGCGTATCGGCATTTATGGGGTGATGATCGTTCCGCTGGTTGTGTTTGGCGAAGTGATCGGCTCGCTCGGCCTTGACCTGTATTCGGCGGATAAACGATTTTCTAAGCAGGCAGTAGAAACCGCCTCACTCGTCGCCGCACAAATCGCCGTCAGCCTGCAAAATATCCGTCTGTACAGTGACGCACAGGCGCGCGCCGAGCAGCTTCAGAAGATCGCCCGCAACGAAGCCCTGCTGAATACCATCGTTAGCCGTTACCAGACCATCTCCACCATAGATGGCCTGCTGAACTTGACCGTGCGTGAACTGGGGCAGGCGTTGAATGCCCGTCGTGGCCGTGTTCGCCTGCAAGTTGCGGAAAGCGAGGCCACGCCATGAGAAATTGGCTGGCAAAATTCTACCGCCTCGATATTTACACAACCCCGGTTGTCCGCGAGCGCGCGCTGTTGGTTTACGCCCTGTGCAGCTTATTCGTTGGCGGAATGCTGCTGTTTGCAGTGATAGATATAGTTTTGCGCCAACCCGGCTTCTTGTTGGGGGGCAGCAGAGAAGGCACATTTACGGCGATTATGCTGGCAGGCCTGATCACGCTTAGCCTTGCCGGTATTCTGGGCACGCGGATAGGCTTCCGCGCCGCGCTTTATACCCCCATACTGATAACCTTGTTGTTAGCAGGCGGTGGGCTGGCAGCCGAGTACGTTGGCTCAGTCGTTTTGTTCGCGCTGTTTATTCTTACCGTTGCCTTGATCGCCAGCGAACGCGCAACCGTGATAGCCTGGGGCATTTCCGCCCTGATTATGGTTTTATATGCCAATGTAGTGCCTGTTCCTGAAAGCGGCATTCCGGTTTTGACGCAGCTTGATGCCTTAGTGGGCATCGTGGTGCTGGGCGTGATTGTGCTGCTCACGGTATTTTTCCGCCGTCTGGTGCGCTCGGTTGAAGTTGGCCTTACGCTTTCCGGCATCCAAACCCAGCTTCGCAGCGCCCGTATCACCACCGAGATCGCCAGCCGTATCACCCGGCAGTCCTCGCTTGATGAGGTGTTGAACAGCACGGTTGCCCTGATCACCGAAAGCTACCCCAGTATTTATCATGCACAGGTATTTCTAACCGAACCGGCAGCTTCGGTTGCTCGCCTTTCAGCCAGCACCGGAGAGGCGGGGCGCCAGCTTTTAGAGCGCAAGCACAGCCTCACCATTGGCAGCCAAAGCGTGATCGGTCAGGTGACCGCAACGGGTAAATCGGTCATCACGCGTGCCGGCGAAGCTGTTCATCAGCCCAATGTCTTGCTGCCAGACACCGCCGCTGAAGCTGCGTTCCCGCTGAAATTGGGCGATGAGGTGATTGGCGCGCTAGACCTGCAAAGCCGCGAAGCAGATGCATTCCTGCCTGAAGAAGTGCCGATCTTCCAGTCGCTTGCTGATACGCTGGCTGTAGGGATTGATAACGCCCGTCTGGCTGACCAAACGCAGGCGCGTTTGGCGGAAAACCAGCGATTGCTGGATGAGACTCGCTCAGTTGCCCGCGAGGTGGAACGCCTGAACCGCCAACTGACACGTGAAGCGTGGTCGCAAACCTTAGCCGCACGCCGTGACGTGTATGACCTCGCAATTGATTTTGAAAGTGGCGAGATGGCGCAAGAGGCTAACCCGATGACCCCCGCGCTCAAGATCGCTGCCGCTGAAAATCGCATCGTAGATGAAATCGCCAGCGATAACAGCGCCCGGATCGTGGCTGTACCCGTGCGTGTACGCGGCGCGGTGATCGGCGCAATTGAATTTGAACTGGCGCACGCCGATGAAATTGCGCCAGAAGAAATGACCCTGATCCAAAACGCCAGCGAACAGCTTGGTCTGGCGCTGGATACTGTGCGTCTTTCCGAACAAACGCAAGCGCAGGCCGCCCGCGAACGTAAAGCGGGCGAAATTGCGGGTCAATTGCTGATGGCAAACGATATTGACGTGCTGCTTGAGCGCGCTGCCGCATCATTCAATGAAGCGCTGGGCGCAGTCTATACCCGGGTGTACATTCGCCCCGGCGCGGATAGTGAACCCGTGCCTGCGGGTGGCGGCGAACATGCCGCCAATGGATCATCAAATGGTCATCTGGCATTCCCTGAAGCTGATGTGTGATTACGGATAGATGCCCATGAGCCGCCTGTTCAAATTCAGCGCATACCCCATCTGGCTAAAAATACTCCTCGTGCTGATCGTCGCGCTGTTTTTGCTGCTCATTCCAGCGGCGCTGCTCACGCGCACTGTGCTGGCGGATATTGCTTTAGCGAACGCGGCATCTTTTATCTCACAAACGGGCACTGAACAAACTTCGGTTATCTCTGGCAATATCGTGCAGGCGCAGATAAATCTGGATGCTTTTGCCGCTAACCCTGAATACAGCCGCGCCATGCAGTCGCTGTTGATCGGCGGCGCGCGCACGCAGGTCAGCATCAACCTGCCCGATATGCGTGATGATGATATGGAAGCCCTGTTCAGTCAGGTGCTGTTGAACCCTGCGACCACCTTGTTCGATACCATCCGTCTGGTAGATCGTAACGGTAATGTACTGGCAGACTCCGCGCTCTCGACCTCTTTAGGTGTGCCTTCACGTAACGAGGCCGATTCGCCCTCATTCCGCGCGGCAGAAGCGGCGGCGCTGGCTGGCGATATGCGCGCGCTTTCGGTATCCCAAATCTACAACATCGGCATCCTTGAATATTCAGTCGCGGTGCAGTGGCGTGATGGCCGCGTGCTAGGCTACCTGATCGGGCGCATCAGCAATCCGCGCGCCATTTATCCCGGATTGCAATTTCCAACCGGCGGCTTTCAGGGCTTCAGCTATCTTGAAAGCGCGCAAGGCGTGATCATCAGCCCGACAGAAACCCGCTTCCTGATCCCCGGCGGCGCACAAAACGCGCTGGTGAGCGCGGCTTTAAGCGGCGTGACTGGAACCCAACAGTTTGAAATAGAAGGCACGCCGTTCATCGGCTTTTATACGCCGGTACGCGGCACGCCGCTGGCTTTGATCGCCCAGCTTCCAACGGCTGAACCGCTGGCAGCAGCTTCTGACCTGTTCACCACCCGTAATTTTGTCGTCCTGCTTGGCGGTCTGATTATTGCCAGTATTGTGGCGGCGCTGGCGCATTTGATGATTGTGCCTTCGATGAACCGTGTACGCCGCGCTACGAACGCGGTGGTTGCCGGGCAGCTCAACACTGCGATTCCTGATACCAATCGCGGCGATGAACTTGGCAGGCTGGCGGAATCGGTAGAGGCCATGCGCGTCTCTTATGAAGCCCGCGTCAACACGCTGGAATCGCGCGTGGCTGCCCGTACCCGCGATATTGAAGCCACTCAGGACATCACCCGCTACGCCGCATCCGAACGCGATGTGGAATTGATGTTAAGCCGCGTGGTTGATCTGATCGTTGAACGCTTCGATGGCATCTATCATGCTCAAATTTTCCTGCTGGATGCCGACAAAGCGAATGCCGTCGTGCGCGCTAGCACGGGTGAAGTCGGCAGGCAGTTGTTGCAGCGTGGGCATCGTCTGCCAGTCGGCAGCGTCAGCGTAATCGGGCAGGTAACCGAACAGGGGAGGTTGATCCTTGCCCGCGATGCCTCTACCAGTCAGGTACACCGCCGCAACGAATTTTTGCCTGAAACCCGCGCTGAACTGGCGATCCCGCTGAAGCTGGGTGATGAAGTCATTGGCGCGCTAGACGTACAAAGCAAACAGTCCGATGTATTCAATGAAGACCTGATCGCGGTGCTGCAAAGTATGGCTGAGCAGATCGCTATTGCCATCCAGAATGCGCGTCTATACGAGGAAAATAACCGCCGCGCCGCTGAACTTGAATTGATCAACCGCGAGGCCACTCGCCGCGCATGGGGCGAATACATGCGCGATCAACGGCGTGATGAGCTTGAGAAATCTGCTGGCTTTGTGGCTGTTGGCGAAGGCGATGTACAGGGATTACGCGCGCGGGCTGTTGCCGAACGCCGCGTCATTTTTGGCGAGGTCACTGAGCGCAATACTATCCCGCTGGCGGTGCCGATTATCCTGCGTGGTCAGGTGATGGGCGCGGTTGAATGGGAAGTGCCGTCTGAAGGCTTCGGGCAAGATAAGCTCGATCTGGCGCAGGAATTAGCCAACCGTCTGGCGGTCAGCCTTGAAAATGCCCGCCTGTTTGCTGAAAGCCGCCGCGCCACTGAACGCGAGCGTCTGGTCAACAATATTGCCGCGCGTTTGACCACCTCTGCCAGTCTGGATGACATTTTGCGTACTGCTGTGCGCGAAGTTGGGCAGGCGTTAGGCGCGCCGCAGGTCAGCATTCGCCTGCATTCGCAGACGGGTGCGGTAAAAGAATCGAATGGCGCGGCATCTGCCGCGAATAAGGCGGATCAGCCGGTAACAGCGCCATCTTCAGAAGTGCAATCATCATGATCGGTTTGACTAGTGCGCGAATAGTGTAGACGTTGGAGCAAAGATGACGCAGGGGAAAACTGATAAATCGCCTGCGCGGCAAACTTCACTGCGCGGGCGTATCATGCGTATTGTGGTGCCCGTGATCATGGTCACCTTCCTGCTGATCGGGGTGGCGCTTGCCTTGTATTTACAGGCGCAAACCCATACCCAGCAGGTGAATGCCCAGCACAGCGCGCTTAACAATGCCAGCTTGCTGCTGGATACGATGGTTGAAAATATCGCCGCCGACGTGCGCGGTTTGGCTGAAAGCCGCAGCGCCCGTGAATTTGCCCGCGACACCCAGATCGTCGTTTCCAATGCCGCCATTGTCGAGACGCAAGGGCGCTTGCTGCGCGATATGACATCTATGCTTGAACAGAATATCGGCACATATTTGAGTTCGCGTTATATCACCTATACCGGCTCAATATGGTCACAGAGCAGCAATATAGATGGCACAGTGCCGGTGACCGATGGCTCGGTGAGGCTGAACGTTCTGAATAATGACGATCTGCTACAGCAAACCCTGAATGTGCCGGTCGGCACGGTGCTGGGCGGGGAAATCAGCTTTGCTGAATCCAGCGCCGGTGAAACGCTGCCCTTCTTCCGGTTCATGTCGCCCGTCGCCGCTGAAAACGACGTTACCAATCTGGCAGGGGCGGTTGAAGTAGAAGTGACCGTGACGCCGATTGTCGAGATTATGCAGTATCTGGCGGCCAATTCCTCCGATGCCCAGGGCCGCCGCTTCATCCTGACCGATACCCAAAATCGCGTGCTGCTGGATACCGCCAGCACCCAGCTGGATTTATTCGCCATCGGGCAGGGGCAGCCTGTACTGCTCTCTGATGTGAGTCCGCAGTTAGGGGAGATGGTCGCGGAAAACAGGAGCCTGCTTTCTGCAGATACTGTTGGCTCGCAAATCGCTTCCAGCGTCACCGTCGGGCTGCCCGGCAGCAGCCAACCGTTATTTGTTCTTTATTTGCTGGACTCGGCTAATACCCTGACTGAATCCGCCCCGCAGGCCGCGCTGGTCATCCTGTTTTCGCTGCTGGTGGGCGGCCTGCTATGTATTTTGATCAACCTGATTCTTGGCCGCGTGCTTGATCCGGTTCACGAACTGGCACAGGAAGTTTCACGCGGGGTGACCCCAACCACACCCGCCGCTAGCGGTGACGAAATCGGTCAGCTTTCGCTAGCGTTTGGCGCGCTGGCGCAGGAAGCCGCCGATTTACGCAACAGCCTCAATGTGCAGAGCCAGCGTTTTCGCCGTAACTTAGACATCACGTCCCGTATTGGTCGCGAAACTGCAACCGTTTACGATATTGACCAACTGCTCAACCGCGCGCTGAATCTGATTTCGGTGGAATATAATTTTTACCATGCGCAGGTGTTCCTGCTGGACGACATCGGCAAGAATGCGGTGCTGGTTTACAGTACTGGTGAAGCGGGTCGCGAACTTTTGAGCCGCCAGCACAAATTAGAAGTAGGATCGCCTTCGGTCATCGGTATCGTCACCTCAACCAGCCAGCCTGTACTCGTCAATGATACTGAACACCCCGGCGATATTCCCTGGCGCTTTAACCCGCTGCTGCCCGCCACCCGCGCGGAAATGGCGCTGCCTTTACAGGTTGGCGATCAGGTTATTGGCGCATTGGACGTACAAAGCCGCGAAGCCAACGCTTTTGACGAACGCGAAGTGCAAACGTTCCAGCTGCTGGCCGACCAGATTGCCATCGCGGTGCAAAATGCGCGGCTGCTGCAACAAACTGAAGAACGTGTTGAGCAAATTGGCGCGCTCAATCGCCGCCTTACCCGCGTCGCGTGGGAAGAAACCGAATTGCGTGAGGGCGCGGCTTACTCTTATGACCTGATGAATTTGAGCGCGGACGAAAATACCGCATCTGATTCCGCAGCCGCCGCAGCTGCTAAACCTGTTGAAATGCCGATTGTGATACGCGGCGAAGTGATCGGCACGCTTGAAGCTACAGGCCAGGACTTTAGCGATAACGACCAGTTGTTGATGTCGGCTGTCGCTGAACGTGTGGCGATTGCGCTTGAAAGCGCGCGCCTGTTTGAAGAGACGCAAAACAGCCTTGCTGAAACCTCAACTCTCTATCAGCTCAGCCGCTACCTGAACGAAGCCGATAATCTGGATGGCGTCGTTCAGGCCATCATTCAGTCAGTGATGCCTGAAGCCAGCGGCGGTCAAATTCTGGTCTTTGAGCAGATTGAAGGCGATCAGCCTGAACATGGCGTATTTTCTGCCGACTGGGCTGCTGGCGATCCTGAACGCAGCGTCAGCTTGCGCGGGCTGCGTATCCACATTCCTGATCATCCCATTCTCAGCGAGATGCGCCCCAACAGCGTAGCGCTGGTGAATGAGCTTTCCCGCGATGCGCGCGTAGACGACTTTTTCCGCGCATTGGCGCAAGACATCGGCGCGCAGTCAATGGTTTTGATCCCCTTCAGCGTGCGTGGTATCTGGCGCGGCATCATCATGATCGAGTTCCCGCAAACGCGCGCTTTCAGCGAACGCGAAGGTCGCATCTACACCGCGCTCATTGACCAGGCCGGTATCACCATTGACAACCGTATGCTGCTCACGGAAAACGAAATGGCGCTGGCGCAAATCGAGCGACTGTACAGCGCTAGCCGCAGCATCAACCTCTCCAATTCGCTGCTCGACCTGATCAACGCGGCGCGCGGCGCGGTAGATGCTCAGGATTACGAGATGGGGCTGGCCATCCTTGAGGGTGATTTAGGCGAGAACGGCTGGTCAAAGACGCTGCGCCTTGCCGCCATCACCCGTCGCGGGCAAGCGCGTGATGTTAACGAAACCTATGATTTTGAGGTCAGCCAGGACTCGCCGCTGCTGCGCCGCGATGTTGAAATTGTGCTTGATCATGACGAGAAGCAGGCATCAGGTCTGGTGCGCCTGCTGCGCGCACAGCGCCAGCGGTTTGCGGCGGCATTCCCCCTGTTCAGCGGCAGCCAGCCCATCGCTCTGTTCTTGCTGTTCAGCGCCGAAAACGTTCGCTTGTCAGATGAAGATTCTGAAGTGTTCCGCGCCCTGACTAGCCAGATGAGCACGGTGCTGCAAAATCGCCGCCTGCTGGAACAAACGGCCAGCGCTTTGGACGAAACCCGCCGCCTGTACGATGCTTCCCGCGCTATTTCTGGCGCTTCCGATGCGAAGGGTATTTACGCCGCTGCCGCTGCCAACCTGCTTTCGCCCATCAACCCCGCCACGCGCATTTCAGTGCTGATTGCCGGGCCATCGCCGCTTGAACCCGCGCGTTATTACGACTGTGAATATATTTGGTCGCGCGATAAAAACGCCGAAAACGACGAGAATCGGCGTATTCCTGAAGAAATGGTGTCTTTCGTCTCTGTGCTTAAAGATCATCGTGATCTGCTGCTGGTGAACGATCATCGCCGCGATTTGAAGAAATACCCCGCGCTGGCAAGCTTGCTGGAGCGTAAGGGCAGCCTTAGCGCCGTCATGGTGCCTGTGCGTACCCGCGCCCGCTGGTTCGGCGTCATTCTGATCGAAAACAGCGCCCCGAACACCTTCGATCTGGCTTATGGCCGCTTTGTTGCTGCCGTTGCCGACCAGATGGCGCTTGCGCTTGAAAGCCAGCAGTTATTCGCTGAAGCGCAAGATCAGGCGCAGCGGGCGCTCGCGCTTGCCGAAGCCTCGCAGTTTGCCAGCCGTATCGGTGAACAGGAACTCACCGACGCCCTGACCGAAGTTTTCCAGCGTATCGGTCAGGCAGCCGATTACAGCACATGGCTGCTGCTGCTGGCAGACCCCACGCGCACCCGCCTGAATTACGTGCTGGAGCATATTGGCGGTGAAACTCGCGCCGAGTCGCCTGGTCAGTATATTGACTTGAACAGCAGTCACCTTCTGGCGCAGACATTCCGCATCGGCCAGCCAGTTGCTATAAACGATCCGCGCGCGATGCCTGAATACGCTGGCATGCCCGATGCGTGGTTTGAAACTTTCGGCAAACGCCTGCATATGCCCGTCATGGCCGCAGGTGAGGTGATCGGCGTGGTGGTTGTCGGGCGCGCGGCTGATAAGCCTGATCTGGGCGATAGCGATATTGAACTGGTACGCACGCTGGCCGCGCAGGTGGCTGTTGCTGTGGAAAACCGCCGTCTGTTTGCCGAAGCGCAAACCGAGCGCACGACTCTGTTCACGATTCTGGAAACCCTGCCCGCTGGTGTGCTGGTGCTTGATCCCAACACTTTCCGCCCGATACAGGCCAATCGTCAAGCCGAACAACTGCTTGGGCGGGCGGTCACGGGTGAAGAAGCCTTCTCGCCTGAAGCCTTCAATATTCGTCGTTCCGGTACTGATGACCTGTATCCTGAAGGCGAACTGCCGATTTTTCAGGCGGCGCGTTCTGGCTCGCAGGCGATGGGCGATGACGTAAGCGTGGTGCGGGAAGATGGCCGTTCAATTGACCTGCTGCTGAACGCCGCCCCCATTCGCGACGCGCGGGGTAACGTGACCGCAGTCGTGGCCGCCTTTGAAGACATCACTGCCCTGCGCGGCCTTGAAAATTCGCTGCAAAGCAGCCTGCGTGAAACCATCACCCTGTATGAAACCACTCGCGCCTTCACCGAAGCCGAAGAGTCGGATGATGTGCTCGATCAGGCCGTTGCGCAGATGGCGACGCTGGAACCTGAAGAAATCCTCATTGTGCTTAGTGACGAAGAATACGAAGGCGTGCGCGTGGTGCGCTCGCTTTCTGGCTATACAGGCGATTATGATTTGCCTGAAGATTTGCTCAGCGAAAGCGAACTGCGCTTGCTGGGCGATATTGCTTCAGATGAAACCTTCAGCATGGAATCCCGCGTATCTATGCTGGATCGCGGCTACTTAGCGGCGGCTTCTCTGCCATTGATCTCGCGTTCGCGGCGTAATCTGCCGCTGGGCTGGATCATCCTGTTGTTCAGCACGCCGCAGGCATTCGATGAACGTGCAGCCTTCCTGACCACGCTGGCTGATACGGCGGCGGTGGCGCTGGATAACCGTAATCTGTTCCGCAGCACCGAAGTGGCGCTGCAAGAAACCGCTTCGCTATATGGCGCGACTACCGCGATCAGCCGCGCGCGCAATCTGGGTGAACTGGGCGATGCCCTTAAATTGGCGCTCAATTCGCTGCAACCTGATTTGTTTGCGGCCTATGTGCGCGTTGGCGGCAAGCTGGTTGAGTTGTTCAATCAGGATATTGATGGCGAAATCACTGATCTTGCCCCCCTGATCGAAACGCACGGCCTGATCGGGACGCCAGATGCCATCTTCATAGACGATTTGAAGGCGCAGGAAGAAAGCGGCGCGCTAGAGCAGGATTTGATGATGCTCCAAGGGCTGCGCGGTGTCGGTTTTGTTCCCATGCGCTCTGATGGCGTGATCATGCTTGGCTATCAAGGGGCGCATCGTTTCGATGGCGGCAGCATCCGCTTCCTGAACGCGCTTGCCGATAGCGCCGCTGTCGTGGTCGCCAATATCACGCTGCTGGATCAGATTCAAAGCACGCTGCAAGAGACGAGCATTCTGTATCAGGCCAGCCGCGCGCTGACCGATGCCGATACGCCCGCAGATGTGCTGCGTATCAGCGTTGATAATTTGCAGAATGGGGCGTTTACCTCTGGCTTCATCGCCACCCTTACCGGCAGAAGCTGGAACGTCGTCGGCGCTTCGGCGCATGTTGAGGCTGCATGGCAGGCGGCGGGCGCAGAAGATGCGGGCATCTTCACGCAGGGCGTAACTCTCACGCCGGATACCTTCCCCGCGTGGAAGCTGCTGGCTTCACCCGCGCCGCTGACCATTGATGATATCCAGAACGCGAATCTCAGTGAGGAAGAAGCCGCCGCGCTGCAAACTCTCGGCATCCAGTCAGTGGCTGTGCTGCCTATTCGTGCGGCTGGCCGTGCAATCGGTGTGGTCGTGCTTAGCTCGCCGCAGACGCAGCATTTTACCGAGCGTGATGCCCGTATCTTCCGCTCATTCTCAGAGCAAGCCTCGCTGCGTATTGACGCTGCCCGCCTTCTACAGCAGACTGAACGCCGTGCGCGCCAGCTAGCCACCAATGCTACCGTTAGCCAGATCGCCAGTTCGATCCTTGAGCTGGACATGCTGATGCCGCAGCTTGTGGAAGTGATTAAAACCTCATTCGGCTACGATCATGTTCAAATCTTCCTGATGGACGATGCCGATAAATTTGCCGTCTTGCGTGCTAGCTCCGGTGAGGCTGGGCGCAAACTGTTGGAAGCCGGCCACCGCCTCGAAAAAGGCTCACGCAGCGTGATCGGTCAGGTGACGGCGCAGGGCAAACCGGTGATCGCTTCCGATACTGCCGACTCGCGCACCGTCCATCGTCCTAACCCGCTGCTGCCTTCCATCCGTTCCGAAATGGCGCTGCCGCTGATCCTCAAAGGGCAGGTGGTTGGCGCGTTGGACGTGCAAAGCGCGCAGTCTAACGCATTCGACGATGATGATATCGCGGTGCTAACCACGCTCGGCGCGCAAATCGCCGTCGCTATTGACAACGCCCAGTTGTTCGATGAAAGCCGCCAGCGTGCCAACGAAATGGGCTTCCTGTTCACCGTGACCACCGCCGCCGCCGCCGCTGAAAATCTGGATGACGCGCTGGTGAATGTCGCTGTTGAACTTCGCAGCTCGCTGGACGCGCTATCGGTCATCCTCTACCGCCCTGAACGCTATATAGATGCTGAAGAGAACACCATCACCATCTTGCGTCCGGTGGCGCTGGCAGGCAGCGACCAACCGCTTTCTGAACTTTCAGAATTTAATCTTGAAGCCGATCAGAACGTGATCGCCGAATCTGCCCGCAGCGGCCAGCCAGTCAACCTGTTTGAACTCAACGATGTGCGCGATTATCTGCCTGTTTCCGAAGGTGCGCGCTCGGCCATCATCGTGCCGCTGTATGCTGGCACAGAGTTGATTGGCATCATCGTCGCTGAAGATGAAGCGCCGAACGCGTATGACCACAGCACGCTTACCCTGCTGCTCACGCTTTCAGGAACGCTGTCGGCCATTGTGCAAAGCCAGCAGCTTTTGGAACAGTTGCAGCGCACCAACGCCCAACTGCGTGAGCTAGACCGCCTCAAAAGCGACTTCCTCGCCAATATGAGCCATGAACTGCGCACGCCGCTGAACTCGATCATCGGCTTCAGCAAGGTCATCCTTAAAGGCATTGACGGCCCGCTGACCGAGATGCAGGAGCAAGACCTTTCCACCATCTACAGCAGCGGCGTTCACCTGCTCAACCTGATCAACGACATCCTCGATCAGGCCAAAATTAGCGCTGGCAAGATGGACTTGCAGCTTGACTATTTCGATATGAAGAACGTGGTGGATGCGGTGCGCTCTATCGGCATCGGTCTGGTTAAAGATAAAGCTATCAATATCGTGGTAGATGTCGCCCCTGGCATGCCTAAAGTGTTTGGTGACGAATTCCGTACCCGTCAGGTCATGCTTAACCTGGTTTCCAACGCCGCTAAGTTTACCCGTGAAGGCGGCATCACCATTCGTACCTATCTGGTGCGTGACCCTGAAACCGAGCGCTACATGGTGCGTACTGATGTGACCGATACCGGCATCGGTATCGCTGAACAGGACTTGCCGCTGCTGTTTGAAGCCTTCCGTCAGGTTGATTCCTCGCTGACGCGCACCGTTGGCGGCACGGGCTTGGGCTTGCCGATTGCCAGATCGCTGGTGGAAATGATGGGCGGCGAAATTCTGGTTGAATCTAAACTCAACGTTGGCTCCACGTTCAGCATCATCATGCCTACCCAGCCGAAAGATGCTGAACCGCAGGAAATAGAGGACGACGATGTTCCGGTTCTGGATATCACCGATACCCAGAAGTTCAAGCGGGGGCGTGATACGCAGGAAACATCAGCCGTATCGGAAAATGCAAGCGCGGACGACACTTCGCGCTTCCCGCAGTCACCGCGTTCGCGTGAAACGCTTGAAGCCAGTATGCTGCCGCCATTGATGCCCCCGATCATGACGGTGAAGCGGCAAATTCTGCTGATCGAAGACAATCCTGATATGGTGGATCAGTTCCGTCGCGCGCTTCAACGTGAAGGCTATGAGGTCTTTGCCGCGTCTATCCCGCTGGAAGCCGAAGCGATGGCAAGCGGTTTGCATCCCACGCTGATTGTGCTTAGTGCTGGCTTTGGCGATGGCGCGGGGTGGGATATCCTTGCGCGCCTGCACACGCGGGATGATACGGTAGATATTCCTGTGGTGCTGGTATCGCTTAATGATGACGAGCAGCGCGCCAAAGAAGCCGGAGCGTTCGCCTTTGTGCGCCGCCCCTTCATCCCTGAAACGCTGGTCAAAGCGGTTGCCGAAGCCGAGCGTGACAGCCGCACCCGGCGAATCCTGATCATTGACGACAATCCCGAAAGCGTGCGCCTGTTGCAGGAATTGCTGCTGGAACAGGAAAACTATCGCATCTTCACGGCTGCAAACGGGATGGAAGGCATTTCGCTGGTGGCGCGCCGCCGCCCCGATCTGGTCTTGCTGGATTTGCGTATGCCGGAGATGGACGGCTTTGATGTGATACGGGAACTGCGCGCGAACCCCGAAACCGCGAATATCCCGATTCTGGTGGTGACTGCCGAAAGCCTGACTGCTGATGAACAGGCGGCGCTAACCAGCTATTCGGTGATCTACAAAGCTGACCTGACCAATGGCCACCGCCACCAATTAGGTGATGAGGTACGCAGCAAACTGGAACGTGTATAGCCAGCTTCATGAGTAGAAGTGTGGGGGCGCGATAGATATATTTCGCCCCCTTTGCAGCTTTTCACCGTCAAACCAAACTTCGTACCATCACAAAATCTGTTTGCGGGTCGTCGCCAAGCTGGAAGACTTTGGTTCCGGCCTTTGCGAAACCCCACTTTTCATAAAATGCAATTGCGCGGGTGTTGCGTTCCCACACGCCTAACCAGATCGCATCATGGCCTTTGCCCCGCGCTTCTTCCAAACAGGATTGCATCAGCGCCGCGCCCACGCCTTGCCCGATCCATGTTTTCAGCGCGTAAATGCGCTCAAGCTCAACAGCATTTTTTGCCTTCACCATTTCCGGCGCTGCGCCTGTTACCAGTTTGGCATATCCGGCAGGCTGCCCATCAATTTCAGCGATCAAAAACAGATTTGCGGCAGCGGCTACTTCGCCTGAAATTTGCTCAAGGCTAAATGCTTCTGCCAGATAGATCGCCATATTCTCTGGCGTGTTATCGCTGGCAAACGTGTCTGCAAATGCCTGCGCGCCAATCGTCGCCAGTAGTTCCGCATCGCTGAACGCCGCCTGACGGATGCTGATCTTCATAGAGATTCCGTTCCTGTCTGCGAGAGGAAAAATGCTCGACGCGCCTGATTTCGCTGGTAAGACGGCAATCCCTCATGCTGCGGGGTAGGGGCTGCGCTATTCCACCCGCTCCACCGTCACCCGCGCCGCGCCTTCAGTGCCGTTGTAGCCGTTCACCTGCACAAAATAGGTGCCGTCCGCAGGCAGCACCGCTTCAAACACAGGGTTCAGCCCGTTCGTGTCATCAGCGTTAGCCAGCACGTTACCTGCGCTGTCCAGCAGCGTCGCCACCGGGTCAAGCCCTGGCGCAAACGCGATCACTTCTACCCGTATCATCTCGCCTGCTGTTCCCTGAAATGCATAATGATGATAGGTGTTCGCCGTGATCGTATCCGCCGCTTCCAGTATCGTGATCGCTGCCCCGCGCGCGGTTGGTTCAGGCGCGGCGCTGGTGTGCGTCCATATCAGCCGGTATGCGCCGTAGCTGCCCGCATTCTCACCCGTGATATGGATCGCGTAAATGCCAGTTGTCAGGCTTGTAATATCTCCCAGCGTGACCGGTACGCCCTGATTGGCGGAAGTTTCAGCGATCACCGCTCCATTAGGCGCGATAATTGCCAGCGCAGGCGCGAACCCGCCGGAAAGCGAGACCACTTCAGCGCGAATCACATCGCCTGCGTTCAGCGGCATGTACCACACATCGCGCAGGCCGCGCTTTTCCAGCACAGCATCCACCGGCGTGTTCTCAAAGATCTCGCCACGCAGCGCATCGGTATGCGAGTCGCCATAGCCCATCGCGATGAAATAATCGCCTGTCGAGTTGGCGTCAGTGGTTACAAAGACCGAATAAACCCCACCCTCAATTACGCCTACAGCCGGGATCAGCGCGTCGCCGCCTGCATCGCCCCGCGCTGCCTGCTCAAACACCACTTCACCCGCCGGGTTGACCAGTTGCACATGCGGCAAAATGCGCGATCCGGCTGTGGGGCCAGCGGCGATGGTGAACACATCACCCGGCCGCGCCTCGAATACGTAGCGCTGGAAATCATCCGGCTGCTCAATGCGCCCCAACACCGGCACATGATCCACCAGCGGTTGACCGCTTGAAGCAGGCTGCGGCGTGACCATGCCGGTAATGAAGGTTGGCGTGACCGTCGGCATGAGGGTCGCGGCTGTTTGCGCCTGCTCGCCAAAGGTTAGCGTGAGCGCGTAGCTGCCCGCGCCGGTATCGCCGAATATCTGCGCGTAATAGATGCCGTCTTCCGCCAGCCGAATGTTCATCAGCAGGGCGTTATCCCCCTCGCCAGCGTCGTCATCCATCGCCATGATGCGCCCTGAAGGGTCGTACAGCGCAACCGCCGGGTCTAAATCGCCGCTTTCGCCCGATGCCGCCAGCGTAATGGTGCTTCCCGCATCACCGTTGAAACTCCAGATTTCGCGATCAAACGACGAAATCAAATCGCCAGTCACATGCCCGCTGCCGTCAAATGCGCCCATATACGCGCCCAGATCGGCATACACAGGCGTCGGCGTAACCGTCGGCGTGTGTGTTTCTGAGGGTGTAAAGGTCGGGGTTAGCGTATGCGTGGCGGTGAATGTAGCCGTCGGAGTGAAGGTAGCCGTTGCCGTGAAGGTGCTGGATGCGGTATGCGTTGCCGTTGCTGTGAAGGTATTGCTCGGCGTAAAGGTTGGCGTAGCTGTCGGCGTAGGTGATGGCCTATCGGTGTAGCCTAAACGCACCGTGTAGGCAATTTTGCCAGTCTCGCCCAACGAAGGCCGTTCGATCAGCAGCGAATATGTGCCGTTATCGGGTAGTGGCAGTTGCACGATTTCGCCGGATGCGATCACTTCATCATTCGCGTTCATCAGCGAGATCACCAGCGGCGATGATAGATTGGTCACTTGAATTAGGATGGCGTCGCCCGCGCTGCCCGAAAGCAGCCAGCGCCGTCCGTTTTCGCCCGGTTGCAGCGCATCGTCAATGGCAGTCCATGCTTCAAGAATTCGAGTTTCGGCAGGCGGGGTAGCTGGTGGCGCAGGCTCAGAAGCACATGCAGCGAGCATCAGGGCGAGCAGGCAAATACTCAATAGCCATATCTGCGCTGGAAAATGCGCGTTTATAGAGGAACGCCCTACAGGGTGCCCGTTCATTGTTGAAGGCAAGACGGCCTATCCACAGGTTGCCAGATATAACGGGCAAATTCTATCGTTTTCACGCGGGTTCCGCCTCAATCAACACTGACCCATCTGCAAGCAGCGTGGCGCTTAAAACTGAAAAACCTGTCGTCTCTAGCAGTTCGCGGTATTCTGGCTCTGTGCGCCTCTGCAAATTCGCCGTTTCCGGCAGGCCATCTTCCGCCAGTAAAACATCCAGCAGCAGCAGCCGCGCGCCATGAGGCATCGCCTTATGCACCGACTGTAAGACGCCCTGCGCCCAATCGCCTTCCCAATCGCTCAGCACATATTCCAGCAAATACAGGTCGCCGCCAGAGGGTACCTGCTCGAAAAAATCGCCTCCAACAGGCACTAACCTGCCGCCCAACCCTTCCATGTTGATTAGCGATTCTTCCACCACATCCGGCAGATCAAACAGGATGCCCCGCATGTGTGCGTAGGTTTCCAGCAGCGCCACCAGCGTTGTGCCATCCCCGCCGCCTACATCCACCACCCGATGGTAAGGCGAAAGGTCAATCGCTGTAAGCAGAGGATGGTTAGGTTGTTCTGGCACAATTCACCTCACCAACTTGCAATCAGGCGTGAAATTGAGGTAGATGCTGCTTCCCTGAATGGTGAAGTTATACCCATCCTCATCATAGCGGATAATCGCCACCGCGTTATCCGGCGCGCCGCGCTCAATCGCCGCTGCCCATAAATCAGCAAAACTACAGAGCGGCGCCGGAATCGCATTTCCCGGCGGGGTTGGCCGCCCATCGTCAGTATCGCGATCCATTCCCAGCGTTAAATAGGTGTAGGTTGTGCGCGTGCCGCCGCTGCTAACGCTGCGATTGTAAAGCTGCCAGGGGCGCTCAATCTCAATTTCCACTTCCTGATACAGCACGCCTTCTGCTGATCCGCCCGCGCCAATTGGCCGGTCAGAGGTATCCGCGATCACGTTGTAAAAGCTGTAAGTTGCGCGTGGGTTATAATCCGCATACAAATCCAGCGTGCCATCCGGCTTCACATAATACGCGATCATCTCCGTGAACTGCGCTTCTTTGCCCGCAAAGGCGGCAATTTCGTCAAACTCCGCCACCGGATCGAAATGGGCATAATTGCCGCCGGGCAAAGGCCGCGCTTCGGCCATAAACCATGTGGTCACAAATAGGCAGCCCGCGCAAAACAGCGCCATTGGCACCAGCAGAAGCAGCACTGCCGCGCACCCGCCCCGCATGCAGCCCGGTTTATTCCGCTTTAGCCGAATCGGATTAGATGAAACGGAAACGTCATAATGCGGGTTTTGAGACATTTAGCTTCGCGCCATTCTTAAACTGTTAAATCCCATGCCGCCAGATCGGCCATAAAACGATGAGCTGTCATATCCAGATGGATCGGCGTCAGGCTGGCATACCCGTGATGGATTGCCCATACATCCGTTGCCTCATGCTGAAATTCTCCAATCGGCTCTGGCCCCTGAATACGCAGGATATTTCCATCGCGATGCAGCTCGTCGCGGTAAATCCGCACGCCCTGCCGCGTTAGCCGCAGCCCATTCACACGCGGCACATTCGGCACATTCAGGTTGAGGATGGTCATCAGCGGGATCGGCTTTTGCAGCGCCATTTTGACCACTTCAACTGCCACTCGCGCCGCCTCAGCATAATCCTCAACGGTATCTGCGTCGCGGCTGTCCAGCGATACAGCTACTGCTGGCGCGCCGTTAATCGCAGACTCTAATGCCGCCGTTACCGTTCCGCTGTAGGTGATATCCTGCGCCATATTCGATCCCCGGTTGATGCCGCTGACCACCAGATCGGGCGGCCATGCGGTCAGCCCTAGCGCGCATAAAGCGATGCAGTCGGCTGGCGAGCCTTCTACTGAGGTCGCGATGGTGCCGTCTGCCAGCGTCACGTCATGCACTGCGATATCTTGAAACAGCGTTTTCTTATGCCCGGTTGCGCTCTGATTGCGAGCTGGCGCCGCCACATGCACTTCACCCAACGTTCGCATCGCCTGTGCCAGCGCCAATACCCCCGGCGCATGCACGCCGTCATCGTTGGTGACAATAATTCGCGTCATTGTGTCCCATTCACTGTGCTGAAAAACATTCGTGTAGTATAGCCGGAACCTTTGTTTTGTGGGTGACTGGTAGTTCTATTTCGCGGTTTCTGTTCGCCCAATGAGGTCATCTTCTCTGGTGGGTTGGCTCAGGAATTGGGGCGGGGCACTTTTTGACTCCGTGAATTTAGCGACAAATGTGCTAAAATAAGCGCCTTACTCACCCTGAAATTTTGCCTGAATCTTTCGTGCGTGTAGACCATCTATCGCTCACCAATTTCCGCAATTATGCGCGCCTTGAATTGGAACTGCCTGCTGAACAACCGATGCTTGTTGTCGGCGAAAACGCGCAGGGCAAAACCAATTTGCTGGAAGCCATCTATTACCTTGCCGCCGCCAAGTCGCCTTATACCCAGAGTGACCGCCAGTTGATCCACTGGCGCGCCGAAGATGATCCGATCCCCTTTGCCCGCATCGCCGCCGATATAGTCACCCTTAAATCCTCGTCCACCCGCCTCGAAATCACGCTGATGATCGAGCGTCTTGGCGAAACCGGCAGCCGTTTTCGCAAGGTGATCAAGGTCAATGGTGTCGAAAAACGGGCGATGGATGTGATCGGCCTGTTCAATGTCGTGCTGTTTTTGCCGCAGGATTTAGCGCTGATCGAAGGCTCGCCCGCTGACCGCCGCCGCTTCATTGATGACACGCTGGGGCAGGTGGATGCCGGATATGCCGCCGCGCTTGACAGCTACGAAAAGGTGCTGCCTCAGCGCAACGCCCTGCTGCGCCGCATCGCCGAACGTGGCGCAAACGCCAGCGAACTTGAATACTGGGATGAGCAGATCGCGAATGCCGGTGCGGTGATCATCGCTGGCCGGCAGCGATTCCTTCGTGAGATGGAGTACGATGCCCAGCGCGCTCATGCCGATTTAACTGGACGCGCCGAAACCCTGACCCTGCGCTACCAGCCCAGCTTTGTCCCTACCTTCAATGGCAGCGGCCAGCTTTCCTTTGAAGCCTATGGGCTAGATTTGCATCGCGATATTGATCCGGCGCAAATCGCCCCGCAGTTTCTTGCCCAGCTTCATGCTGAACAATGGGAATCCATTCAGCGTGGCGCTACCCTGTCTGGCCCCCACCGTGATGAGCTTCGCCTGCTGATCAACGGGCGCGATACCGGCTTATATGGCAGTCGTGGGCAGGCGCGTACCACCGTCATGGCCTGCAAGTTAGCAGAACTGTCGTGGATGCGTAATCGTATCGGCGAATGGCCGGTGCTGCTGCTGGATGAAGTCGTCGCTGAATTGGATGCTTCGCGGCGCGCCTACCTGCTGGAACGCATTGACGGCGTTTCGCAAACCCTCGCCACCACCACCGAGCCGGATATTTTTTCTGATACCTTTCTTCAGCGTGCTGCTGTCTGGCGCGTCAGCGATGGCCAGATTGACGCTGATTAACTTCACAGCCCCCACTAACGACTAGCGCCGCGTAAGGGGATATAAGCTGGCCCCCGCCCTTCTTCATACAAAATTCGCCTTCTCTGCCAACCCTTGATGCGCAAAGAGCCTAAAGGTTTGTTACAATCGGAGTAAGATTAGAAGGCATTTCTCGCGCAAATGGCAACGTTGCAGGGCGACGCTTCCAATAATTCGGCGCCAAAAGAACAAAAAGCGCCATCCAACCTTACACAGCGCATCTTGACTATTGTTATTCTTGGTCCGTTAGCGCTGTTGTTAGTCGTCGCTGGTGACTGGATATTCGCCGCCGGGGTGATTGCTATTGCGGCGATTGGCGTCATCGAGTTTTACCTGCTGGCGCATGATCGTCCGGCGCAGGGCAGCACCGTCATCGGCCTGCCTGCGGTGATAGCTGTCGGCCTTGTCTATCAACTCAGGCAAGCCCAATGGGCGCTGCTCATCCTGGCGCTGGCGCTGCTGCTGACCATCCTTTATAAAACGTTCAGCCATCATGACCTGAATCGCGCTGTTATGCAGGGGCTGACCACCGCGTTGGGGATTCTCTACATCGGCTTTCCCACCGGCTTTCTGATCTCAATACGCGGCATGCCCGACGGCTTTATCTGGATTCTGATGATCCTGGCGCTAACGTGGGGCAGCGATATCTTTGCCTATATCGGGGGGCGTCTGTTCGGGCGTCATCCGCTGGCGCCGACTATTTCCCCGAAAAAGACGGTGGAAGGCGCGATAGTTGGTTATTTCGGCGGCTTTATCCCGTCATTCATTCTGCTGGTTGTGGTCAGTAAATTAAGTCTGGAAACCCTGTTGATTATCCTGTTGGGGCCAATCGTCGCTATTCTGGGTGACCTGCTTGAATCCTGGATGAAACGGCGTTTTGGTGCCAAAGATTCGCATGTGCGCGGCTTGAATATTTTCCCCGGTCATGGGGGGGTGCTTGACCGTGTAGATGCGCTGATTGCGGTGACGACCTTTTGCTATTTTGCGCTGTGGTTCACTCAGTTGATGACGATTTGAAGGGCTTTTCATTATGACATCTAACCGTTCAGAGGTGGCGCAGACGCCCGACCGCGAACAACTTTTGAAAATGGCGATCTCTACCGCCAAACAGGGCAACAAACAGGCCGCGCGCATGATGTTTCAACAGGTGCTGTCTGGCGATTCACGCAATGAACGCGCGCTCATGTGGATGGCGCAGCTTTCTGAAACCAAGACCGAGCGGGTGCAGTGGTTGAACCGCGTCATCGCCGTAAACCCGCTCAATGAACAGGCCAATGACGCCTTACGCAAAATGCAGTACTCCAGCAGCGCCAAAGATAATCGGGTGCTGCTCATTTTTGGCGTCATTGCCGGCGTGCTGATTGTGTTGGCGCTGGTCGTGGTCATCAGTCTGATAACCCGACCCGTGTAACATTATAAGAAAAGCTTCATACTGGTAACCGTTCAACTTCGGGAGAGCGTCGATTGGCCGAGCCGAATATTGAAGAACTGCTGCGTCAGGGTGTAGATGCCGCCCGCAGCGGCGACAAACTGACCGCGCGGCGCTTGCTTCAGCAAGTGCTGTTGAACGACAAGCACAACGTTACCGCGCTGATGTGGATGGCGTCGGTGGTGGATACGCTGGAAGATCGGCGGGCATATTTACAGCGGGTGCTTCAGGTTGACCCCAATAACGAGCGCGCCCGTGAGGCCGCTTCGTCGTTTGGGCGGCGCGCCCGCGCCGAGCAGCAGCGCCCTCACGCCCCCGCCGTTCCAGCAGGTTCCTTCAAACGGCG
>LMZS01000166.1 GCA_001567085.1 Chloroflexi bacterium OLB15
GTGAAATATCGAATGCGGTCACGTGATAGCGACGCGCTTGCAGTGCCTCGGCATCGTCGCCCAGCCCGCAGCCCGTGACCAGCGCCAGCTTGCCTGCGCCGTCTGCCTGTTCGCGCGTTAGCCATGCTTCAAGCTGGGGGTTGGGCTGCAAATCTGCCCATGAGATATGCGCCGCATTCCCGCCAGCTTCAGCATAAAACGCCTCAAACCAGCCTGTCGGGTCGCCCTGCGCGGCAAAGGCTGCCTGTAATTCTCGTGCGCGTGCGCGGGACAATGGGGTTTATCCTCGCTGTGCTTTATAGATGACTCAGCATATCATGATTGCTCGCGTAAAAATTTGTTGGGTTTCTGGCGCGCAAACGGATGAGGCGGGCTAAGGCAATCGCGAGTTTTGCTTACCAACCGCGCGTTAGCCCCCAACACCAGCCGATCAGCTGCGCCCTCGCTTCCCCCGATTATTTCCCTTCCCTAACCATCTTCTATCTATCTTCCATCTATACAAAGTTAGCAAATTTGTTCTAATCTCAAAGCTAGCGAATGGTTGAAATTTTGTTACACACAGGGGCGCGCGATGGTAAAACGCGGATACAGAGAAAAAGCAGACTTAAATCGGACTATTCCTGAACGAACCGAGCAGGTATATCGCTGCATCAGCGCGTATATTGCCGAGCAGGGGATTCCCCCAACCCTCGCTGAGCTTGCCGCGTGCGCCCATCTCTCGCGGGGCGGGGTGCTGCGGCATCTGGATCGGCTGGAGGCGCAGGGGCGCATCCGGCGCGACTTCAACAAAAAGCGATCTATCGTACTCATTGACAAAAAAGACGCGTGACCTTTCTCGCTCAAAATACTTGCCCCCCGCCAATTTTGCGAACATATTGCTGGCAATATGGATACCTGTGACTAGAACAATTGTGCTATCCTGAATCTCCATAAATTCTTTGCCACCAGTGGAAGGTGAACTATGGACAGGCACAAGCCCCGCCAGCGAAAAACCCAAAAAGAGATGATCGCGGCATTGGCGGATGTCGTCTACCAGTGTATTCAGGACTATTTTGCTGAATATGGCTACGCCCCCTCTATCGCCGATATTGCCGAGCGTACGCATCTTTCGCGGGGTGGGGTGCTGCGCTATCTGGATCGGCTGGAGCTGCAAGGGCGTATTCAGCGTGATTACCGTATTCCCCGCGCCATCCGCCTTATCGAGTCCACCCTCGAATCCTGACAGCCCCGCCTTCCGGAACACAGGCCGCCTAAGCCCCGATGCTTTCGGCCTGCTCTGGTAGATTTTTACAGGTCGCCCGGCTCTAATGCGCGGGCTTCCGCCTTTTAACCCGTCGCTTTCACCAGCCTTCAATTTTGCGATCACATTGCTGGCAATATGGATACCTTTTAATAGAACAAGCGTGCTATTTTTGAACTAAGATGACTGCTTGCGGGCGGCGCGGACGGCAACCACCACGACTTCACTGGCCGTGACCGCCATCAGCCGGAGGGCGAGCCGCCCCGGCAGGCATCGTTGTTCATCATCAGGAGGAGGATCGCAGCATGACAGCTTCACCATCTACAAAAGCGCCGGATATTGACACGCTGGAAGCCCTTCAGTGGCATCTGGTGAATACGGCATTGGAACTGGCTTGCGGCCTTGAAGCCGCGATTGACGAAGCGCCGCTTCGAGAGCGTGCCAGCGCGCTCGGCGTGATGATTGACCGTTTGCTTAAGTTGCAGCAGTGGATTGAAAAAGAGCAAGGAGATGAGGATGCGCCAGAAAAAGAAAAAGTCGTCCGCGTCGAATATCAATATCCTGACGGTTCTCGACATGATGCCCCACCCTGGGCAAATGACGATTATGAAGTCGAAACATCGCTTCCGGGTGGTGGCTTGTGGCCGCCGCTTCGGGAAGACGGAAGTGGGGAAATGGCTGATTCTGGACTACGCGATGAACCGTAACTATGCCTGCTGGTGGGTTTCGCCCACCTACCGCATGGCTTCGCAGGTCTGGCGCGATCTCAAACGCATGAGCCGCAATTTTGAGCAGCTCACCGTTTCGCAGAACGAGATGCGGATTGATGCGAAAAAGGGCGGTTCTATCGAAATTCGCAGCGCCCATCTGCCAGATGTTTTGCGCGGCGCTGGCCTGAACTTCGTGGTGCTGGATGAAGCCGCCTTCATGCCGCCGGAAATCTGGGGCGAGATCGTGCGCCCGATGCTGTCCGATAAAAGCGGCGGCGCGCTGTTCCTGTCCACGCCTTATGGGCGCAACTGGTTCTACGACCTGTACATGGCCGGGCGTGATCGCAGGCAGCAGGAATGGCGCTCGTTTCAGTACACCAGCTACCAGAATCCGTATATCCCGCGAGAGGAGATCGACTCCATTCGCGCGGCCACTTCCAGCAGCGTGTTTCGCGCCGAATACATGGCCGAATTTCTGGATGATGACGGGCTGGTGTTTCGCGGTATTCACGCCGCAGCCACCGCGCCAGCGCATCCGCGCCCGCTGGAAGGCCGCCTGTACGTGGGGGGCATTGATTGGGGGCGCAGCCGCGATTTCACTGTGATCACCCTGATTGACGCAGAAACCCGGCAGGTCGTGGCCGTCGAACGCTTCAATCAGGTGGGTTGGGCGCTGCAGCGCGGGCGCATCGCCGCTTTATGCGCGCTGTGGAAACCAGCTTACCTGTGGGCGGAAGAAAACAGCATCGGCGCGGTCAATCTGGAAGCGCTGCAAGCCGATGGCGTGCCAGTGCGCCCGTTCAGACCACTGCCGCCAGTAAAGCGCCGTTAATTGAGGCGCTGGCTTTAGCGATAGAGCGCGCGGAACTGGCGCTGCTGCCTGAAGCAGCCCCGCATGGCGATATCGTACTGTCGGAATTGGCCGCCTATTCGCTGAAGCGTATGCCCGGCGGCGGCATCAAATACAGCGCGCCTGCTGGCCTGCACGACGATTGTGTGATCAGCCTCGCTTTAGCGTGGCATGGCGTTGCCAACGGCGGCAGCGCTGGCATTGATTGGGCGTAATCGCGCTTTCCGCCCCTTTCGCAGCGCAGCATCCGTTGGGCAGAGGGGAGGGGCTAAGGCGCGCTAACACATTCATTCGTTCATGAGTCCCCTTCTCCCCGCTTGCGTAGGAGAAGGGGGGGTTAGGGGTTTAGAGGTTATGTACAGCTACCATCTTTCTATAGACACCGCCGATGACGGCACTTACGCGCTCGATTGTTCGCCCCATATCCGTTCGCTGGAATGGCGGCTAGGCTGCCAGTCAGCCGGTGAATCTGTCGCTGAGGCGGGCGCGGCTGAAATCCATCTGGACAATGCCGGCGGCGCGTTTTCGCCTGAGCGTGATCCGGATTTACGCGCTGGCATGTGGCTGCGGCTTCAGGCTGACGATGGCATCACGCTTCACACGCTGTTCACCGGCGTGATCGCGCGCATATTGCCGCTTCCCGGCGCAAATGGCAGCCGCCTCGCCAGCATTATCGCCTACACGCCGGACGCGCCTTTAGAGTCGCTTACCGTCCATCTTCCGCAGCTTATCAATACCCGCGCCGATCAACTGCTGCGCGAATTGTTTGAGCGCGTGCCTCTGCGCCGCCCCGCGCTGGCGACGCTGTGGGTGCTGGGCGACGGCGCGTTCAGCCAGCTTGGCGCCGCGCATCTGGCTAGCAGTTTGCCAGCATCCGCGCTGTTCGATGTTGGAATCTCGTCGTTCGCTTTCACCGCGTTTCATGCGGGGGCATCGGCGCGGGAGATCGCCACCAGCATCGTCGCCGCTGAACGTGGGCGGCTGATGGCTGACCGGCAGGGCAGGCTGGTTTTCTACAATCGCCACGCCGCCTTGCGAACGATCGCGCCATCCGCCAGCTACGATGACGACATGGCAGGCATGGATTACAGGCATCAAGCCGCCGCCAATCATGTGCGCGTCACCATCACCCCGCGTGAAATCGGCGCGCCGGGCACGCCGTTATGGACGAATACCACCGCTCTGTGCATTCCGCCGGGCATACGTTCGATTGTGGCGCGATATCGTCTTGCAAATGGCGATTACACCAACGTATTGGCGCTGCAAGGGCTTACATTTCTTGCCAACGCCGATGCTGACGGCTCTGGCGCTGCGGTCACGCTGCAAGCGGTGATCGCGCCGCAGGGCGCTGATGCCGCCGTGATCGAGTTTCGCAATTCGTCGCCGCGCCCGGCCTATGTGCTGCCCGGCGCGGTGTTATACGGCACGCCGTTGATCGCTGCCGCGCCCGCGTCGGTAGAGGCCGTAGATCAGGTTAGCATCGCCCATTACGGCTTTATGGGGCGCGATCTTGACCTGCCGTTGATTGACTCGCTGGATGAAGCCGCGCAGATTGCCGATTTTGAGCTTCGCAATAGGGGCAGCGCCGGCGAATCTATACGCTGGCTGGAACTCGATCTTTCAGCGCATCCGGCGGCAGTTGGGTTAGCGCCGATGACCCAGATCAGCATTCATGAATCGCAGACCGGCCATGACCGCAATTATTGGATCGTGGGTGAGGCGCATCGCGTCAACCTTGCCGGAACGCGGCATCTCATGCGCCTGTATCTCGCGCCAGCGTCGCCGCAGCACTTCTGGGAACTGGGCATCGCCGCCCTCGATCACGCCGCAGCATTAGCGTATTGAAGCGCGCTGTAGGGGCGATCTGGAAGCAGTATCACCGCTCATTTTTCGGCTTTTTCGCTTACGCCCGGCTTGCTCTGGAAGTGAGGCGGGGATGGGCGTTTTCTACAGAAAGGAATCAATATCATGCCTATGATCTGGACTGCGCCGCGTACCTGGATGACCGGCGAAATTGTGACCGCCGCCATGATGAACACGCATGTGCGCGATAACCTCGATTTTCTGAAAGGGCAGGTGGATGCGCCGCTCAATGCCGCGTATGCCGGCTCACCCGCCATTCCGTCCACCACTTCGGGCAGCTTTGCCGATGTGCATGCCAACTATGTGATCACCCTGACCACTACCGGCGCGCCTTTGCTGCTTGGCTTTTCTGGCACCTGGAAATCGGCCAGCAGCGGCGCCGATTGCTGCCTTGATGTTTCGATTGATGGCACGCGCATCGGGCATTCCAGCTATGGCCTGACCTATATGCAGGCGCCTACCGCTGATCAGGCGCTGCCCTTTAGCCATCTGCGCGTGATCAGCCTTGCCGCCGGGAGCCACACCTTTCGCCTGCAATGGCGCGTGTCTACGGGAACGCTTTCCCTTAATCATTCCCTGACTACGCAGTTTTACATCATCGAGCTTTAAAAGATAATTACCAATGTAGATATTATTCTATGTTGGTAATTGCCTAAAATAAACGCGATATTTAACGCGCCTGTAGTCGGCGGCTTTTAAAGGAGCGAGCTTGTAGATCGTGAGGGGAGAATGTGTGTTTGGAACGGTATTCATCCACGATTCAGGATGAATAAAACCGCTTCTCACAAAAATTCAGATCAAATGTGCGGGGGTTGTTCAATGAATTGCTGTCAAAATCGAAGCGAAAGCACCTGCTTGTTTCAACTTTCGGGGATGCCTACAACAATCGCCGCAGTTCGGCATCCGTCGCGGCGATCATGTTCTGGAAATCAAAGCGCTCCATACCAGCGCCGGTATTGGCTGCCAGCGCCGCGCGCCGCCCCGGTTGGAAAGCCTCGCGCAGGGTTTCGATCAGGGCATCGCGGTTTACATACGGCACCAGCAGCCCGTTTAGGCCGTGCTGGATCACTTCAGGATTGCCGCCCTTATCGCTGGCAATCGCTGGCGTTCCGGCGCGCAGGCTTTCTAAAAGCACGTGCGACAGCCCTTCATAGCCGGAATACAGCGCCACATAATCAGCGGCTTTCATCCACAGCGGCACCTGCCGGCGCGGCACGTTGCCCAGAAAGGTCACGCGCTCGCTTATGCCTGCTGCGCTCGCTTGCCGCTGTGCCAGCGCCAATGCTGGCCCGTCGCCGGCCACCACCAGTTTCAGATCGGGCATCTGCGCCGCCGCCGCGATCAGGTGATCCACGCCTTTCCAGGGCAGCACCCGCCCAACTGTCAGCAGCAGCGGTTGGGCGGCATCAAGCCCCAGTTCTTCGCGTGCTTCCTGCTGTGAAAAAGTGCTGGCTTTGTAATCTGCCGGAAGGGCATTGTAAATCACGTGGATTTTCGACTCATCAACGCCCCATCCGGCTACCATGCGTTTCAGGTATTCGCTGGGCACGATGATCGAATTGTAGCTGCGCGCTTCGCTGTTCAGGCGGTCACGGTCAAAGCCGACGCGCAAATCATGGCGAGTGCGTTTTTGAAAGGCGTCAATGTCTTCAGTAGGGGGTATCCAGCCGCGCCGCACGCCGCGTTCCCACGACAGATCGCCCACAATTTTTACCACGCGGGGGGCGCGGCGGGGGCCGATCAGCGGCAGGCCAAGCTGATGCACGTAGATCACCTTCGCCCAACCCACCAGCGGCAGGCTGGATGCGGCGTAATGCCCCATGCGCAGCGGATACAGCCGCCGTAAAATGCGTACCACCGGAAATGACTCCCCGCGATTCACCATCGTATCGCTGAAAGTCAGCACCTGTGGCCGCCATCCGCGCCGCTGCAATTCCGGCAGCACTTCATGCAGGTAGGTGGCTGGCCCGCCCGGATCAGGTGGGTAAATGCCGGTAGCAATCAGCAGGTTGTTGTCAGCCATTGATCACTTGCTTACCTGAAGGTGTTAGAAATGCTGCCTGCATTCCATCTTCGCCCTGCCCTACCGCCTTTCCAGTACGGGCGATCCCCTCTCCGCGAGAGAGAGGGGGATCGGGTGAAGGTTGTTTAGTTCTACACATTAAACCGGATATGCACAATGTCGCCATCCTGCACGACGTAATCCTTGCCTTGCAGATAGAACTTGCCGGCAGCTTTCAGCGCGGCTTCGCTGCCCAGCGTGATCAGGTCTTCATAGTGCATCACTTCGGCGCGAATGAAGCCCTTTTGCAGGTCGGTGTGAATTGCGCCCGCAGCTTCCGGCGCAGTTGCGCCAATACGCACGCTCCACGCGCGCACTTCGTCTTCGCCGACGGTGTAGAACGACTGAATCTGCATCAGGTCATAGCTTACGCCGATAATGCGCGCGGCGCTCAACTCGCTGATGCCGTACTCTTCCATGAAAATGGCGGCATCTTCGGGTTCAAGCTGTGCCAGTTCAGCTTCAATTTTGCCCTGTAAACTGACCACTTTCGACAGTTGATGGGTGTATTCAATGGTCGGGTTCGGGTTGCTCTCGTCGGTATTGGCGACGATCATCACCGGTTTCAGCGTCAGAAAGCCGAAACCACGCAGCGGCTTGATCTCATCTTCGGTCAGGCCAAGATCGCGTAACGGTTGTTCGGCTTCCAACTGGGCTTTGAGCCGGTTCAGCATGTCCAGTTCGGCTTGCATGGCAATATCGCCAGCCTTGCCCTTGCGCTTCAGGTCAGTTTCCAGGCGCTCCAGGCGGGTTTCGATGCTGACCAGATCGGTCAGGATAAATTCGCTGTCCAGCGTTTCTACATCGCGCCGGGCATCAACCGTGTCGTAAGGATGCGGCACGCTTTCGTCTTGGAAGGCGCGCACCACATGGATGAAGCCGTCAAGGCTCGCCAGTTCATTGCGAAACTGGCCTTTCAAGCCCCCTTCGCCGATGCCTTTGTCCAGCCCGCCGATGTCTACATAGGTCATCTGCGTGTAGGTGGTCTTTTTCGGGTTGTACATGGACTTTAATTTGTCCACCCGCGCATCTGGCACCTGCACGACTGCGGTATGCACCTCAAATTGGCCGCTGGTGGCCGCGCCAGTGGGCAGGGTGCTGTTGGTCAGCGCGTTAAAAATCGTCGTCTTGCCGCTGTTGGGCAGACCAATAATTCCGAGCTTCATAAGACTCCTGAGCGTAATGCGGTATTCGGTTCAGTATAGAGGGAGGTGATAGGCGGATCAAGGTGGGGAGAGAAAAGAAGTGCCGGGCGCGAGTTCTATGTTCTGCGCCAGTGCCGCCGCATTTTTATCGTCATGGATTCAGCGGCTGGCGCTCAGGCTTTCCTTTTAAGGGCTTTTCGTTCTACATATCCCTGAATGAATCCGCCGCTGTCAGAGGCGATCACCACGCCAGAGATTTTGTTGACCACCAGCTCGCCGAAATGGCCGATCACCCGGTCAATCTGCTCGCGCATGATCAGCATCACATCTTCCCAGCGCACATCAGGGGGCAGCAGCGGCTCGCGCATACTGCGCAGGCTTTCCAGATAAGCGAGTGCTGGTTCAGCGTGGTCAAATACCAGCGCTTGCGGCAGATCGTGGCGCACTGCCGCGTAGAAATGCCGCCGTAAAATCAGCGGGGCGTTTTCGAGTGAATAGGCGTGGGGAACGCTGCCGGGCGATGCCGTATACGGGCTTCCGGGGGTGGTCAGCAGCATCACTGCCCGCCGGAATAAAGCCGTGAATTCCGGCATGGTCTGATTGCTGTTGGTGGCGGTTACCAGCACGCCCCCCGGTTTCAAAACGCGCCGGATTTCGCGAATGGCCGCGTCAATATCGCTGAGCAGATACAGCATGTGGTTCGCCATCACCAGGTCAAAACTGGCGTTGGTAAAGGGCAGCGCAAACACATTTCCATTCACCAGATGTTTTTGCGCGGGGTGCCTGGCAAGCATCCCCTCAAAAGCATCCAGCGCAACATAGTTTGCGTTTGGCGCCAGCGCCTTAACCGCCCCGTAGTATTTGCCAGAGCCTGTGCCTACGTCCAACACCCGTTCGCAGCGTTCCCATAACACCCGCCGCAGTACCCATTCGGGGAAGTTGACATGAGGGACGCTGTAGCGGTCATGGATGCCAAGACGGAGGTTAAGGTGCTCATCGGTGCTGAACTGGTTTTTCAGGATTTCCGGCGCGATGATTTTGTCGCGCTCGTCCTGTTGGGAATCAATCATGAACGGGTGCCAGGAATGTAATCGCGATGTTCATTCATTATATGACTATTTGTAAGCGGCTTACTTAATGTGATTTATTAACTCTACGACAATTCTATAGAAAATCTACGCGCAAGGATGGTGCCAGCTCATGTGACTTTACTCCTACCCGTACAGCGGCGGAAAAACATTGTGCCTTTTAGACGAATTTGGCAGCCCTTCACCACCCGAATAGGCGGGTGCGGGGCTTGCAGGCTGTTTATTGATCATGTGCGTCGTTCTACAGGCAGCCCGCGCAACCAAATGCCTGAAAACCACGTATACTCAGCATGATAACCGTGTGGGAAAACGCACCGCGCCTTGACACGCTCGCGCGCGGTGGGAGCAATCAATCTGTGGACGAGCGTTCCCAACAGCCACAAGTTGATCCGGTGATTGTGGAATGGGTGCAGCGCGCTTTGCAGGGCGATCAGGATGCCTTTGCTGAGCTGGTTTACACCTATCAGGATGCCGTATTCAACCTGTGCTACCGTATCCTTTATGATCGCGGGGAAGCCGAAGATGCCGCGCAGGAAGCCTTCTTGCGCGCGTTTATGAATCTGTCGCGCTATGACCCCCGCCGCTCGTTTAAGACGTGGCTGCTGACTATCGCCTCAAATTACTGCATTGATCGCCTTCGCAGGCGGCGAATGCAGCAGGTTTCTATAGATGATGATCCGCTTCCAGCGTTAACCCTGAGCGATGACGATCCGGAACCGGAAGATGAAGTGGAGCAGCATGAGCAAAGCGCCGCGCTGCAAGAACTGCTGAACCAGCTTCCCTCTGATTACCGCGCCGCCGTTGTGCTGCGCTACTGGTATGACTATTCATACACCGAAATTGCGGGCATTCTGGAGACTACGGAAAGTGCGATTAAAAGCCGCCTGTTCCGCGCCCGCCAGATGCTTGCCGACAGCGTTGACGAGAAGACCGCCAGCGCGCTGATGCCGCTGATGGAGAAATGATCATGGCGAACCCAAAAGGCCAACGATTGATGCAGGAAGCGCTGGATGATCAGCTTTCACCTGAGGCGCTTCAGGAATTATATAAACGGCTGGATGATGATCCGGTTGAAGCCGATGAGTTTTCACGGCTGCGTACTGTAGACAGATTGCTGCGTGCTGCGCCGCACGAACGCGCCCCTGAACGGCTGGCGGTGCGGATTATGGCGCGGCTGGCGCAAGAGCTTCAGAACCCGAAGCTGGATCGCTTGTCCAGCCTGGCTTTTGCCATCGGGCTGGCGATTGTGGCGCTTACTTTAGTGCCGCTGCTGGTGGCTTTCGGCTATCTGCTGGTCACCGCGCTGGGCAGCGCGACCTTCTTCAACGGCGTCGTGCAGGCTATTTCCGGCGTGGCGGCGGCTGGCGCTGCCTTCCTGAATAGTCTGGTAGCTTCGGCGCAATCGCTGTTCAGCAGCTCCCCGATTTTGCCGATGGGCTTGCTGGCGCTGATCCCTGTAGGGCTGGTGTGGCTGCGACGGCTTTCCCGTCAAAACCCGCCGGATGATAAGGACGAATAAATCATGCTGCGTCGCGTTCCCTTTCTTGCGTGGGTGATCATCGCTGCCGTTATTCTGGCTGTTTTTGGCTGGCTGGCGCGCAGTTGGGCAGAAAGCCACTGGCCGGATCAAAGCAGCGGGATCACGCAAATCGCTGGCGATTTTATTTTTGACGGCCAGAATCCTGATGATCTGGCGGTGATGGCGCGCAATATCGGGCTGCTTGCTGGCGGCATCGTCGGCGGCGATGCGGCGCTGGTGGGCAGCACGATCAACGTGGAAAGCAGCGTGACTGGCGACCTGACGATGATCGGCGAGACGGTTACGCTTGCTGGCGGCGCGCAGGTGGGCGGCGATATGGCCGTTAGCGGCAGTAACGTGCTGGTACAGGGAAATGTGCTGGGCGATCTGCTGGTGACGGCAGACAAGCTGATGATTGCCCCTGAAGCCGTGATCGCGGGCGAGATTTTCCCGTGTGTAAGCCCCGACAGGATGAATGTGGGCGACCGCGTGCTGGCGGTCTGTAATGAGGCGCAGCAAGCCAACCTGTTTGCCAGCGTGGATTCCGCGATCAGCGCCGGAAGTGGAAGCGATCATACCGCTGGCCGCGTGCTGGGCGCAGTTTTGCTGGGGGGCTTCTTATCGGCGCTTTCGGCGCTGGGCGTGGTGTTGATGCCTGACCGCCTGGATCAGATTGAACATGCCGTGCGCGAGCGCGGGCAGGACTGCTTCGGCGCGTTTGCGGCGGCGTTGTGTGTGATGTTAGGCATTACCGCGCTGGTCGTGCTGCTGCTGGCAGTATTCACCCCGCTGGGGCTGGCGGTGCTGCCCGTCGCTTTGATTTTAGGCGTCGGCTTCATTGGGCTGGGCTTGATCGGACTGGCGGGTGCGTCGCTGCGCATCGGGGCAGGCTGTGACGGCGCGCCTTGCCCGCGCCAACCGCCGGTGATCAGCGCGTTGGTGGGCGGCGCAGCGCTGGGTCTGATGTTCGTGGTGGCGGCATTCGTCCCCCCGCTGGCGGTGGATTGCGGTGGTGGCGCTGGGCTTCGATCGCCGCGACGCGCATCGGCGGGGCGAGTCCTGACACGCGCCGGTTCACGTTCGTTCCGCCGGTCGTATTTCGTGCAGGGGTGAAATTCGCCGTTTTCAACCCGCCCGGTTTAATTCTATACTCCGCAGTATTACCCGGAAACTAACGCTCAGGACTGGATCGATATGGCTT
>LMZS01000167.1 GCA_001567085.1 Chloroflexi bacterium OLB15
CCGCAGATTACCTGGCGACGCTGAATTTTGAGGCAGATGCGATATGACCCGCCTATCAAGGCGCACAGCAGATTCACTTCCGGAGTGGTGAATCTCAAGGAGATAGACCGCTCTGATAAGGCACTGAAAACATCCCATATCCCGGCAATTCACCACTGCCTCACGTCCGGCTTCTTGCCGCAGGCAGGGCGGGACTATACGCTGACCTGATCAAATGCCGCCAAGACCTGATTTTTACGGGCACGTCCGGCATCTGTATCCGGGAACACCAGCGGGAAGGTGATGAGAATATGGGCGTATTCGTCGCGGGTGAGGCCGTAAAGATGGGCGACGATGGCATCTATTTCGTCGCGCAAAATCTGGCGTTGGGCGGGATCGGTGACGCCGCTGTGGGTATCCCATGCTGTGCCCGTGACTTCGCGCCAGAGATCGGCGTATTCGGGGCGGGTGCAGGTGAGGCGGGCGGCGCGTTCGACCAGCGCATCGAAGGTTGGATCGCCAGCGGTGAGGCGCGGAACGGGAAGGCTGTAGACGTAAAACATATTCACGGTCGTGGCGATTTTCTGGCGCAGCACGAAATCAAGACACAGACTGTTGAAAACGCTAAGAAGGAAAAACGTTTCTAGGGAAGAAATCCGGCTTAAAGAAGGCGCGACAGTAGTTACTTTATTGTTGCAGAATGTTTGCGGTGGAATCATTGCTGCAATGAGGGTTCTATAATCTGTTGCCCTTGCAATTTCGCGGAAACCTAATCGCGACAATTCGTAGTCTGCATGTCCAGTGTCAGAACTTTTGCGAGAAGCTAGCCGCATGTTTGCATCTTCTTCTTTTACCCAAAACTCTGGTGGGGAGTAGAAACCATCAAACTGGTGAATCATATTTCCTTGATATAAGGGGATGGTTGTCTCATCACGACTAAGCAAATCTCTATCATTGGTCATATGTATTTCAGCGGCCAATTTGATGTTCCAACTATTTGGCACTTCTTCCCCTAGCACCGGAAGATCGCCATACATCTTCTCTGCAATTCTGTAGTCTTGTGCCGTTTGAAACTCCATTATGCTCAAACTTTCAGGACTAAAACGAGATATTGTGTCCTGCCGAATGTCTATCCAGTTTTCAGGGTTAGCCGTAAACACCATAAGTTCATCTGGCGCTATTCCTACGCGCAGATCAATACGGAATGCTGCTGGAATAATTTCGGAAGTTGTACCCTTGTGAGCGACGAGTAAAGTGAATTTGAAGCGTGAGTCTACTTCCTTAAAGAAAGTCCTAACATTACTCAAGCCAATCAGCGATTCGATTTTTCCTTCATTCAGCAGCATTTCACGCAGTGGTTTTGTGCCTAAATCGGTATAAATCCCGCTAGGAATAACATAGGCTAAACGTCCGTCGCCGCCTAACAGGGCGTAGGCGCGTTCCAAAAACAGCTTGTGGGTCGCGGGATCACCGCCCCCCTGCCGCGTATAGCCGCCGCGCGTTCTTGTAAAAGCTGCGGTTTCCTCAATATTTTTAGTAGTGGCCTGATACTGCGTTTGTCGCGCCGGGTCTTCGGCGTCAAGTTCAGCGATACGGGCTTCCGCCTGCTGGCGGTTCAACCGGCTTTCGATCAGGGGATCAAACTGGGCGTAAAACTCACGCAGGTCGGGCTTGAGGATTTCCCAGGGCGGGTTGCCGATGATGATGGTGAATCCGGGAGATGGCTTAAGCGTTCCATCGGGATTGTAAAAGACTTCGGGAAATTCGATGCCCCAGTTGAACGGCCTGATGCGATCCAGATCGGTGAAATGCGGGATATAGCCGTCTATAAACTGCGCGTTGAGGGCGGCAGTGGCTGCGCCCAACCCTTCCAGCGCGGCATCGTGGGCGGGATCGTCATGGGCGGTGCTGATCACCTGCTGGCGCAAAGACAGCACCTGCGCCAGTGCCGGGCTATGTTCAAGCAGGCGGGGGTCATCCGGCTTCAAGCCGATGAGGGCGTTGCCGACTTTGACATTCTGATTCAGGATCAACGGCAGGCGCTGGCTGCCGCCGCGCCGTTCCATGGCACGCATGATCAGGTTGACGACGGCGATTTCGGCGGCCTGCGGGTCAAGGTCAACGCCATAGAGGTGGGTTTCGAGAATCAGACGCGGGTAATCATCGGTACGCGCGAGCGCGGCGCGTAAGGGGGCAACCTCAATCTGAATATCAATCGCGGTCTTACCCTGCGCGGCCAACGAGTCTACAAGCGCGGTGATTTCGGATTCGATGCGCGCGCGTTCGGATTCATAAAAACCGGCGAGCACATAATAGGCGTAGATGAGGAACGAACCGCTGCCGCAGGCGCTATCCAGCACCTTGAGATCGCGAATATCATCCAGCGTTTTACGGGTTTCGCCCTCAAGCGGCGCGCCGTCAGACCGGCCATCGGCGGTGGCATAGAGATAGCGGCCAAGACTGTTATCCACTAAATACTGAACGATAACCTGCGGGGTGTAATAGCTGCCCTGCTTCTTGCGGGTTTCAAGGTTATCGCGGGTGGTGACGGCGTTGCCATCCAGCGCCAGCGCCTTGCCGAGATACTGCTCATAGGTATTGCCGAGAATATCGGCGGGCATGGAACGGTATCGGGCTTCGTAGAGGCGGGCGATCAGCGGCAGCAGGACATCATCGCTGAAATCGGCTTCATCCACGATGCCGGGCGCGAACAAGGCAGAGTTATGGCGCTCGTCAAAGCGGCGGCTGAACTGATCAATGAACTGATCCATTGAAAAGGTGTATTCGTTATTCAGCCGCAGTTCGTACATATCGTAAAGTTTGGCGCCGGTTTTGAGCACCAGATGATCTTCGGCAAAGCGAATGACCACGAGGCGATCCAGATACTGCTGAACGACGGCGCGCAGCAGCGGCAGGTCAATTTCGCCGCTGGCATCCCGCACCCAGGGATTGCGATCCTGATGACGCAGCACATCGTTGGCGAGTTTTTCGCGGTACTCGTTGATGAAGGCGAGATAGTCGGTATCTACTTCGGCGGTATGGCGCTGGCTGCTGAGGCGCTCAAGGCTGCCACTGACCACGTTTTCATAGGAAAGCTGCCAGAGCAGATCAAAATCTACCAGCAGCGCGCCGGGGTTATCGAAAGACAGCACCAGCCAGTCACGGCGGGCGTTGAAGAGGCGCAGGCGCTCAAAGTTGGTGAGGATCGCCCAGGTGCCGCCGTTCAGGAAGGCGTAGTTGATGGCCTGCTGCTCTTCACGGGTGCGCTTATCGGTAGCCATGCCGGGCAACGGGAGCTGGCCGGGGGTGACGGTGCCGGAAATGGTATGCCGCGCCTGCGCCAGCTCTTCGATCACGCCGAAACGCTTGGCTTCGACGAAGATCAAGCCGCTTTTGCCTTCGGGAACGAGGGTAATATCCGGGCGGCCAACATCGGTATGCAGCTCGTAAATATAGCGGCGGGTATCCTCAATCGGCCAGCCCAATACATCCCGCAGCAGCACATCCACAAACTGGCGGACGACGCTGGCTTCGGTGGTCATTTCGCGCTCGTGTTCGGTCAGATTTTCGTATTTATTGATCAGATTTTGCAGATTGTGGCGCGCCTGTGCTTCAGTTAAGGGCATGGGAATAGTCCGATTATGGTCCAAGCATATATCTATATGGGCTGGATGATACAAAGTATGCCCCGGACTGACAAAAGTACGGTCTGGAGCGCCGAAAGCGGACACTTTATGCACAAAAGCGCCGCCCCTGTTCACTGCTGGCGTTTCACGTCCGGATTCTCGCCGCAGGCAGGGCGGGGGCGGCGAAGGATGGCTTGCCCACAGGGGGCTGCTGGAAACTGTTGAACGGGTAAGCGGGCGCTGGACTGACATGGTGAATCCCCTTTTGAAATCAACCGACAAGTCCAGATTAGCACGCTTGTTCTGCAAAAAGGTATCCATATTGCCAGCAATGTGATCGCAAAATGTGACGCGCCGCGACGCCCGGCACAGGGCAGATCTTGAAATCAAAAGGGCGCAGCATGCCGCGCCCCAACTGATTGCGTGATATTCTGGGTCTTTCAGAGGCAGGTATCAGCCAAACTCGCCGCTGATGTAGCGTTCGGTTTCCTCAAACTGGGGATGCTCGAAGATCTGGGTGGTTGGCGCGTATTCCACCAGCACGCCCCAACGCTTATCTTTACCGCTATCCTGCACTTCCTTACGAATACTGAAGAAGGCGGTCATATCGGCCACGC
>LMZS01000168.1 GCA_001567085.1 Chloroflexi bacterium OLB15
AGTAAATATCGTTTTCAGGGTATTTTCAGAGGGGGTATATCCTTGATGATCTGTTGAGAGGTAGGCTGGCGCGATGCTGCGGAAAATAGCCTTGATCTGCGCCTTCGCGATGCTGTTTGTAACTGCACTGGCTGTTAGCGCGGGCATACCATCTGCCCCGTCCCAGCAGCCTATGCCCTCGATCACGCCGCTTTTTTCAAACGGGCAGCCGCAAAATGTGGTGCCTTTCGGCGGCAGCAGCGGCGGCGGATTTAGCGCGCAGGTACAGGCAGCGGCTACGCTGCGCCGGGGCAGGTCACTGTTGGCGCACAGGCGCAGCAGGTGGTTGTGACGGCTATGCCGGGGACTATTCCTACCGTCGCCCCGGCGATTGTCATTACGGATAGCACCGTCCAGCAGTCAGATACCTTTCTGACCAATTTGTTTAACAACGTCCTTGTGCCGGTCATCAATTTCCTCCTGTCCATTATTAACGGCACGATTGTTACGATATGGAACTTTGCCGGGGCGCAGGGGGGATTTTTGGGTCAGTCTCTGTGCTGTATCGCCCCCGCGCTCGCAGGGGGGTACTGGTTCATTTTCCGGCGGCTGCGCCGGCGCTAAGTTCCTGTGTATACCGGTGATAAATTTCTGAGGCGTGCTGAAATTGGCGCGAACGGCCGATCGCCGGTATCCATTTCGGCCATCCCATGAAGGATTATTGATGTTCCGCAAATTTATTTTTGTGTTTACCTTCGCGCTTTTCATCTTTGTCGCCCAATTTCTGCCCAAACCTCACCGATTGCCTATTTATACGACGGCATCACCAGCCGCTTGCTGCCGATCTCTGTAAGCGGCGCGGGAGAGCCGCTCGCGCTGCCGCTGCCCGAAAACAGCTACGCCAGCGCCTTTGATATGAGCTTTACGGGAAACGGCAGCCGTGTCGCCTACTGCCCGATCAATTACGGAATCGCAAATCCCGACGGCAGCAGCGCCAGCCCGCCCAACGCGCGGCTGCTGGTGCGTGATTTGGCCACCAGCACAACCACTCTTGATCTCGATCTGGGCGCGGCTATTGGATGCCGCCCGTTCTGGCGCGATGATGGCGCATTTGTTGCAGTAGGCATCGTGCGCGCGCTGCCGGGAGATATTCTGGCGGCGCAAATCCCCTCATCATGGGAACTAATGATCATCGAACCGGCCAGCGGCGGAACCTTAGCCGCGCTGAACGCCACTACGGGTTCGGGCATACCGATGCCGCCGGGCAATACTTTTATGCCGCTGATCCGGCGCTTCACCGGCACGCAGGTGACCTTTGGCGTGCTGCCCTATGCCGTTGGCGGCATTGCCAGCATTCCCGCGTATATGTGGACGATAGACAGCGGCGCGCTAACCCCTGATGATCCATGGGGACAGCCGGTGCTGGATTCTCTGAGCGCTGCTGGCGAAGTGGCATGGCTGGCCGAAGATGCTGGCCGCCCTTCTGGCGAGCCGTCCGGGCCGGTGCCGCGCTATAACGTACTGCGTTTACGGGATGCTGGCGGTGAACGGGTGGTGTTTACGGAACCGGCGTGGACGCTGATTGATGCCCGTTATATTGACGATGGCGCGCGTATTGCTATTCAACTGATGGCACCCTACGATCCCGAACGCGCGTTAGAAAGCGCTATCCCCGCGCGGTGGGTGGCGCTAGATCGCGCCGGAACGGTCAGCGAATTGCAGAGCATCACAGGCTATACGCAGCTTCGTGGTGCGCCGGGTGCTACCTGCTGCTGCAAAATAGCGCTGACAGCAGCGGCACGCCGATCACCACGCTGGATTACGTCAGCGCCGCCGATGGCTCCATCTCTACACTGTGGTCACAAATTGGCGATCTGAATATGCCCACCGCGTGGGAATTTGCGTGGACGACGCCATCTGCGCCGACCACACCATTAAACCCGTTCGCAGGCGTATAAAATTGCGCGGCGCGTAACAAACAGCGCCCGAAAAATTAACTGGCTTCAGTCATGGCAGTATCTATGCGTACTGAATCCAGCACCTGCTGGAATAATTCGACGTACTCATTGCCCGTACTATCGCCGGAAAACGTCTCCAAAACTACGAACCACTCGCCATCCTGCCAGTAGAAGGCGTCCGTCTGCCCATCTTCAAAATCTGGGGACATTTCGCCATAACGGCGGTAACTACGGCGTACGGTTCCATCCGGCGCGGCGGCTTCGTCTATCAAGGCGGCGTTTTCCGCAGGGAAATGCGCGCTCTGGTAGTTCTCGATTTGCGCGCGCAGATCACCCCCCTGCTCCGAAACAGGGTACATCGCCAGTGAAATATACGCATCTTCGTCGTGACGCCATGCCTGCGCGAGATAGTTTTCGCCCGAAATATCGGCTTCCGTCCAATTTTCTGGCACGTTGATGGAATACGTATCCTGCTCCCAGGCGACCGTATTGGCGGCGGGCGTAGGCAGGGCGCTCACCGCGGCCACATCCACCGTTGGCGTGACGAAAATTGGCGCGGGCGGTTGGCTGGTAATGGCGATCAAAATCCCGCCAACGATCACGACAGCGATGACCGCTGCGCCGGCAATGATGAACGGAAGCGTGCGTCGTGACGATTTTGCGGGTGGTTGTGACGCGCTGGCAGGGGGTACCTGTGGCACATAGGCCGGTGCGGTCAGCGGGGGCGGCGCCATAGGGGGCGGCGTAATGGTAGGCTGATCCATTTGAAGCGGCAGCGGCGTTATGCGTCCGGGCGTGTCTTGTACCAGCGTTGGCGTATCTGCGGAAATGTGCGGAACGCGCGTGCGGGTGCTGCTGTGCGGCATAGCATCTTCCAGCGCCTGCGCATATCCCCCGCCGAAGGAAAGCGATCATTCGGATTTTTGGCTGTTGCCGCGAAAACGATCTGTTCAACTTCTGGCGGCACTTCTGGCCGGAACTGGCGCACCGAAGGCATTGGCTCATTGATATGCTTGAGCAGCAGCGCAACCGGCGTTTCTGCCTCATACGGTTCACGTCCGGTTAGCAGTTCAAACAGCACTACGCCCATTGCGTAAATATCAGAGCGCGCATCCAATGGCAGGCCGTGCGCCTGTTCAGGACTCATATAAGCAGGCGTGCCGATGATCGCGCTGCCCGTCAGGTTGCTATTCAGCACCTTGGCAATGCCGAAGTCAGAGAGATAGGCATTGGTACGCTCGTCCAGCAAAATATTGGCTGGCTTAAGGTCGCGGTGAATGATGCCCTGCTGATGGGCATAATCCAGCGCCTGCGCTACCTGACCAAAAGGCTTGATGATTGTATTCACGGGGGGTAACCCGCGGCGTACCATCTGCGCCATGCTGCCACCGCCCAGGTAACGCATGGCAATATAGGGCGTACCCTCAAATTCACCGAAGTCATAAATCGGCAAAATATGGGGGTGTTCAAGATGGGCAATCACATCAACTTCACGGGTGAAGCGCTCGTAAAAGCTGGGATCGTGCAGCAGCGCGCTGGGCAGCACCTTGATCGCCACCACACGGCTGATGTTCTTCTGGCGCGCGCGGTAAACCGTCGCCATGCCGCCGCGCCCGATTTCTTCGAGAATTTCAAATTGGCCGAGCGTTTTGCCCGTGAAGTTATCTCTGGGTTGGTTCTGCATGTGCGGCCTCAACTGTACATAACACGATCCACTATAGCCGTGTGGCGGACGATGGGCAAGTCATTATTCAGATGACAGCTTGCTGGCAGCTCAATAATCGGGGTTACTAAACCCGTAAAATGGGAGCCGCGCTTCTTTTTATGCCGCCGCTGGATGGCGCGGCACAGAATTGATGGAACGTAAAAGGTAGAAGCAGGGTAGCATACATTAGCGCGATGGGGGTATCCATATTGCCAGCAATGTGATCGCAAATTTGCGGTTGATCTTATAGTGTTATAACAAACTAACAATTACATTTTATAAGCCTGCAAAACCTTCCCGTAATTTGCCATTTAATACTACGCAACCATTTGATATTTTTCAAATTGCACAAATGAAAGCAACTGAAACTGCATGGCACTTGTACAAAATTGACAAAAACATCATAATGGGCATCGTATGGATTTTGAAACGTGCTGTTGCAAAATAATGGTCAGGCTCTTTTTTTGAAGAGTACCCGCCAAAAACACTGCTGGCGGAAATTATGAGTTTCACGGAGTGTGGAATGATTCTTAGGGTAGACAATTCAGCGGCGGACGCGGCAGATGGAAATACGCCAACGGACGCAGCGCTTGTCGAACGGCTGCGCGAAAATGATTTTGACGCGCTGGGTGTTTTGTTTGACCGCTACTATTCGCAAGTATACCGAACCGCAATGGTAATCACCCGCGACAGCATCGTTGCAGATGACATCGCGCAAGATTGCTTCCTCAAGCTGCACCAGTACGCGCAAAGAATTGATACCTCGCTGCCTTTAATGCCCTGGCTGTATCGGGTCACCGTCAACCTCAGCTATACATGGATTACGCGCCGCCAGAAACGCCGTATTTCGCTGGAAGCACTGGTGGATCAACTTATGAGTCCGGCATGGCACGCGCCGGAACATCTGGCTGAACAGGGGGAAACCATACGCTCTGTACAGCAAGCTATTAGCGAACTTCCGTTTAACCAGCAGGCGGTGATCGCCCTCCATTATTTAAGCGATCTTTCGCTTGAAGAAATTGCCGAACTGCTGGATGTACCGGTCGGTACCGTTAAGAGCCGCCTGTATTACGCACGCGAAAATCTGCGTCGTAAACTGGGCGACTCCCTTGCCGAACTGAATTTCAGTGGAGCCGCGCGTGGTTATGCAGGTCTTTCGACATAATTTCCCTTCTGATCAGCAGGGATTGCCTCACGACGCATGGCTCGATGAGCGTATTCAATCCGCGCTGTACAGCGGCAGCACGCCTAGCGCGCTTCAGCGCACGCGAGCACGCGCGAATTTACTGCGCCTGGCGCGCACACAAACCCAGCTTTCAGTCGCTGAGGATGCCGGCGCAGCGACATTCAATTTGCCACATTTCCTGACGACGGTTGTTAGGTTTGCGCAGCGGCAATCGCTCTCGCTGCTGCGCTCCTGTTTTGTGAACGACGCGCCGTATAATCGCGCAAATGACACTTCGACATGGGTTAGGCGGCGTACTGCTAGCGAACTGGTATATCTTGAATTTGCGCCGATGGCTTATTAAAAAGCGCCTGTCAGAACACCATGACGGGGTATTCTTTTACAGAATGCCCCGTTTTGATTCTAATGCCATGTTGGGTGTTATGTTTGCAAGCAGTTCAGAGTAGATGTCTAATTAGCTTCAAAATCACATTATTTAACCTGGGCATTGTGCCCGTTCAGCGCAGTTTTTTATTAAGGAGCATTCATGATGGAATTTGCTATCACCTTTAAGGGCGATATTGATCCCAAACGCACGGTTGCCCTGTGCAAACAGGCGGAAGCCGCCGGGTTTACATACGCCTGGTTTTTTGATTCGCATGTGCTGTGGCGTGAATGTTATGTGACCATTGCCATGTGTATGGAGCACACAGACAAAATGCGCTTCGGGCCTTGCGTGACCAACCCCGGCGTGCGCGAATGGTCAGTGGCGGGCAGCCTTTACGCCACGCTTCAGGTTCAAAGCGGCGGGCGCTTCGATGTGGGCATTGGGCGCGGCGATAGCTCGCGTCGTGTGCTGGGGCGTAAACCGCTTACCGTTGAAACGATGGCTGAATTTGGCGAATCTCTTAAGAAGATGGCGGCGGGCGAAGAAGTGACGTATCTATGGGATGGCGTGGATACCAGCGCGCAAATTCCCTGGGTCGAAAAATATGATCTGCCGGTCTGGTACGCGGCTTATGGCCCCAAGGCGCTGGCGACTGCCGGGCAGCATGGCGACGGCTTAATCATTCAGCTTGCCGATCCCTGGCTGGTGAAATGGTTCAGCGATCAGGCGCTTGAGGCAGGCAAAGCCGCAGGCCGCGATATGTCGAAATTCCGCATCATGTCTGCTGCGCCCGCATGGGTAGGCGATATGCCCACCGCGCGCGCGCAAACCCGCTGGTTCCCGGCAATGGTGGGCAATCACGTTGCCGATCTGGTGATGCGCTATGGCACAGAAGGCCAGAATGTGCCCCAACGCCTGACCGACTATATTGAAGGCCGCAAAGGCTATGACTACCGCCATCACGCCGATAAAGATGCAGATCATCTCGGCTTTATCACCAATGACATTATTGACAGCTTCGGCGTGCTGGGCGATGTAGATGCGAATGTTGCGAAAATCAGGGAATTGGAAGCGGCGGGCGTCACCCAATATAACATCTACCTGATGTGCGGCGAAGAGGAGCGCATTGTAGAGGAATATGGGAAGCACGTGATCCCGCAGTTTCAACAGGTATGAGTTCAAGCAAAATTGAGCGCGTTAACGTATGGGGTTTTTAGTCGAACGAAAGCGGCGGGGGTAGCTTTTACCCGCTGCTCGTCACTCATCACTGGTTATTTTTAGGAGTTTCATCATGGGCACTCTCTTCAAAAATGGAACGGTCATCACCGCAGGCGAACAGTCGCGGGCGGATGTGCTGGTTGAAGGCGAAGTGGTTTCGCTGATCGGGCGCGATCTTGATCCCGCAGGCCACACCGTCATTGACTGTACCGGCAAGTATTTGCTGCCGGGTGGCATTGACGTACATACGCATCTTGATTTGCCGTTTGGCGGCACGTTCAGCAACGACGATTTTGATGTTGGGCATAAGGCGGCGGCATTCGGCGGCACCACCGCGCATATTGACTTTGTGATCCAGCCCAAAGGCGGCACGCTTCACGATGGGCTGGCGACATGGCGCAAGAAGGCACAGCCCGCGCAAATTGACTATGCCTTCCACATGGCCGTTACCGATCTGCGCGATGATGTGATGGATGAAATCCCCTCTATGGTGGATGAAGGCATCACCAGCCTGAAGCTGTTCATGGCGTATAAAAATGTGTTTCAGGTAGATGATAAGACGCTGTTCAAGACCATGCAGGTGGCCGCCAAACACGGTCAAATCGTGATGGTTCATGCCGAAAATGGCGACGTTGAAAATACGCTTACGCCTGAGCTATTGGCTGCTGGCAAAACTGATCCGGTCTACCATGCAGCATCGCGCCCGCCGGAAATTGAGGGCGAAGCGACCAATCGCGCAGTAGTCATGTCTGGCTTAAGCGGATGCCCACTGTACGTGGTGCACATGACCTGTGAGCCATCAATAGACGCGCTGCGGCGCGGGCGCGCATTGGGCTACCCGGTTATGGGCGAAACCTGCGTGCAGTATTTCTTCCTCACGGTTGAAGAACACATGGCGCAGCCTGATTTCCATGGTTCAAAATACGTTTGCTCACCGCCCATCCGCAGCAAGCACGATCAGCAGGTGCTCTGGCGCGCGGTCAAAGATGGCACGCTGCAAGTGGTCAGCACCGATCACTGCGATTTCTGGTTCGATGGCGGCAAAGGGCCGTGGCAGGAATGGGCGGCAGCGCACAATGGCGGCGACTGGGTTGAATATGAGCGTCAAGACCCGTCATACCGCCGTCCCGGTAAGGAACTGGGGCGCGGCAATTTCGCCAAGATTCCCAATGGCCTGCCCGCGATTGAAGATCGCCTGATGATGGTGTGGGATGGCGGCGTGAATACCGGCATCCTTTCGCCTTCGCGCTTCGTTGAACTGAACTGCACTAATCCGGCGAAAATTTTCGGCATGTACCCGAAGAAAGGCACCATCGCCGTAGGCTCTGACGCCGATATTGTGGTTTGGGATCCGAACGCCAAACACACCTTAAGCGCGGCAACCCAGCACATGCGCTGCGACTATAATCTATTTGAAGGCCATACCGTGACCGGTAAACCGGTGATGGTGTTCCAGCGCGGCAACAAACTGGTAGATGGCGATCAGTGGTTTGGCAAGAACGGACAGGGGCAGTTCATTCACCGCGAAGCTGGCGCGCCGGTGCTGTAGCTGCCATACACAAGGTATATTGCATTGATTAACGTACCCACCCCACAGCAGTTTTCCCTTGATCATCAGGGGAGGGGTGGGTATTTTTGCTGCTTCAGCCTGATCCCCCCGCGATGAACTCGATAACATCCCGCTTGCCTCGCCAAGGGGCATCCCGCATGCTTTGGCTGATGGCGGCGCTGCTGCTGGATAGCGGTAACATTACGTCATGGTGATCATTTAATTTGTAAAATGCGGTTTGATATCTAAAATGTAATAAATGCATTGATATGGAGAATGGTTATGTCTGCCCCAATCGCCATGAATGGTATCCATCACATCGCTTTTACGGTGACCGATGTGCCGCGCGCCAAAGCGTTTTATATGGCTATTCTGGGCTTTCAACTGCTGGCAGAACTTGGCCCTAAAACGCTGCTGGTGAACGGGAACACAATAATCGCCTTGAACGCAGCTTATGATCCCTCACAGAAGCCACAGAACGACCGTTTTACAGAAAACCGCGCCGGGCTAGATCACGTCAGTTTTACAGTAGCTAACCGGGCGGCGCTGGAAAACGCGCTTGAAACTTTTGAAGCAAATGGCGTTGAACACGGCGAAATTAACGATCTTGGGCAGTACGGGCTGCCGATCTATGTGCTGGCTTTCCGCGATCCAGATAACATCCAGCTTGAACTGACTGCGCCGCACGGGTAAGAGATGTGCTAGCCGTTACACTCGCTGTAGCCGTATAGGCTGCTGTTTATTTTCACCTATTCGATCATTGACAAAACAGCGAGTAAGCCATTATGATTCCTGCCTTGAGCGACCGGGTAGCGTCGTGGTATACTGTCGTCGCACGCCACCGTAGCTCAGCTGGCAGAGCAACCGCCTTGTAAGCGGTAGGTCATGGGTTCGAATCCCATTGGTGGCTCTTGCAGCACAATTGAAAAGAGGGTCGGTGTCCCGAGTGGCAAAGGGGGCGGACTGTAAATTCGCTGGCTGAAGGCCTTCGCAGGTTCGAGTCCTGCCCGGCCCACACCTTTTCAATCCTTAACAATTTGCTTCAGTAGCTCAGTCGGTAGAGCACACCCTTGGTAAGGGTGAGGTCACGAGTTCAAATCTCGTCTGAAGCTCAGAATCAAAAACACAGGCAAGTACTTTTCAGGGTTTGGGGTAATTAACGATGGCAAAAAAGGGCAACCGCCTTCTGGTAAAGCTGCGCAGCACCGAAAGCGGCCACATGTACTACACACAGAAAAATCGTAAGAACGACAGCGGTCGCCTTGAACTCAAGAAATATGACCCCTTCGTTCGCAAGCATGTGGTCTATCGCGAAACCAAGTAAGCTCAAGCACCCGCCTAACAGCGGGTGTTTTGTTTTTGTGATTCGCCGTTGACTTCGCTCCCGCGCCTCATGTACACTAAGGCGTACTTAGGGGCGTGGTGAAACGGCATCATTACTCTCTCCAAAAGAGTCGTTCTTGGTTCGAATCCAGGCGCCCCTGTGAACAGAAACGCCGCTGAATATTCAGCGGCGTTTTTTATTTGCCTGTGTAATGGTCTTGGGTTGATATTTCCTTGCCCCATGACGTTAGCCTATCCCGCGCTTAATCCGGCTCAAAGCCTCGTAGATGAATAGGCGGCTCAGGCCGCGATCTGAAACATAGGGCACATAGCCATGTTCGCGCGAGCGTGTGAAGGAATCGACGATATGTTCGGGCACGCGGCTATAATTCACCGTCAGCACCAACTTACCCGCATCTACCCAGCGGGCGAGATCGGCTTCGCGAAGGGCTGTCCAGTCTATAGGCGAGGCTTCATGGTCGCGCGGGTAGCCATAATACAGGCTTTCAACCAGAATGCCGGTCACGGTTTCCAGATAGCCGGAGTCTGGATCGCGAAAGGGAATATCCTCACCATTGATGGTAAACACGCCAAAATCAGGCGAGCGCTGGCGGGCATGTTCAGCGATAGCCATCACGAAATCATTCATCTCTGCATAGGCTGTTTCGCGGCCTAGTTCCTCATAATAGGTGGCGGCATCCACGCGATCCAGCAGCACCCCATCAAAGCCCATATCAATGATCCGATCAAGGTAGGAATCTTCGCCGTCAATGATGATTGATTGCCAGCGCGGATCCCAGTAATGCACCCAGATATCGCCTGCCCAGGTGCCATCTGGCAAATCTGCCCATTCAGGGCGTTCGCCCGTCAAGCTCCACTCTGGTTCCCAGTAATACTGGAAGGTCGCCGCTTGCCCGATGCTCATATAGGCAACAACCAACTTATCGCCGCCTTCGCTTTCTCGAAGACGCGCGATTTCATCAGGGCTGTTGCCAGCCAGCGCCAGATCAGCAATGATGAGATCGTAGGCCGTTGGCGCTAAACGATCTACACGCGCGCGCTGAAGCTGGATGATGTAGTCGTTCACGGCTGACCAATCGCGCACAGGCTCATCTTGCGCTGAAACAGCCAGCACGCCGATCATCAGCATGCTCAGGCACAGCAAAACGCATTTTTTGAGGTTCGATTGAACAGACATCTTTATCCCTTAATTCCTGACAGGGCAAACCCGCGCACTACCCAGCGATTCATGATCAGATAGACCACCAGGATTGGCATCACGATCAACACTGAAGCGGCCATTTGAATGCCCAGATTGGCGGTGTGCTGGTCGTTGTACCACGTCAGGATGATTGGCAGGGTGCGCACATTCACATCGCGCAAAATGATCAGCGGCCACAGGTAGGCGTTCCAGTTGGAGATGAACACCAGCACGCCAAATGTCGCCAGAATAGCGCCACACTGCGGCAGTACGATGCGCATGAAGATTTGCCACTCATTCGCGCCATCCACACGCGCGGCATCCAGCAGTTCATCGGGAATATTGATCATGAACTGCCGCATCAGAAAAATACCGAAAGCATTAAACCAGCTTAAAATCACCAACCCCAGCAAATTATTGGTCAGGTTAAATTGCAGCAGGATTAGATAAGAAGGGATCATCGTCAGTTGGAATGGGATCATCATAGTGGCGACGATGTACCAGAAAAGCAGGCGTTTATAGCGGAAATGGAATTTGGCAAAAACGTAGCCAAACAAGGCGCTGGTAAACGTTTGGGTGATCACGTTGCTGACGGCGACGTAAATGCTGTTGAAATAAATGCGCGCTAAAGGCAGCGTCGGATCGGTGAGGATCGTTTCGTAGTTTTGAGTCGTAAATTCACGCGGGAAAAACGATTGGTTAGCAGGGTTGATGATTTCAGCGTGTGTTTTGAAGGAAGCCAGTATCGTCCAGATGAACGGTATCAGCGTGAGCAAACAGCCTGCCAGAAGGATGATATAGATGATCGGGCGGTAGGAGCGTGACGATTTGCTTTGCGTGGTCATCGCCTAGTACTCCCAATTGGTTCGGAGAACGCGGGTTTGAATGAGGGTGAGGACGGCGACAAAGATGAACATCACCACTGCAATTGCGGCTGCCCAGCCCATGCGTTCAAAGCGAAATGCATTCTCGTAAATTTCCAGCACCAGCACACGCGTTTGGCCGATGCGCCCTGGCCCGCCCTGCGTCATCACCTGAATCAGGTCGAATACCTGAAATGAGGAGATCACGGTCAGCACTGAGGTGACGAGGATAGTCGGGCGCAGCAGGGGCAGCGTGACGTAGAAGAACAGCTGCAGCGGGCTTGCGCCATCTGCTTTCGCCGCGTCTTTGAGCGAATCGGGGATGCCCTGCAACGCCGCGATATAAATGACCAGATTGTAGCCAAAGTCTTGCCATAGATAGGCTATGACAACCGCCACCATCGCGGTAGGGATGCCTAATATATTGGCTGAAGGGTCTTGCAGCCAGGCAACGGGCGTGCCCCCAACTGCGCGAATCGCGCTGTTGAGCAGCCCATACTGGGTATTGAAGATATAGCCCCACATAATGGCGACACCCACTGACGAGGTGACTACGGGCAGGAAATAGACCGCCCTGAAAAACCCCTTGAAACGGCTGCCAGTTGATTCAATCATCACCGCCAGGGGAATGGTGATCAGCATGTTGAGCGGCAGCACCAGCGCGGTAAATAACAACGTGTTTACAAGGCTGTTCTGGAACATGCGCCCATCGCGCCCGGAGCCTTCCAGCATCATCTGGAAGTATTCAAATCCGACGAACGGATTTTCACCGCCCAGCCCCAGAATAGGCCCGCCTACACGGCGCGGGCTGTAGTCAAAAAAGGCCAGCACGAACGCCCATAACAGCGGCAGCACGCTCAAAGTTGCCAGATAAAACACCATCGGCGTGACAGTTCCAGCAACAAACCCACGATGGTTTAGACGGGTTTCTTTATTTGCGGGAACAAGTACCCACAGGGCGATAAGGCCGATCAGCCCGCCCAGTAAACTGAGCCAGGGTGCCAGATTAGGCGCGGCATTTGAAAACAGCAACAGGATCAGGCGGCCAAAAATTTGCCCGGAGATGATGCCGACCGCGAGGCCAATCACTGCGCCAAACCAGGGGTTGCGCGCTTTGCGGTCAAAGATGAGGGGGGTTATTCCACAGCCGAGAAAGCCAGAAATCATTCCCCAGTAAAGCATGAGGGCGGTAAGGTTAGAGTCAGGCACCAGAAAACACCTACAGGTTACAGGGCGCGATGCGCAAGACTTTGAAAAATGAGGAGAGGCATCCTAAACACCTCTCCTCAAAAGGATGGCTGCTAGTTGAAGGTCGCGTTTGCGTCTTCTTCGATGAACAGCAGCGCATCATCCACGCTCATCAAGCCCTGAAGCGTATCCAGAATATAGGGATAGATGATGTCATAGAACACCAGGTCACGGTCAGGCATGGCGCCGATGTAACTGCCATATTGCAGCAGCGGCAAATTGGCATCCAACCAGGGCAGCGCTTCTAGCAAGGCAGCGTTTGAGGCTTCAGTTTCAACGATGGTTGAAAGCGCCGGGATCGTGCCAGAGCCGATATTCCACGACAGCGCGTTATCTGCATTTGCTGCGGCAAAAGCCAGGAAATCCCATGCCACATCGGCGTGCGGGCTGTTGTTAGCGACGGTTAAACCCCAGCCAGAATCTGCCGCGAAAAAGGGGTCAGAGTCGGTATGTGAAGGAAGCTGCACGTAGCCAAAATCACCAAAATCGGGGAAATCGCTCAAGCCGAAGGCAACCGCCCACGGGCCGATCAGGGTGATTGCGGCCTGATTGGTGAAGAAGGCGTTGCCGCCCCAATTGGCCGAGTCGTTGAACAGCACCGGATCAATAGCCCCGGCTTCGACCAGCGCCATCATCTGGTTCAGCGTGGCGCGGGCGGCATCGGTATTGAAGGTGAATGCGGTGCCGTCTTCATTCCAGTAGCTGCCGCCGTTTTGCAAAATGCCGGCGAGAAAACCGAACACGATGGCATCAGCATTTGTGAAGTGATAGCCCGCAACCGTCATCAGGCCGTCTTCGCCATACTGCGAGAGCGCCGCTGCATCGCTGATCAGCGCATCGTAATTTTCCCATGCGGGCGGATAGGTCAGCCCCGCGGCTTCAAACATGGCCGGGTTCACCAGCACGGTGCCGTATTCCATGTTAAATTCCTGCGGCAGCCCGTAAACCTGATCGTCGCAGGTATAGCCGCCAATAGCCGCAGCGTAGAAGGTGGATGTATCAACCAGTCCTTCAGGCATGGGCGCAAGACGGTCGGCATAGCTGCACGTCCATGAGCCGAACAGCGCCAGAATGTCGGCATTATCACCGGCGGGCAGCGCGGTTTGCAGGGTTTGAATGAAAAGATCGTACACAAAAGTCTCCATCGTGATCGTCACGTTGGGGTGTGCTTCTGTGTACGCGTCAATCAGCGCCTGAGTAGCGTTGTTGAAGTTGCTTTCCTGGTGCGCCCACAGACGAAGTTCGACTGGTTCATCCTGAGCTGAAAGCGAAACGGCGGATATACAGAAAACGACCAACAGCAGCGTAGCCAGATATAACGAACGTTTCATGTCTACGTTTCTCCTTATGAAATAATACACAAACAACGTTCTTTCACTTAAAGGGGATAGCCCCTATTCGTGCCTCTATAAAATAACCACCTGATCAAGATTGCGCGGCGCGTCCGGGTTTAGCCCTTTATTAACCGCGCGCAAATAAGCCAGCCACTGCAAAAATGGCAGGTAATGCACAATCGAAGGCCGCTGTTTATTTCCTTCCAGCACAATATCGGTTTGGGCATCTTCCGAAAGCGTGACGACGGTGGCGCCCAGCGCGCGCATCTCATTCATCACTGCAATTTCGGCGGTGTAGGTATGCGCGTTCAGCAGCCCGATGATCAGCGTTTGATCGTCCACCATTGATTTAGGGCCGTGCCGGAACTCCATCGGGTGGAAGGCTTCGGCGCTGGTGAGTGACATCTCTTTCATTTTGAGCATGGCTTCACAGGCCAGCCCGTACAGCGCCCCGCTGCCCAGATAAAATACGCGCTGGTAGCGGTCGGGATCGGCATATTCCAGCGCGCGGGTATGCATCGCGTCAACTTGCGCGCTCAAGGTTGATGAGAATTGGGGCGGCAAAGGGTTTCCGGAAGCTGCTAATGCCAGCCCTTCAGCCATCACCAGCATAGATGAGAAGGATCGCGTTTGCGCGATGCTGATTTCCTGACCAGCGCGGGCTGCCAGGTTGATGGTGGCAAAATCGTTGAGCGGTTTATCGTCATAACAGGAGATGACAATAATATCGCTTTGAAAGTTAGTCTTAAATCTTTCGGCTGCCTGCACAGTTTCAGAGGTTGCCCCTGAACGCGAAATAGTGACCAGCAGCGTTTTTCTTGCGCCGTAAACCAGCGTCGGGTGCAGTAAAAGCTCAGAACAGGGCACCGCGCGGGAAATTACGCCCGCTGCCCGTTGAAAGAGGCCAGCAGCAGACATCGCCAGATAATGGGTTGAGCCACACCCTGTAAAAATCACAGAGTCATATTGCCCCTGCTGCCACAGGCTTTGTAGATCGCTAGCTGCCAGACGAACAGCCGCGTGAGCATCCTGCCATGCTTCTACCTGGGAAGAAATCTCTCTACCGGTGTGATCCAAAAACATTTACTCACGCCTTGAGCGATTTTGCTCGAATTTGACCATTTGAAAACGAATATACCGTGTATGTGATTGCGACGCAAGTCAAATCGGGCTAAAATTAAGTTATTACGTTAAAAACGCGCATGTTCATTCATTTGTGACACAAAGGATAGGCAAAATGACGAAAGTTGCGATTATTGGCGCTGGCAGCGCAGTGTTTGCTTATGAAATTATGCGGGATGTGCTGGTCACCCCCGGCCTGGAAAACGGCGTCTTTGCGCTGGTAGATATTGAGCCTGAGCGCGTAGAGCTTGCCCATCAGATCGCTGAAAAATTAATCAGCGCCACCGGACGTAACTGGACGGTTGAAGCTTCGGTAGATCGGACGAAGGTGCTGGCGGGCAGTGATTATGTGATCAACACCATTGAAGTAGCTGGTTTGGCGAATGTACGCCACGACTTCGATATTCCGATGAAGTACGGCGTCAATCAGTGTATTGGCGATACCATAGGCCCCGGCGGCATCTTTAAGGCGCTGCGCACACTGCCTGCGTGGATAGATATTCTGCATGATGTTGAGCGGTTTGCGCCTGATGCGCTGGTCATGAATTATACTAATCCGATGTCTCTAACCTGCCTGACCGGCAATCGCGCTTCGACGCTGCCCATCGTGGGGCTGTGCCACTCTATACCATATACCGCCGAAGTATTGGCGGGCTATCTTGGCGTTCCGGTTAAAGACCTCAAGTACCGCGCGGCGGGCGTGAATCACCTTGCATGGCTGGTAGAGCTGACTTATCACGGCGAAGATATGTACCCCCGCTTGCGCGAGCTTGCCAAAGACCCGGCGATTTACGAGCAAGACCCGATCCGCTTTGAAACCATGCTCCATTTAGGCGCATTCGTCACTGAAAGCAGCGGCCATTCCTCAGAATACACGCCGTATTTCCGCAAGCGCCCTGACCTGATTGAGAAGTATACCCGCGCGGAATATCTGGGTGAGACGGGATTCTACGCCAATAACTGGCCGCAATGGCGCAAAGAAGCTGCGGAAGAAGTGCGCCAGATGGTAAGCGGGGAGGCTGAGCTTGATCTGGAGCGCGGCGTTGAATATGCCTCGCGGATCATGGAAGCGATTGAATCCGATAATCCGGCGGTAATTTATGGCAACGTGAAGAACACAGGGCTGGTGACTAATTTGCCCGAAGGCGGTGTGGTTGAAGTGGCCTGTCTGGTTAATCGTGACGGCATTCAGCCGACTTATTTTGGCGCGCTGCCGACGCAGCTAGCGGCGCTGGATCAGGCGCATATGGCGGTTCATGATCTGGTGGCGACGGCGGTCATTGAACAGAATCGTGAGGCGGCTGTACATGCGCTCATGCTCGATCCGCTGACTGCCGCAGTATGCTCGCTGCTGGAGATACGCCAGATGTTTGACGAAATGGCAAGCACTGAAGCGGCATATTTGCCTGAATGGGTAAACCCATAACGTAATCCGAAGGCTTATAGATGTCTCGTATTCTTGTTGCCGGAGAACTAAACGCAGATTTGATCCTGTCTGGCTTGCCCTCACTGCCGGTTATCGGGCGTGAGCTGATCGGCTCTGGCTTTGCGATGGCGCTGGGCAGCTCGTCTGCGATCACGGCAGCGCGGATGGCAGCATTAGGCGCAGATGATCCAGAGTATGCGGTTGATTTTGTTGGCCTGATTGGTGACGATGATATTGGCCGTTTCGTGCTGGATCAACTGCATCATTTTGGCGTGCATACGGATGCTGTGCAGGTAGTGGGAACACCGACAGGCGTCACTATTGCCCTGACCTATGCGCGTGACCGGGCTTTGTTAACTTACCCCGGCACTATCGCGGTATTTGATGGGCAGGGGATCACGCAGGAACAACTAAGGCGGTACACGCATTTGCACGTCGGTTCGTTCTTCTTACAAAACGCGCTGCAACCGCAGCTTGCTGCAATTTTCAGAATGGCGCGCGAAGCAGGGCTTACCACTTCGCTTGATGTAGGTTGGGATCCTGCCGAACGGTGGATGGGCAACCCGCATCTTGCGCCGGCGCTCGCGCATACCAGCGATTTCCTGCCCAATGAAGATGAAACCGCCGCGCTGGCCGCCACCCCCGAAGCGCTCAAGCAGCTTGTGGGCGGCACGCTGGTGGTCAAACGCGGCGCGCAGGGGGCATCTGCATACACTGACTCTGGCGGCGCAAGTACTGAAACACGGGTTCCAGCGTTTCCGGTCACCCCGGTAGATACCACAGGGGCGGGGGATGCCTTTAACGCCGGATATATCTACGCGCTGCATATTCGCGGCGAAAGCATGACCTCAGCGCTGCGATTTGCCGCTGCTTGCGGCGCACAGGCCACCCAGCACGTGGGCGGTGCAACTGCGGCGCCAAGCGAATATATGATCCACGAACTGATTACAGAATGGGAACGCCAGATATGAATCAAACGCTTACACCGGGTAAATGGCGCGGGTTAAAAGCTGCTGCTAGCGATAATTTCACTTTTAGCATCCTCGCCTTCGATCAGCGTGGCAATTACCGCGCTATGCTGCCTGCTGATGCCACCTTTGAAGCGGCGGCGCAGATCAAAGCTGAGGTCGTCAGCGCACTGGCGCCACAGGTTACAGCCGTGCTGCTTGATCCTGTTTACGGGCTGGAAGCGGCAGTTGCTATGCCCGGAAGCTGTGGGCTGCTGATGGCGCTGGAAAAAACTGGCTATGCAGGCTCGCCACAGGAACGCCGGATTGATTTCATCCCCGGTTGGGATGTCAGCATGATCCGCGCCATCGGGGCAACGGCGGTGAAACTGCTGGTGTACTATCATCCGAATGCTGGCGCGGTAACGGATGAAATTGACGCGACAATTGCGCGGATCGCCGACGAATGCCACGATCAGGATATTCCGCTGTTTGTTGAACCGCTTAGCTACAGCATTGATGCAGAAATCAAAGCCGATAGCCCTGAATTTGCGGAAGAACGCCCGCGTATCGTTCGCGATACGGCTTACCGCATCAGCCGCTTAGGCGTTGATATCCTCAAAATGGAATTTCCGGTCAATGTAACCTTCCAAACGGACATGGCAGTATGGGAAGCTGCGTGTAAAGCAGTAAGCGAAGCATCGCTTGTTCCCTGGACGCTGTTGAGCGCGGGCGTAGATTTTGACACCTATACGCGGCAGGTCACGATTGCCTGCCAGAGTGGCGCCAGCGGCTTTGTGGGCGGGCGTGCCATCTGGAAAGAAGCCATCGCCACAACCGCTGAAGCGCGCGCCGCTTTCCTGAAGGATGAGGGGCGGCGCCGCGTTGATATTTTGCGCCAGATCGTAGAGCGCGATGCCCGCCCCTGGACTGATTTTTATGCCCCGCCGATCAACGCTGAGAACTGGCATGAAGCCTATCGCGCAGAGATCAGGCGGTAACCTGTAGGGTATAACGCTATGACCAACGACATTTACTTAAGCGAGTTTGTTCCGCGCCCCAGGCTGGTGGTCAAAGAAACCAGCATCCTGACGCCACGTTTTCCGGTGATTGATGCGCACAATCATCTTGCTGAGCCATTTGGCGGCGGCTGGGATCAACGCCCGATCAGCGAGCTGCTGGATACTATGGATGCCGCGCACGTTCAAGCCTACGTTGATCTTGATGGCGGGTGGGGTGAGGACATTTTGCAGCGCCATCTGGATAACATCAAAGCGCATGCGCCGGAACGTTTTTTATATGTTTGGCGGCGTGGACTGGTCGAAATGGCCGGAACACGGCGATCATTTTGGGGAATGGGCAGCAAAACAGTTTCGCGCACAGGTGGCGCGCGGCGCAGATGGCCTCAAAATCTGGAAACCGTTTGGCTTATCGGTGCGCGATCAGCACGACCAACTGGTTGCCATAGATGATCCGAGATTGGATGCGTTGTGGGCATCCGCAGGCGAACTTAAGCTGCCTGTGCTGATCCATATTGCCGATCCGGTGGCTTTTTTCGACCCATTAGACAACACCAACGAGCGTTTTGAAGAGCTGAACGCGAACCCTGACTGGCAGTTTCCAAGCCCGCCCTTTCCGCCGTTTATGAAGCTGATGAACGATTTCAAGGCGCTGGTTTTGCGGCACCGCGATACCACTTTCATCGGCGCGCACGTTGGCTGTTACGCGGAAAACCTGGGCTGGGTGGCGCAAATGCTGGATGACTGCCCGAATTATGTAGTGGATATTAGCGCGCGCATCAGCGAACTTGGACGCCAGCCGTATACTGCCCGCCGCTTTTTCACCGACTATGCCCAACGGATTTTGTTCGGGATTGATGCTGGCGCGGAATTGGATGCTTACCGGCGCTACTATCGTTTCCTGGAGACCGACGACGAATATTTCAACTACGGTATCAGCGACATTCCCGGCCAGGGGCGTTGGTATATTTATGGCCTGCATTTGCCTGATGACGTGCTGCGTAAGGTGTATTTTGACAACGCCAAACGGGTACTAGACGGCCCTTCGCGCTGATTTTTGAGCGAAAAAATCACATTCACATCTTCTCGAATATCAGTATCATTAAACAGGATTCCGAATGGAGAGTAGATGTCTAATACTGAGCTTTTAGGGCTGGAACGGCAGGAAAGAATCGCGCAGATTCTTGAGCAGCGCGGCACCCTGACCGTCGCCGAAATTAGCGAATCCTTTGATGTGAGCGAAGCAACAGCGCGCCGCGATCTGGCGGCATTGGCCTCTCGTAACCTGATTCGCCGCGTGCATGGCGGGGCGATGCGCGCGCACACCGTTGCCACCAGCGAAGCGCCGATCCTGAATCGTCAGGAACAGAACGCCGAAATTAAGAAGCGCATCGGGCAAACTGCCGCGCGCAGAATCCAGAATAATGAAACCGTGCTGTTGATGGGCGGTAGTACGGGGTTGGCAGTTGCCCGCGAACTAGGCGAACACACCAACCTGACGATTGTAACCGACTCGCTGTTCGTCGCGAATGAACTGATGCGTCAGGGAAATCACAAAGTGATCATGCTGGGCGGCATGATTGATCCGGCTGAATTTGCGGTACGCGGCACGCTGCTGCGCCTGATTTTATCTGAGCTTCAGGTTGATAAAGTTGTTCTCGGCACAAAAGCAATCTCGGCTCAGCGCGGGCTTAGCGCAGAAAGCGCCGAGGAAGCCGAAATCGCACGGGCATTCATCCATGTCGGCCATCATGTGATCGTGGTTGCTGATAGCAGCAAGTTCCAGCAAACGGCGCTGGTTCGCGTCGTCCCCATCGAGTCAATTGACACCCTGATTACTGATGCTGGCATTCCGCCAAGCGCGTTGGAATCGTTCAGGGAACGCGGCATTACTGTCGAAATTGTGTGAATCTGCGCGTATGGGAAATGTCTGAGCAGGTAGCGGTAGGGGCGAGCAGACGGAAACTACTCCTGACGGTTCGCGCCGCAGGATTTTCGGATGATCAGTTGGGGTTGCAAAATCACTTTGCGGTAAGCTGCATCGGGGTTTTTCATCCTGTTCAAAAGCAGCTCCAGCGCCTGCTGCCCCAGTTCATAGCTTGGCTGGGTGATTGCCGTAAGCGGCGGATTCAGGTCTTCCGCCCAGGGCATATCGTCAAAGCTGATCAGGGCAACTTCCTCAGGAATACGCACGCGCATTTCATGCAGCGCCCGCAGGCAGCCCAGCGCCATCAGGTTATTTGAGGCAAAAATGGCATCCGGCGGATTTGCAGATAACATCAATTCGCGGGTCAGGTCGTAGCCGCTATCCAGCTTGAACGTTCCCATTTTGACCAGCTCAGGGATTGGCTCAACATCTGCGCTATCAAGGGCTGCATAGTACCCCTGCAAGCGTTCGCGCCCCGGCGTCAGGTTTTGCGGGCCTGCAAGAATCGCGATTCGCCGGTAGCCTAAGGCGACCAGATGCGCGATGGCAAGCTGCGTTCCCCGAAAGTTATCCACAATGACGGTATCCGCCTCAAAACCTGAAATTTCGCGGTCAACCAGTACGATGGGCGTGCCGGAAGCCTGCACAGGCGAGAGCATCTTGGCATCTTTCGGGTGCGTGGGCACCACAATCAACCCGGCCGCCTGCTGTGAACGCATGATATCCAGATAGGATTTTTGTTTTTCGGGATTATCGTCGGTGTTGCACAGGATCACGTTTAACTGGTGGGCATATGCCAGGTCTTCAACGGCGCGTACCAGCGAAAGAAACAGCGCGTTTTGAATGTCGGGGATGATTAAGCCGATGGTGCTGGATTTTTGAACACGTAAACTTTGCGCCACCCGGTTAGGCCGGTAATTCAGTTCGCGCACAGCATCCAATACACGCTCGCGTAGTTCAACATTAACCGACTCATTTCCGGCTAACACGCGTGAAACAGTTGCGCTAGAGACGCCTGCTTTGCGCGCAACATCGTGAATGTCTGTATTCCTCCTTTGCATATTCGTTTTTTCCTGACCTGGTGATGACATGAACACGGTCATCTTTTTCTAGCCAGTCGCAGCAAACCTGAAACTGCGACTGGCACGGCAAACGATCACTTCTGCGACAGGATTTCTGCGCTCAAACCATTATCTACACTTTTTACTCATGTCGAGGTAAGCGTTCTTCCAGCGTTGGAAATGCCGGAAACGGCTTATGCGGCTCTAGCTGGTACCAGTAAGCGGTGCTGGAATAATCATCGTTTCGCCGGTTAGCATGCCCATGTTCAATTGTCACCCGAATTGATTTCTGAAAGCAAATCGGGTCTTCAATATGGAAGCGGTACAGCGAAATCTTATCTGACCAGTTTGGCCCGCCGGGCAGTGTGATGCCGTGATATGGCGCGTTGTAGGCAACTGCCGGGCACCACGCGGTATTGAAATAGTCTTCGGTTCCGGTGCCGTGTAATGAAGGCGGCCATATTTCGCCGTCAATGAAAATCATGTCGTCGCCTTCGCCATACCAGTTGAAAGCATCGCCTACGCCGGGGATATTCTGATGCATTTCCTCTGGCGAAATCGGCCAAGGCGCGGCTTCTGGCCAGGGGCGCTTACGCAGGTTGTGAATATTCAGGTTGCAGCCCACGTAATGCCCCGCGCCTTCGGCCTCCAGAATCACGTAATTGCCCTTGCCATCCGTGTTGGTGCCGCCAAATGACCATTCGTGATTTTTCATGCCTTCATCAGAGATGCCATCCGTCGGATTTTGACGCCGCCACTGGGCATGGAAGCGCCCCAGATCAGGATCAATATGGCTATGAAGCTCATAGTCAATGTAATAGTAAAACAGCACTTCAACATCGCACTCGCTGGTTACTTCAAACAGCGCGCGTTCAGAAAAGGGCATCGGGAACCAGCAGTTGAAAGAGCGCCCGTTTGCAGGACTCATTTGCAGCGGCATCGAAACAAAATCGGTGGTTTTAGCATGCCCGATGCCGAAAAAGTCACCAATCGGCGCCTCTATCGAGTAATCGCTCTCGTTATCCCAGCGCGCCCGCAGGGTTACTTTCCGCAAAAAGTCTTCCTCGTGGCATACCATCGTCACCCAGATGTGGTTGATGCACCCTGCTCCGGCAATATCGGCAATGGTCGTCGTGGTTCCTGGCGCAAGATGCAGGCGATCATCATTGCCGCCGGTGCGATCATAGCTTGAAACCCGCCGTGTCGTTACCTGCCGCACGCGTGCCAGTTCCCCCATCGGGCTTCCCTTAAAAACGGACATGTTGGTTTCCTTGTCGAATTAGTTAATCTGCAAATGGCCTGTTTATTGGTTAATCGTCCCGAACCAAACGTGCGCGCATCAACATCACGTTGTACGGCCCCCACTGCGACATATTGAAATAGATCACTTCGCCATCGCTGGCCCAGGGATGTAGATAAGATCCGTAAAGTGACGGGAACTGGTTAGATGAAACCACCATCATCGGCTCGCTCCAGGGGCCGGTTAGCTCCGGCGCTTCACGGATCACGATGCCGTGACGCGGCTCATCCAGATACGTCATGATCCAGCGACCAAGAAAGTCGTTCCAGGCAACCGAGAGTTCGCCAACGGGCGCAGGCACAATTTCAACCGCCGCGTCAATATCGCTGCCCCAATCGCTGCCGTCCCAATAGGTGTAGGCGCTCATATCCAGCACCTGATCTGAAGGCACGCGCGCCAGTTGAATGCCGCTGTAGCGCCCTCCATGTGTGCCGAATACGTAGACAAAGCCTTCATTTTCCAGCAGCGCCGCCATGCCGAAATTGGTATCGCCTTGCCATACTGATTCCAGCGGCTGTGTCCACGTTTGCCCGCCATCATCGGAATAGCCCCAACCGGAGCGGTTCAGCGTCCAGTGGCCTGGTTCGTCCCATGACCGCACCGCCATATAGTGCAGATACATCCGGTCACCCACTGCGATTCCAGCAGTCGGAATGATGGTGAAATCGGCAAATTGTTTGCGTAATACAGCCCGCGCGCGTCCGTCTTCGTTGACGATGAATCCGTCCAGCGTGATGCCATCTTCAAGATCGTGATCGGTGGTATATGCCAGCACGTTATAGCGCCACTGGCCACCACCACCGCCGCCTGCGGCGGGACGGCAGCAGCCAAAGGTATCGCCAAACGCGACGTACAGCGTGCCGTTCAAATCAAACATGCTGCCCAGGTCTGTCCCCAACACGCCATAGTTCACGTCTGTTTGGCTGGGAGAGTCTGGCCCGGTAACCCATTCTACAAACTCAACGTCTTCAACCCCTGTCAGTACCGGGGTAGGTACATCCTGGGCAACGGTCATCTTCACACTACCCATCAATACGAAAAACAAAACTAACAATAAGCGTTGCATTCCTTGTCCCTTCAGATTGTTCAGGCAGGGCTGCCTACAGCATCCGCAACCCACGATTTACCACACGCCGAAACCGTTACCCCTTCCAAACTACCGCCCAGCACTTCGATTTCCGGCGTCCAATTTCCGGCACTATCGCGGCTCTGGCGATAGCGCCCCCATGCCCGGCCATTTGACCAGAAGCAGGTAAAAAGGTTCGGATCGCTGCTGGCATCTATCACCGGATTAAAGCTAAGCGTTCCCTGATGCACATCGCCATGCTGGCCGCTAAGCGCCAGTAAGACCGTCCAGCTAGACATGGTGCGGGCGTAGTGATGCCCACATTCAACTTCGTCCCAACGGCTGCGGCGCACGCCGTCGTGGCGCGCCTGCACAGACTTGATGATTTGCAGCGCGTCTTGCAGCCATCCGTTGTAAATCAGTTCAGCGGCGACGTGATACTCAACCCCAGTCCAGACCTCATCAGAGTAAACAAACGGGAATGTTGGCCGCCCACCGTGTGGCCAGGTGCAAAGCAGCAACCCTGATTCGTCGTTTAACACATAGGTGCGCTGGCAGTTCGAGTGGTTTTGAAAACCCACCAGATAGTTGTAGTCAAAAATGCGCTTGATCGCCGTGCGGATGTGTTCCCGCGGCAGCAGATCGCCCAGCCCCAGCGCGTGCGCGTGAAGCTGCCCCAGCAGTTGGTCTGATAAACACCCCTGCCCGTGCTGGTATTTATAGGCGTCTACATCTTCAAGGTACTGGTTGTAATATTCGCCATTCCAGCACAACGCATCGAATTTGCTGGCGCTGGCTTCAAACGCCTGATGGCAGCGTTCGGCAACCTCTGGCTCACCCAGCGCCTTCGCCATCTCTTCAACCGCGCGTAAGGCGGCCATGTAGTAAATATTGCTCAGTGGGTTGGGGCCGTAAAACTCGATGTCATAGGTGTTATGCTGCTTGCCATCCAGCACAAAATCGTGATCGGTGTCCCAGTGTGCGCCAGCGAAATCCAGCGCTCGCTTCACCGCAGGCCAGATACTTTCCAGCCATACCCGATCCCCGCTTAACTGCCATTCGCGATAGGCGCGTAATACGCTGCCCATCTGCCCATCAACCGCAGGCTCTGCTTTGGGCTGATCAGCCCATGTCCATACAAAGGTTTCGCCCAAAGATTTCAGATTGCGGAAGGTCATATAGCCATCATCTTCGGTTTCAATCTGAAACTCGATCCGCCGCATCTCTCGTTCCAGCGAAGGGAACAGGAAGGCGAGGCTGTAGGCATAGCTCCAAACGTGGGTACAGGTTCCGGCGCAGCTTCCCCCTGTATCGAAACAGCCTTCCCAGCCGTAAAAACGCCCGTCTTCCAGCCAGAAACACGTATTGCTGCGCATCGGCACGATATTCGCTGAAATGGTATCCAGCACATAATCGGGCAGCGTGCTGTTGAAAAGGGCATTATGAAATTTCTGCGTGTCTGCATAGAGGCGCGGTTGTTCGCTAACTACGTAGGTGGCAACCTCCCACGCATCCGCAAAACGGGTCGCATAATGATTACGAATGGTTGGCCTGGCGCCCGGCTTCACCGTTTGTGGGCCATGCCAACTGTTATGGCGATTCGGGAAATGCCATGTGATCCAGAACGGATAAGCGCGCGTTTCTCCCGGTTGCAGCGTATCTACAATGCCAAGCGAACCAGTATCTGGCCTGCCATCTGGAGATTCCACTTCATAATCGAGATCGGTCAGTAAGCCATCATTAGCAAGATCGTCCCAGAATTCTTGCAAGAAATCCCACCACCCGCTGCGCAGCCACTGCGGCTTTACGGTGACATTTTCATGAGTAGTGACCAGCCCCATGCTGCCAAACATGAAATCATCGGCGGCAATTCCAGAAGCATCCATGAAAATGCCGCGTACTGCTGCCTCGTTACGGTATTGATTCCGCGTTTTCCCCTGCTTGCTGCGGGCAATATTCATAAATGGATCAAACTGTACACCGCCCACCGCGTTACACAGCGATCCCACCAGAGTCATTGCCAGCGGCTGATCTGAAATATTGGTCACGCTGTAAGTTAGCGAGGCGCAGGGGATGCCAGAGTCTTCGGGGTTCAATGGAATAAACGGGGTGTAAGCTTCCAGCGCCACCCGCACAGGGATATTAGGATCATCAAGCTCAACATGCGCGAATGGGTATTCACCGCAAAATTGCACGTTGGCGAAACGCGGAAGCCCCCCGTTCTGCGAGGGATGATAACCGTGCGAAAGATTGAACGGCGGTACTAATGCCCCTTCTAGTACGCGCAGCACTGGCGCTTGATCGCCCGCCTGCACGCGGATAGCAAAGAATGTGTTCGGCAGCATATTGCGCTTGGCAGGGGCGTTAAAAATTTCCCAGTCCCGCAGTTCACCGCGCGCGCCTAAAGACACATTTCCTGTGCCAATGCCGCCTAGAGGAAAGGCCAGAGCTGTTGCTGAAGCATCAAACGTCTTTTTATGCTGATAACCCATATCCTAAACCTGTTCTTAACTGTCCCGTTGTAAAGCGTTATTCCTAATCACCCTTCCGATGATTGTTTGGATCGGAAGGCGGCGATGCGTTCATCCACTGTAAAGGCGGCCATGATCACCCACAGGGCAGGGATCATCAGGATCAGCGCCCCTTTGCTAACCCAGATTGCCCATATCCCTATTCCAGCCAGCATCAGCAGGCCAAGCCCGATAATCGGATAGCTAACCCCCAGCACCAGCGCGTTATGCCAGGCCAGCTTACCCGTTACTTTCAACTGTGATGGGGTAAAGAAGGCAAATACCCCGATCATCAGCAGTGCAAACACGACGATTCCGATGAGAAACACCACGATCAGCGGCACGCCGCTAAACAACAGCGTCGCCGCTGCTGCCGATCCTGCCCACACCAGAAAAACTGTATACAGGGTTGTGGGGTAGGCGAACGCATCACGCAGGCGCGGGGCATTTTCAGCCACCTGCCGCGCCGAGATGTTGATCATGCCTGCTAATACCGGCACTACCGGCAGCGTTGCCCCTGCAACCGCCAGCAAAAGCCCGTTGGTCAGCGCCAGGTAAGCAGGCAGCAGCGCCAGCGCAAACAGAATATTTGCCAGCGTCCAGCGCGGAAGATCAAAAAAATAAGCAATCAGCGCGCGGCCCAGTGGGGTTTCTGAAAGCGATTGCAGCAGGCTCATGATGATCTAGGTTTTCAAACCTGTCGAAACAACGCTCCTGATGATGTATTTCTGCAGCAGCAAGAAGACGATCAGCACCGGCACAATCGCCATCGTCAGCGCCGCCGCAATCGGCCCTAAAGCGCCTGCGCCATACTGCCCGCGCAGCAACGTCAGGCCTACAGTGATCACCTGAAGTTGAGGCGAGTTAATCATGATCAGCGGGAAGAAATAGGCGTTCCACATCCCCACGAATGTAAGAATTGCCAGCGTCGTTAGCACCGGCCCCGAAAGTGGCAAGATGATCCGCCAGTAAATTGTGAAGACGTTAGCCCCGTCAACACGCGCGGCATCTTCAAGTTCGGTTGGAATGGTCACGAAATACTGCCGCAGCAGGAAAACACCAAAGGGGTTTATCAGTCCGGGCAGGATCAGCGCCAGATGGGTGTTATATAACCCCAAATTCCTGACCAGGATGAACAACGGCACAATCGTGATCTGCCCCGGAATCATCAGCGAAGATAGCAGAATTACAAACAGGATGTTCTTGCCGGGAAACTGTAGGCGCGCGAAGGCGAAAGCGGCCATAGAGCAGGTAATCAGCTGCCCGATGGTAACGATGACTGCCAGTTTGACCGAGTTGAACATGAACAGGTGATATGGCACCTGATTAAAGACTTCCTCAAAATTTTCGAGGCTGGGGTTTTGCGGAAACCAGCGGGGCGGCAAAACAAATACTTCGGTGGTTTTGCCAAATGCTGCCGAAATGATCCACATGAAGGGAGCAATCATGAGTAGTGCTCCAACCCCCAGAATCATCAGCGTAAATATCGTTCCCCATGGAATCGGCTTGCGTCGCTTTTGCAGTTTTACTGCTTCAGTATTTTGTGCTGCTGCCTGTGTCGCCATCGTCTTGTTCCTTATTGATAGAAGACCCAGCGGCGGCTTAGCCGGAACTGGATGGCGGTTAGGATCAGAATGATCACAAACAGTGTGATCGCAATCGCAGAGGCGTAGCCATATCGAAGAAGCGGAAGCCCTGTTCATACAGGTACAGCACGATAGTACGGGTCGCATCACCGGGGCCGCCATTGGTCAAAATTTGCGGTTGTTCAAAGATTTGCAGCGCGCCAATCACGCTGATTACAGTCAGAAATAAGATGGTTGGTGAAAGCAGCGGCAGGGTAATGTGCCGGAATTGTTTCCAGACACTGGCACCATCCACCTCAGCTGCTTCATAGAAATCTCTGGGAATGGCCTGCATGCCGCCCAGAAAGACCAGCACGTAAAAGCCAACATTACGCCAGACATCGGCGATCATGATGGCGAATGGGGAATAGGTGCTGGAATTGAGCCAGGGAATACGATCAATGCCCAGCAGCCCAAGATAATAGTTAAACGGCCCAAGATCGCGGTGAAACATGAACGTCCAGATGATAGACACCGCAACTGCCGAAACTACGAAGGGAAAGAAGAAACTTACTTTAAAGAAACTTCTGACCAACCCTGGCATCTTGCGATCTAGCAGCACCGCCAACGACAACCCTAAGATCATGTTGGTAGGTACGATCATGAACGCCAGCTTGAACGTCGTCAGGTAAACTGCGCCAATGCGCGAGTCGTTAAAAAGCTGTTGAAAGTTTGCCAGACCAATGAAGCGCGGCGGCGTAAGCATGTTCCAATCGAACAGGCTGATCGCGAAGCTCGCCAACATAGGGCCTACGATGAAAATGACAAACCCGACAAATGTAGGCAGGATGAAGGCGTAAGCAGTCAGCATCTCACGCCGTTTCATCGCTTTGTAGGTCATGACTTTATTCGACATAACAGAATCCTATGGTGAAAGTTCACCCTGTTCACATCCCTGTAAAGCATAAAGCTTTTGGCCTCACAGGGATGTGAACCCTTTCCCCGGCAATCTACCGGGGAAAGGAATATCATGAATTACAGGTGAAAACTAGCAGGAAACCACACTCATCAGTTCGGTTTGGGCTGCATTCATCGCATCTTCAACGGACATTTCGTTTGCCATGGCCAGATCGAGGTAGCGAATGAAAATGCTTTCCAACTCATTGAAGCGCGGGGGCGCGGTTACTGGGCGCACGCTGCCATCCAGCGAACCGTAGAATGCGCTGTAGTTAGCGGGCGGGAATTGGGACAGCCCTTCGGAAACCGAGCGTGAAGCGGGGATGTTACCCAACGGGCTGCCGCTGTCAACGCTGGCGACCAGACCCTGCTGTACTTCGGCGCTGGACATGTACTTGAGGAATTCCCACGCTGCGGGAACGTTCTGCGAAGATTGGAAAATACCGAAGCCGTCCACACCAAATTCGGTGGTGTTATCGGGGTTGCCCGGCCACAGCGCGATATCGTAATCTTCGAAGCCTTCGCGGTACATGCCGCCCGTTGCCCAACGGCCAGCGCCAAACATACCGATTTCGCCGTTGATGAACTGAATTTCGGTGTTGGTGATGGTGCCCGGAGCCGGGGCAATTTCGTAGGTGTAAACCATGTCATAGATGAACTGAATGGCATCCAGCACTGCCGGATCAGTCAGATTCGGGGCGCAGAAGTCATCGGTCACAATATCGGTGCCATTGGCGAAAACCCAGGGCAAGGTGAAGAACATTGCGCCGCCGCTGCCGCTGAAGCCATACTGATCGTTGTTACCGTCGCCATCGGTGTCTGCCGTCAATGCCTGGGCAGCGGCGAGGAAATCATCGCGTGTCCAGTCATCGCTGGGGTAGTCAATGCCGGCGGCATCAAACATATTCTTGTTGTAGTAGATGACCATGTTATTCCATGAATAAGGCAGGAAATACAGCGAGTCATCAATTACAAAGCCATTCAGCAGGTTCTCAGCAGTATCAGCAAAATAGGGTTCCAGCAGTTCTGCATCCTGCTCAACGAGATCGTCCAACGGCATCATCAGTCCCAGATCCACCAGGAAACGGACGCCTTCGGTCGCCACCCAGATGATGTCTGGCTGTTCGCCACCGGCGATCAGGGTCGCGGTGCCGTTCAGATAGTCAGACCAGATTACGCCGGGAACACCGATCAGATTGACGTTAATATCAGGGAACTGCTCGTTGAAACGGGCAACGTGTGCTTCCCAACCAGCGCGGGTTTCTGTGGTGTTGTCCCAGAATACGAAGGTAATATCGCCGCTTGGGGCATCTTGCGCGGACACTACGCCGGTAACCAGCATAGTGAGACAAAGTAATAGCACCAAGAATCTAAAGCTAGACTTAAACATCCTTACTATCTCCTTCAAAGCAAACGAACCAAATGAATTGGCATTAGCGTGAATATGCCAGTCCTGCGCCTCGCCTCCCTTCTTCTATCGCCGACCAACAAAGGAGCGATATTTCGATACGCGGCAGCATAATTTATGGCAGTTCATCTGCTTTTTATGGAGAGATGTGGAAAAGGGATTTTGTGCCATAAATATACTTCGCATCTATCTACCTAAGTAAGAGTAAACGATTTCTCACGCTTAGTCAAAGCGATTTGTGCGGATTACCGAGAACGCGGGGAGAAACACGCGCAATTTCCTTGCCCGTTTGTGAAAAATAACATCAATCGAGAAATCGTTTACTCATATGCGCGAAGAATATATAAAGCCCCGCCGCGCTGCTTCATACACGCCGGTTTAGGGCATCACTGCGGTAAGCTGCCGGTTGCAGCGTCCTGATTTTGGTCACCGGGTGGGCAATACAAAATAAACAGGACATGCTTTTTCAGGCATGCCCTGTTGGTAAATGACTAACATCCGGCTGAATCTACAGCCTATTCTTCCACAACTTCGCCTAAGGCGGCGGCGCTAAAGACAAGCGTTTCTGCGCCTTCTTCGGTTGCCCCGGCATCTACCATGATGTGATCGCCTTCCCGGAACTCGCCGTTCAAAATGGCATTCGCCAGCGGGTCTTGCAGATCGGTTTGAATGGCGCGTTTCAGCGGGCGCGCGCCGAACACCGGGTCATAACCGGCATCGCCTAACACCCGTTTTGCCTCTGCGGTCAATTCGAGAGTCATGCGGCGCCCTGCCAGCAGGCTTTGAAGCCGCTTAATTTGAATATCCACAATGCGCGTCATGTCGTCGCGGGTCAGCGGCGTGAACAGGATAATATCGTCCAGCCGGTTCAAAAATTCAGGCCGGAAATACTGATCCAGTTCAGACATGATTTCCTTGCGCATGGTGACTTTATCAAAGCTGCCTGCGCGTGCGCGTTCCTTGATGATCGGGCTGCCCACGTTGCTGGTCATGATGATCATGGTGTTCTTAAAATCTACCACCCGCCCCTGCCCATCGGTTAGGCGGCCATCGTCAAACACTTGCAGGAAAACGTTGAACACTTCCGGATGCGCTTTTTCGACTTCATCCAGCAGCACCACGCCATAGGGGCGGCGGCGCACAGCTTCGGTCAACTGCCCGCCTTCTTCATAGCCAACATAGCCGGGCGGCGCGCCAATCAAACGGGCGACGCTGTGGCGCTCGCCATATTCGCTCATGTCAATGCGCACCATCGCGTTTTCATCATCAAAGAGAAATTCTGCCAGCGCTTTAGCGAGTTCGGTCTTGCCCACGCCGGTTGGCCCAAGGAATAGAAACACGCCAACAGGGCGATTCGGGTCTTGCAGGCCAGCCCGTGAGCGGCGTACTGCGGCTGAAACCGCGCGCACCGCATCATCCTGGCCGATCACCCGCTCGTGCAGGCGTTCTTCCATATGCAGTAGTTTTTGCTGCTCGCCTTCCAGCAGTTTGGTCACAGGGATGCCCGTCCAGCGAGACACCACCTGACCGATCATGTCGGCATCTACTTCTTCGTGCAGCATGCTCAAGCCGCTGGCGCGCAGGTTGCTCAACTCGGCGTCTGCGCGCTTCAATTCCTGCTCCAGCTCAGGCAGCGTGCCATAGCGAATGCGGGCTGCCGTTTCCAGGTTAGCGTTGCGCTCGGCTTGCTCCAGTTCTACTTTGGCTTCGTCAATTCGCGTCTTGATATTTCGAATCGCCTCAATGCCGCCTTTTTCCGTTTGCCAGCGGGCGGTGAGCGCGTCAGACTGCTCTCGCAGGTTTGCCAATTCTTCTTCAATGTCATCCAGCCGGATCATCGAAGCTTCATCGCGCTCTTTCTTTAACGCTTCGCGCTCGATTTCAAGCTGCATGATTTCGCGCTCAACGTTGTCCAGAATTTGCGGCTTGCTGTCAATCTCCATCTTCAGGCGTGCCGCCGCTTCGTCAATCAGGTCAATCGCCTTGTCTGGAAGCTGGCGATCAGCGATATAGCGCGCGCTCATGGTTGCCGCGGCGATCACCGCGCTGTCTTGAATACGCACGCCATGATGCACTTCGTAGCGTTCTTTCAAACCGCGCAAAATGCTGATCGTGTCTTCAACGCTCGGCTCTTCCACATACACAGGTTGGAACCGGCGTTCCAGCGCCGAGTCCTTCTCAATGTACTTGCGATATTCGTCCAGCGTGGTCGCGCCAATTGCCCGCAGCTCACCACGCGCCAGCATCGGCTTGAGCAGATTGCTGGCATCCATAGCGCCTTCAGCCGCGCCTGCGCCGACGATAGTGTGCAGTTCGTCCAGAAACAGGATCACGCCGCCGTTGCTATCGGCAACTTCCTTGAGCACGGCTTTTAGACGTTCTTCAAACTCACCACGAAACTTCGCGCCAGCAACCAGACTGCCCATATCCAGCGCGATCACGGTCTTATCGCGCAGGCTTTCCGGCACATCGCCCTTAACAATACGCTGCGCCAGACCTTCAACTACGGCAGTTTTACCAACGCCAGCTTGCCCGATCAGCACCGGATTATTCTTGGTGCGGCGGCTTAACACCTGTACCACGCGGCGGATCACTTCCTCGCGCCCGATCACCGGATCAAGCTTGCCCTGACGCGCTATCGCGGTCAGATCGCGCCCGTATTTTTCCAGCGCCTGATAAGTGCCTTCGGGGTCTTGTGAGGTCACACGCTGCCCCCCGCGAATCGTTGCCAGCGCCTGCAAAATAGCATCTCTGGTCACGCTGTGGCGCTTTAGCAGCGGGCCAACGCTCTGATCTTCGGTTAAGGCGATGAGCAGGTGTTCGGTAGACACATACTCATCTTTCATTTGCGACGCCTGCTTTTCGGCGCGGTTGAAAATTTCCAGCAGAAGGCGGCTGATGGTTGGTTGGGCGTTGCTGCCAGAAACGCGCGGCTTATTCTCCAGCATAGCCATCAGGTCGGATAAGACCACCGCAGGGCGCGCGCCAATTTTCGCGATAACCTCAGGCACGACGCCATCTTTTTGTTCAGTCAGGGCAACGGCGAGATGTACAGGTTCAATTTGAGAATGCCCGTATTCCAGCGCAAGCGTTTGCCCGCGCGCTACCGCTTCCTGGGCTTTGGTTGTATAACGATCAAAATTCATTACTAAACACCTCGATTAGGGATTACTCACAGCATATAATCGAACCATAAGAATTGCATCTAAGAATCGTCTGATTTGTAACATCGCGCAAGCAGTTGAGTGATTTCAGGAGAAGGCCACTTGTTTTCAGCGAACGTATTTACACCAGCAAAGTGTATTTCCAGGCTCGGTCAAAATTTGCATATCCTGCGTTCCATCGTCGAAAGGATCAGCCAGAAGGAAGCCTTGCAGCTTCGCGATGGTAACGATGGCTGGAACACTGTAGAAATCATCAGCCACCTTGCCGATTGGGACGGCATTTATGCCACGCGTATCCGCAACGCCGTGACCGAAGATCGCCCGATGATCGTGCCGTATGATCCGCTGGCGCGGTTCGAATCTCAGGGGTATGCTACGCGCACATTGTCTGAAGCGTTGTTATGGCTCACTGAGCGCCGTACCGAATTGATTGACCTGCTGCGCTCGCTAGAATCTGAACAGTGGCTGCGTAAGAGCATCCATCCTGATGATGGCGAGATGAGCATCTACGATATTGCCTACAACGTCGTCTTGCACGATATTAACCATATCGAGCAAATTTTTAAGGCGCTTGAATAACTTGCTCGCCGGAAAAGCTGGCTTGAAATTGATTCGGGCGCCCTCTTTCACGGGCGTCCGTGTGTTTTCTGGTGGTTCAGGTAAAATTTCCCAATATGCTAACCATGCCTTGTTTCCGCATGGGCAGTAGATCTACTGCTCGCCATCTTAAGTAAGCCAGATGCTTAACGAACCCGCCCTCTCTTATGATGACCGCCCCATCCAGCGCCCATCGCCATTAGGTGAAAATTCGCTTCGCGATCCCCTCACGGATCTGCGCCCGATCATTGATACGGTATTCACTATCGAGCGTGAATTTGCGGGCGATGATCCGAATCTTCCGTCTTTGCGCGAAGATATGCTGCTGCTTGCAGAATCCATCCCTACAGCCGTATTTGAAGGCAAGCTCAAACAGCCATCCGAAGAAGCCTATAGCCGGCTGGATACGCTGCTCACCCCGCTAAACATGCTGCCGATGCTGCGTCACCGCGATGGCAAAGATGTGATCATCGTGGTCAAGGGCAGGCCGGCCAGCCAACCGCGCCCAACCTGGCCGAACTGGATATTGTTTGCCGCAACGGTGTTCAGTTTGCTGCTGGTAGGGACATCCATCGCCGCAGGTGAGGTTGGCGAAGTCAATCAAGCGCTGTCAAACGAAATCAGCGCGAACCCCTTGATCCATCTGTGGCGCGGGCTGCCTTATGCTATCAGCCTGCTGCTGATACTAGGCGCGCATGAACTCGGCCACTACTTCGTCGCGCGCCGCCATAAGCTAAGCGTCACGCTGCCTTATTTTATCCCGCTGCCGCCGCCATTTAGCATCTTCGGCACGATGGGCGCGTTCATCCAATTGCGTGAGCCGATGCGTAATCGTAAATCGCTGCTGGATGTTGGCGCGGCTGGCCCGCTGATGGGGCTGATCTTCGCTGTTCCTATCCTGTTGATCGGGCTGGCAACTTCGCCGGTTGGCCCGGTAGAGCCGGGTTACCAGTTATTGGAAGGCAATTCACTGCTGTACGCCCTGTCCAAAACGCTGGTTTTCGGGCAGTTCCTGCCTGCCGGAAATATTGATGTCAGCATCAACCAACTGGCGCAGGCTGGATGGGTTGGCTTGCTGGTCACTGCCATTAACCTGATCCCGCTGGGGCAGTTGGATGGGGGGCATATTCTGTATTCGCTGGTCGGTGACAAAGCCCGCTGGCTGTATATTCCGGTGCTGGTGGCGACGGTTGCGCTCACGCTGTTTGTGAGCGAAAGCTGGCTGATCTGGCTGGCGCTGCTGTTCATCTTCGGGCGCAGTTATGCGGTGCCGCTGGATGCTGTCACCCCGCTAAATACGCGGCGGCGCTTTATTGCCCTGCTGTCATTAGGGGTGTTCATCATCACCTTCGTGCCTGTGCCCTTCACCCTGCGCTACGTGGAAGAAGCGGCACCCGCAGCGCGTGACAGCGTATCCGCCTTACTGCCCTTCGCGCTGGTGTTCATAACGCTGTGGCTAAGGGGGAGAGGGGCATAGCGGCAGGGATATCTGTCGCTACTCTACGCGCTTCTCAAATTCTGGCTGTATTCCTCTGAACTGCTGAAACCCGTTCAGCCACTCGGCATCATAGCGGCGGATGAAATCTTCAGCTTTCTCTACCAGTTCACGATTGCCGACGATCACCGGCGTGTGCTGATGCAGGTGATGCGGCTGTACGTCCAGCACGTCGCCCGCGCCATCAGAGGCATAGCCGCCCGCGTGCTGGGCGATAAATGCCAGCGCCTGCGCCTCGAACATCAGCCGCATTTTGCCATACGGATTATCGGGATCTCGCAGATCGCCGGGGTAATAAAACACCCCGCCTTGCAGCAAATTACGGTGAAAATCGGTGACCAGCGAGCCGATATAGCGGTGTGAAAGCGGCGGGCGGTTATCCCCCTCATCCATGCCTTGCAGCCAGCGGGTGTAGCGGCGTACCCCTTCCGTCCAATATTTTTCGTTGCCGTGATTCACGCTGTAAAACTTTGGCGTTTCAGGGATGCGAATGTTTTCGTGGCTGAGCAGAAATTCGCCCAGCGTCGGATCAAGCGTAAAACCATGCACACCCTGACCGGTGGTATACACCAGCATAGTGCTGCTGCCGTAGATCACATAGCCTGCCGCCGCCAGCCTCCAGCCCGGTTGCAGCACATCCTGCATCGTGCCGCGCTCGCCCAGCGAGATTTTGCGATGAATGGCGAAGATGGTGCCGACAGATACGTTCACATCAATATTGCTTGATCCATCCAGTGGATCGTAAAGCAGCACATATTTGCCGGTGCCAAAATGCGGCGGAATTTCGATGATGTCTTCGTGTTCTTCGCTAGCCATAGCGCACAGGCGGCGGGTGTAGTCATTCATCTTGAAGATGATGCTGTCAGCGAACACGTCTAATTTTTGCTGGCGCTCGCCATACACGTTAATGCCTTCGGTTGCGCCAAGAATATTGGCGAGACCGGCGCGGGTGGTTTCGCGGGCGATCAGCTTGGCAGCCAGCGCAATATCGTAAAGCATGGAGGTGAACACGCCGGAAGCATCGGGATACTGCCGCTGTTTCTCTAAAATATGCCGCTCAATGGTGATAATGTGTGAGGACATGAGAAAGAATCCTTTTTAGTTAAAAGTATAAATTTAAAAGTTAAAAGGGACGAAATACGAATGACGATGTGAAGCAGCCTCCGCGCGACGAATACCCGTTAAAGCTAGCGCTGCAACGTTGAACGCGCATTTTTTAACTACCTCCGCACGTCGCCATCACCTCCGGCGCGAGGGCGGTGCCGTCAAATTCAGCGATGCTCAAAAAGCCGCCGCCTACCCACAGCGTATCGTCCGCCGCAACCCGCAGTAAGCGCGCGCGTGGCTGCCATTCTGGATGCCGCCGGGGAATAAATGCCGCTGCGCTGCCAGCTGGCCGGTGGCGCTGTCAAACACGTTCAATGTCCCATCTGAATCCAGCGTGTACAGCAGGCACCCGCCGCCCGTGCCGATCAGTGGGGCAATCGAAGCGCCCAGCGCCGGATAGGTTTGGCTCCAGCGAATATTGCCCGCCGGATCAACCGAAAGCAGGGTCGATTCGCTGTCCCCTGCATAAACGTAAACATTACCCTGTGGGTCAGCGGTCAAACGCGCGTTTCTGCCCGCCTGAACGTTCAGGTTTGCCAGCGTCGCATTTTCGCCGTTACTGATGCGGGCTAGCTCTGCGCCATACAGCAGTAGCCAGCCATCCGGGGTGCGTATACTGGAGACGTTGCCGGTATATGTCTGATCGAAAAGCACCGATCCGCTGGCTCCATCCAGCAGCCGCCAGCGCGTTTCCTGCCCATCGCGCAGGCCTACGGCAATCTGGTCGCCATCAGATTTGAACTCTACCAGCCGCAAAAGCGCGCCTTCGCCTACATCCATCGGGGGCAGCGACCAGCGCAGCGCGCCATCCACACCATAAGCGTTGATCCCGCCGTTGGGCGTCAAGAAGGCAAGCTGTTCATTGGAAACTGCGAACGCCACATCTTCCCACATCTCTACGTTGAAAACCGCCACAAAACGGCTGCCTTCAAGCACGAAAACCTGCCCATCACGGGTATGCGCCACTACCCGCCCACCGGGCAACGGGGCAATTCCGCTGATCACGCCATTCATGCTGATTTGCCAGATTTGTATCCCGTTCATGTAACCAAGCAGCTTATCGGTGGTCGGCACTACGGTTGTGCCATCATCCAGCGCGACGGGTGCCAGCGCAGGCACGTCGGTGAAGGTGCGCCCTTCAATGAAGCCGGGCTCCAGCCGCGCCTGCCACAATTCAACGAAATCCTGCGGGTTATACCAGCCTAAAAGCAGTGGGTTGGTTTCCACATAACCCGGCCCGCCTTCGTTGGGCATGAAGCTGCGCAGTTCAAAATGCAGGTGCGGCAGCCCGCGTGAAGGCCAGCCGATCAGCCCGACCACGTCGCCCAATTCAACACATGTGCCTACTGCCGGAAAGAACGTGGTTTCGCCTACCTCCATATGCCCGTACAGCGAATAGGCGATGCTGCCGTCAGGGAAGGTATGCTCAACAATGACCACGCCTTTTTCGGTATCCCATTCCTCAATATTGGAAAGCGTGACCCTCCCGCGCGCGATGGCGTACACCGGCTCACCCCAACGCCGAAAGCCAATATCTACGCCGGTATGGTTGCCAAAGAAGCGGGCGCGGTACAGCGCGAAATCGTCGTAGCTGTCGTTTTGTGTATCGGAAATATCTATCGGATAGTCAATCGCATCAACCACGCCGCAGGGGGCATTAAACTGGGCGCGTGCCGGGGAGATTATCGCGCCTGCCCACAGGGCGAGTATCAGGATGAATAGGATCAAACGCATGGAATCGTCGCGGTTGCTCTCAACAATGTTTTACCCTAGAACCCTACTATACAGGCTTTCGATTGGTTTTTCGTGAGTGTATTGGCTTGTGATAGGGCAAGCGAATGACATAGGGCAGGCAAAAAAAGGGCGATTCGCAAATCGCCCTTCAAAACATCGTCTCACATTGTAGGTATACCCCCGCCACGAGAGTGAGGGCAGAGGCGCGGTTTCTCTATGTCACGCGCTCTCTAATTGAGGCGCTGGCATAGTCCAGAATGGAAACCACAATCGCGATTGCCAGTACCGCCACACCTGCTTCGCGGTAGCGCAGCAGGTTAATCTGCTGTTGCAGCAGAAAGCCAACGCCGCCGCCGCCCACAAAGCCGATGATGGTAGACATACGCACGTTGATATCCCAACGATACATGGTGAAGGCGATGTATGGTGGGATCACCTGTGGCACTACCGCATACATGATGGTTTGCAGCCGGTTCGCGCCCGTGCTTTGCAGCGCTTCCAGCGGGCCATTGTCAATATTCTCGATTTGTTCAGAGTACAGCTTGCCCAGCGAAGCAATTGAATGCAGCGTGAGCGCCAGCACGCCGGCAAACGGGCCGATACCTACCCAGATCACGAATACCAGACCCATGATCAGCGGTTCAATGGCGCGCAGAGCGTTCAAAATTGTGCGCGTGGTGTTGTAAAGCACCTCGCCCACCGGGAATTGCGCGCGCGTTCCGGCAATGCCCGCCGAAATACCCCCGACCACTGCGCCAATTAACATCGCTTTTGCCACATATTCGTAAACTACAAGATTGCCGATGGTGAATGCAACTGTAGTTGGCGGCAGCACCCCTTCCACGACCGCGCGCTCTACACGCAGCGCCATGAAGGTGATTATAAACAGCGCCGCCGCGCCGATCAGGCGTAGTATGGTTTTGAACGTGCCCTTTGCCGGGTGAGAGGGCAAAAGCCGGTTGTAGATGCCGGGCAGCACCGCGCCACCCATCGCCGCAGCGATGACAGGCGTCAGTAAGCCCAGCCATGCTGCCTGCATGCCCACGGTGGCGGAAAAGGCCAGCAAAATGCCGCCGCAAATGACGCCCAGCACCGCGCCCAGAATATGCTCAACCGGAACATCAATCGCCTTAAGCAGCGGACGGGTCAAGGTAATTCCGGCGCTGCCCAGCACGAACGCGCCAGTGATGCCGCTAAGCGTGGGGATCAGCAGTTGCACAAGTTCGCCCAGCGACCCAACAAAGGCCGAGATATAGCCGAGAATGCCCTCATGCCACAGGGTGCCGATGAGGATGCCTACCCCACCGAGCAAGCCAAGAACAGCGATAGTAATCACCGCAAAAAGCAGCGACATCAGCACGCCGCGCACCCTGAACCAGAGGGTTTCCGGCTGAATCGCCTGACGCCGAGCCACCGCTACCGCCCCGAACGCGATGATCAGGGTGCTGGCGCTGCCAGCAAACAACTGGCCGCTGCCCAAACTAATCGCAAAATTGCCGACCGCGCCCAGCAGCAGCGATCCAAGCCACCAGCCTACGGGCAGCAGCGCGAAAGCAATCAGCAAGCTGCCTAAGGACATTTTGACCGGACGCATCAGGTTATGTGCGGCAAAAAAGCTGAGGACAGCGCTAGGCAGGATTGAAATCAGCGTCGCGATCAAGGCGAGGAAGATCGTTTCAACCATCTTTTCCATGACCAGCGCGGTAGTGTCGCTAAAGCGCACCGGGCCGGAAGGCGTTGCGTCCTGTACTTCAATGGTGTGAGTTTCGCCGCTGCTGCCGCGAATGCGCGGCACTTCGATTTCAGCGGTAAAGGTGCCGTTACTGCCCACCACAAAATTATTATCTTCGCTGCCAATCACCTGCCGGATGCGGCGCTCGCCATCTGTGCCGATCCAGTTTAGGCGCGCCAGCGTATCCGGATAAAAATTGTAGCCGGTAACGGTGATAATATCGCCCTCGCTTGCACAGGCTGGCGTCACCACAATATATGACGAGCCATCATCAGGCGCCGCCGGGGTTTCAGGCGTGCCGCCATCGGCAGGGCAATCCACCAGTATTGAGGTGGTCGTAGAATTGATCGCGTAATCCTGTGTGAACACATTGGGTGATAGCAGTTCACGCAGGGCGTTCGTTACATTTTGCTGGCGCACAGGCTCTTGTGGGCGGTCAAGGTTGATCTGTGTAACCGTCCAGCCATAGGCGACGATGACAAAGCCGACCAAAACTCCGATAAGGATGATGATGCGGCGCAAAATAGTGCGACTATCAGATTTGATCATCGGTCGCTCCTAATGAATTTCGACTTCGACGGCATCTTCGCCGTAAATTTGCTTAAAGCGTTCATTGTCAATCTCAGAAGGCAGCCCATCAAATTCAACCCGTCCATCTTTGAGCGCAATCACACGATCTGAATACGCGCGGGCAAGGCTTAAAAAGTGCAGGCTGCATAGAATAGTGATGCCATCTTCCTTATTTAACAGTTCCAGATAACGCATCACCGAATGGGAAGTCGCCGGGTCAAGGCTGGCAACAGGCTCATCTGCCAGCATCAAATCTGGCTCTTGCATCAATGCGCGGGCAATGCCAACGCGCTGCTGCTGGCCGCCGCTTAGGGTGCTGGCGCGGTTGTTGGCTTTGTCGGCAATGCCAACGCGCGTCAAGGCAGCCAATGCCCTTTCCTTTTCATTACCCGGTACATAATTGATCAGGCTGAATACCGGGTTCACGTAGCCTAACCTGCCGCACAGCACATTGGTCAATACACTGGATCGCTTCACCAGGTTGAACTGTTGAAAGATCATGCCAATGCGACGGCGAATCTGGCGCAATTCATCATCGGCTGCCGCCGTAATATCTATTGTGCCCCATGTGATACGGCCTTCGGTGGGATCGATCAGCCGGTTGATGCAGCGCAGCAAGGTGGATTTGCCGGATCCGCTGAGGCCAATGATGGCTACAAACTGGCCGTCGGGAATTTCCAGATTGATATTATGCAGCGCCTGAAAACCATTATCGTAAATTTTGCTGACGTTTTCGATTTTTAACATATAGTTGCGGGTATGCCTCGAATGGAATACTTGTAGTGAGTAATAAGAAAATACGGGCAAAGGTACAGTACCCTTACCCGTATTTTATCAAACGTTAGCGCCTGTGCGAACTAACCACCGAAAATATCGGTTTCGGTCAGACCAAGAACTTCAAGGCGCAGACGCACCGAGTCATACGTGGCGTCATCAATCGGGGCGATACCGCTCCAGTTATAGAAGTCTTCATGACCAATGGATTCTGCCCAGGCATCGGTTTCGGCAAAGGCGAACAACGCATCCAGAATTTGCGCTCTCAAGTCAGCCGGGAAATCTGGGCCGAAGCTCAGGGTGTCGTTGGGGATGGGGGCGCTCAAGCGCAGGATGCGAACCTGATCAATAACATCCGGCGCAGTTTCGCGAATATTGGCGCGGGCGTCTTTCACCTGCACATCACCAACATAAAGGCTGCCATCTTCGCCAATGCGGGATTCGTCAACGGTCAGGTCATAGGGTTCAGCCAGATCGCCAACGCTCCAGGGGGCGCCGGGGACGATTGCGGGGCTGAAGAAGGTGGTGCCGAAGTCAACTTCGCCGCTGTATACAGCTTGCACAACCTGGTTGTGACCGCCAGCTTCTACGATTTCACCGGGGGTGATACCGGCAGCTTCCAACTCAACTGCGGGCACGATATAGCCAGAGGTTGATCCGCTGTCCGGCACTGCCCATGTCTTACCTTCCAGATCGCCGAAGGTGTAAATCGGGGCATCGCGGCGAACGATATATTCTGCCCAGTACACGTTCCAGCCGTTGCGGACGGCAGCGGCAGCCACATCTACGCCGCAGCGCTGATTGGCGATCACGTATCCTGCGGCAGGAATGAAACCAATCGAGCTATCTGGCGCGGCGCACATGGCTTCCACTGTTGCAGCATATGACGTAGGGACGAATACTTCAAAATGCAGTCCGGTTGCTTCTTCCAAAGCCTGCGCCATAACTTCACCACCAGTGGTGATCACCGACGCTTCAACGGAAGGGACGAAGTAGACCTGAATCGGATTGCCTTCTGAACCAAGATCGCTCTGCGCCGAGACCATGCTAAAGGATGACGCGATGAGCACGATGATCAATGCTGCGAGAATAAAACTACGTTTGGTTCGCATACAAGCTCCTTGAAACAGAATACAGGGTGAACGAGGACTGCTTATTTTTACAGGTAACAAAATACCGCGCAAATATTAAGAAACCAATGCTTTGATTAGCTTATTGGCACTTTTGCACGAGATTTCACTTCCGAAACTGCGTATGTTCCCATTCACTAAAGCGATCTTGCAGCTTCAGGCGCTGATATTTGCCAGTTGTAGTCACCGGAATTTCAGTGCCGAACACCACGACTTTGGGCGATTTTTCGAAAGTGAGTTTTTCGCGGCAGTAGGCAATTAGCTCGTCTGTAACCACCGCTGCGCCTTCATTCAGCACCACATATGCGCCCACTTCTTCGCCCATGTAATGATTTTTGAAGCCAATCGCCAGCCCAACCTTCACGCCGGGATAGCTGATCAGCACCTCTTCAATATCGAATGGGCTGAATTTGACCCCGCCGCGATTGATCAACTCTTTGATGCGCCCGGTGATGAAGATGAAGCGCCGCCCTTTATCATCCACTTCATAAAACCCTTCGTCGCCGCTGCGGAACCACCCAAACTTGAAGGCTTCCGCATTGGCTTCAGGCCGTTTGAAGTAATACTGCATCACGTTATGCCCGCGTATACAGATTTCGCCGCGTTCGCCCGGCGCCAGTTCAACGCCGCTGCCATCGGCGCTGAAGATCGCCATCTCGTTTGATAGCACCGCGCAGCCGATGCTGGGGTAGCCAAAGTCATACATCCAGTGACGATGCTCATCCCAGCTTAAATCCAGCGGCAAATGGCAGGAATAACAGGTCGTTTCGCTCAGGCCGTAGCCATGCAGCACGCGGAAGCCAAAACGCTCTTCAAATTCTCGCGCCAGCCCCATTGCCAGCGTGCCCGCGCCGCACATCAAATGGCGAAAATGGCGTAAATCACTCTTGTGAACGCCATCTCCCCAGATAGACGCGCCTTTTGCTTCCTGTGCCGCCGCATAATCCAGCGAATATTGCAATAAGGTCGGCACCACGCTGATCAAATGGACGCCTTCGCGGGCGATGCGCTGCCAGAAATGCGAGGATGAATAGGCGCGGTTCAGCACCACCGATGCGCCAACGAAAAGCGGCGTGATCAGCGTGACTACAATGCCGTTCACATGGTGAATCGGCAGCACGCACATCAACCGCTGGCCGCCGGTGATCGCCTGCGCGTGGCTGATGCCTAGCGCGTCTACCAGCAGGTTATACTGCGTTAGCACAACCCCTTTTGGTGCGCCCGTTGTTCCGCTGGTGTAGACCAACAGCGCTTCATCATCCAGATGCGGGCGTTCCTGCATGGAAACAAATGTATCTGGCCGGTGGGCTGTCTCGGTTTCAAAATGCAGATAGTGCTCATCGGGCGCGCCGCCCATTTGCACAAGCTGCGTGATATTGGGTGCTCCCAGATCATCGGATGCGTCGCCATAAATGATCGCCGCCGCCCGTTCCAGCGTGTCATGGCGCGCAAAACATACTTTCGCCTCACAGTTACGCAGAATAAACGCGATGCGCCGGTCATCTTCCGCCGGGTTTTGTGGGGCAACTGCCGCGCCGATCAGCCAACAGGCGAAATAGACCAGCACGGTGTCAATATGGTTGTACGCCAGTGTGGCTACTCTATCGCCCCGGCGCACGCCGAGATCATCGTAAAGGAAGCCCGCCGTTTGGTGGACTCGCGCGTTGAATTGCGCGTAGGTAAATTCTTCACGACTGCCATCTGCGTCATAGTGAATCAGAAAGGTTTTGTCTGGCGTGATCGTGGCATGCAGCGAAAGCGCGTGGCGAATATTCTGGTAAGGCACCAATCGGCGAGTAGGGGGAAGGCCGTATATGGTTTGGGCGTTGGTTAGCAGCGGCTGAATATAGGGTGGAACCGAGTCAAGTATCGTCATCTTCAACAATATTCACGAAATAATTATCCGGTATTTTTTAAGATTGTAGCGCGAATTGTCAGCATTATTGTGATTTTCCAGCGGCGCGGTAAAGTCACCTAAATACAATCAAGGAGCAGTGCAATTATGTCTTCTGCTAAAGAACTGGTCATTTTGGCGTTTCCCACACGTGGAAATCTGGTAGATGCGACCGACTATATTAACGGCTTTTCAGATGTGAAAATCCACAAAAGCGCCGTGCTTGCCCGCGCCGAAGATAATGAGGTTACGGTTTATGATGACGACATTAGCCCGGTGGAAGGCGCGGTCACCGGCGGCACGCTTGGCGGCATCATGGGTGGGCTAGGCATTGCCGGCCTTGGCGCGCTGCTGCTGCCGGGCATCGGCCCGCTGGTCGCGTTGGCA
>LMZS01000169.1 GCA_001567085.1 Chloroflexi bacterium OLB15
CTAGCGGCACAGGCATCGGGGTGCTGGATGCTGCCGCAATTGGCACGCCTAGCCCATCGTCAACAGCTTTATTACCCCGTCGTTTGCCACCTTTTGCGCGGGGGTTGGCTCCGGTTCCGGCGGTGCGAGCGAGGGGAAGTCCTCTTCAAAATCGGTGGGCGGCGGTGTATAGGGTATACCCTGTGAGATTGGCGGTGGAGATGCCAGTCTGGCAGGCGCAGGCTCTGCGACGGGCGCGGGCGGCGCATTTTCTGGCGCGTCAAAGGGGCCGGCGTTAAAAAAATCGTCATCGAAATCTACAAAGGGCGACGCGACTACTGGCGCGACATCACCTTCGCCATCATTCGTTTTTAGCCCGAGACCACTAACCCAATCGTCGTAATCTTGTGGGCTAGGCTCGTCCACAGTGCGGCTGGCGCTGCTAGTGGCTTCAGGCGCCCCAAAATCCCATTCAACACTGGTTACCGTAGCGGCGGGTTTGGCGGCAACCGGCGCTGGTGGTGGAGGGGGCGCGGCTGGCGCAGTTGGCTTTCCGCTCAGAAAATCCAGCCCCTGGCGCGCCTTTTCGTTGGACGGATTAATGGCCAGCACATTTTCAAGACAGGTACGCTGATCATCCGGCCCTTCAACCACACCGCTAAGCCACAGCCACCCATCTTCATTGTAAGGATCCAGCTCTACAGCCTTCGTAAGCAGCGCGCGGCCTTCTTCTTTTTTGCTCGCTCGTACAGCAGCAATTCCTTCACGCACCATCGCTTCAACATTTGCAGACATTGCTAATCCTTCGCCTGAAAACTGCCTTAGCATGATGATAGCACGATTTGCAGGTGTGCTGTGTGTAAAGACAGGGCATAAAACAGAACGAGGATGAAAAGCTCATCCCCGTTCAAAACGATTGTTTTGTATCAATACTTGCCCGATGCTGAACTTATTCTGATTTTGCCAGCACCGTATCGTGAAGTTCGGCAACGATAGCAATGATACCCTCATCAGCAACTTCATCTTCATTAGGATAGATGCCTACGTAAGAGAGGTAGCGCTCATAGCTGCTTAGCGCCAGGCTAAATTCGCCCTGTTCGTAATAAATATCGCCCAACCCAAGATGTGGAAGCGCATATTCTGGCCACTGCCCGATAGCGTTCTCATAATCGGCGATTGCCAGCTCAAACTCGCCGATGGCATGGAGGGCGCGCCCCCTGGTGTACAGGGCACTTACAAAATCCGGATAGATTTCGATAGCCATATTGTAATCACTGATCGCCAGCTCAAATTCGCCAAGTTCGGCGTAGCTATCGCCCCGGGCGGCGTAGGGGTTGCCCCATTCGGGCATTAGCTCAATAGACTGCGAGAATTCTTCAATAGCGCGTTCCTGATCGCCTTGAAGCTGATAGTAATAGCCTACTCCGAAGTGGATGATGCCGGGGTCTGATGGGAAGCTGCCGGGATCAACCTGATCCTGTATCTGCGCGCTGGCAGGAAGGGCAAGGCCGATGAGCGTGAGCAGAATGGTGATTCCTGTGAGTTTTGTTAGCCGGGACATCGGATCCTCCTTCGGATAAAAGGCGAATATTGAACGCCTTAACGAGTGATGGATTGCAGAAGCGACATCAACGCGGCCACGTAGGCTTGACGTGTCTTTGGCCGGGTTTCCTGAGCCTGTCGCACCAGATGCTCACGACGGGCGGCGCGGATAACATCATCACGGTGAAGTTTGTTCAGGCGGTATTGGTAATCTCCGGGGTTCATGACTATCGCTCCTGTTTAGCTTGGCGCGGTCGGTATCACTACCTTACGATTTGTGATGGAGGGATGTCTCCACTCTGGGTGGGGGGAAAAGTGGGGGGAATCTGATGACTGAAAGAGAAAACCCCCTAATATAGAGTTGACTTGACTGAGTTTCATTGAAGTTGAGGGGGCGGAAATGGATACACTCAAGCTGGATGGAACCATCATTAAAGGCTATGAGTTTCGGCAGCGCATTGGGGTAGGTGGTTTTGGCGCTGTCTATCGCGCCTATCAAACTTCAATAGGCCGCGAAGTTGCGATCAAGTGCATCCTTCCAAAATACGCGAATCATCCTGATTTCATTCGCCAATTTGAGGTGGAAGCGCAGGTGATTGCCCGTCTGGAACACCCGCATATCGTGCCACTCCACGACTACTGGCGTGATCCTGGGGGCGCATATCTGACCATGCGCTGGCTACGTAGCAACCTGCGTGAATCTATGCGACAGGAATCGTGGAAACTGACAGAGATTGCGCGATTACTGGATCAGCTAGCTTCTGCGCTGGCGCTGGCACATCGTGAAGGGATTGTGCATCGGGACATCCACCCGCGTAATATACTGCTAGATGAAGATCGCAACGCTTATCTGGCTGATTTTGGGATTGCTCGTAATGTTTTTTTGCGGCGCAGCATCGCGCCGGCGGAGGAAGCGCAAGCCTCACCAGAATATTGGTCGCCAGAGCAAATACGAGGCGAGTTGGTGAGCAGTCGGACGGATATCTACAGCCTTGGTTGTGTGATCTACGAGTTGATTTCTGGAGAGCCGATCTTTGCCGATGCCACTACTCCAGATGAATATGCCCACAAACACCTGACCGCGCCGCTGCCGATGGTGAGCGTTGGGAAGCGAAACATTCCCGCAGCGGTGGACGAAGTTTTGCAGACAGCAACCGCGAAAGAGCCGGCGAACCGCTACCCCGGCGCGCTCCGGTTTGCCGCAGCCTTTCGGGCGGCAATTCCTGCTGTACTGCCTTCCGCCTCATGGCAGCCATTACCTGAACCGCTAACGGGACGTGAACTTGAAGTTCTGAATCTCATGATTAATGACGCTTCGACTCGCGAAATTAGTGAGCGACTGGTGCTAACTTCTGAAACTGTGCGCTGGTACACCAAACAGATCTATCGCAAATTGGATGTGAACAGTCGCCAGCAGGCGGTTGAGCGCGCGCTCAGCTTAAAGTTGAATCAACCGAGCAGCGCCGCTTCCAGAGTACAGGTGGTTACCGACGAAACAACGCCTTCTGGAATTGACTTTAATGCTCATCAAACTGAACAGGAAAACCCGTTCAAAGGCTTGCGGGCTTTTCAGGAAGCAGACGCAAAAGACTTTTTTGGCCGCGCAGCTTTGACCGAAAGGCTACTTTCGCGATTGTCAGAGATTGGCGAGACATCCCGTTTTCTGGCAATAGTTGGCCCAAGCGGAAGCGGTAAATCCAGCGCGGTACGGGCAGGGCTAATCCCGGCCTTGCGGAAAGGGGGGCTGCCGTCATCCCCTTCACCATTTATTGCCGATTTCTTGCCCGGCGCTTACCCAATTGAAGAACTGGAGGCTGCGCTGCTGCGGGTTTCGGTGAACCCTCTGCCGGGGTTATTCGCGCAGTTGAGTGAAGATCGGCGCGGCTTAGCGCGGGCTGCAAAACAACTGCTACCGCTAGACCCCAAAACAGAACTTTTCCTCATTATTGATCAGTTTGAAGAACTTTTTACGCTGGTTGATAATGAAGCTGACCGCGTACATTTTCTCGACTTACTGCTTTCGGCTATCACTGATTCGCGCAGTCGGGTATGGGTGATCGTTACGATTCGCGCCGATTTTTATGATCGCCCATTGATGTATCCCCGATTGGCTGAACTAGTCAGAACCAATTCTGAAGTAGTGCTTCCGTTGACTACGCGGGAGTTGGAACAGGCGATTGTTGCCCCGTTAGAGCGGATTGGTATGCAGCTGGAAGCAGGTCTGGCAGCAACGATCATTGACGATGTGGGCGAACAACCAGGAACCCTGCCTCTGTTGGAATACGCGCTGACCGAGCTTTTTGAACAACGCGAAGGTTTTTCCCTGACATTTGAGGGCTATAAGGCTGCCGGTGGGGTTACCGGCGCGCTGACAAAACGCGCGGATTACCTGTATGACGGCTTTGATAGCCAGCAGCAAATTTTGACACGCCAGCTTTTTCTTCGATTGCTTACCCTGGGAGAAGGCACTGAAGATACTCGGCGGCGGGTACTGCTAACTGAATTGATGGGACTGGATACATCAGGAAAAGTTGAGGAGATCATCAATGCCTATGCAGAATATCGGCTGCTTACGTTGGATCTTGACCCGATAACGCGCGGCCCAACGATAGAAATCGCGCATGAAGCGCTAATCCGTGAATGGGGAAGGTTGCGAGAGTGGCTAATAAACGACCGTGGTGATATACGCATGCAGCGCCGCTTAGCATATATGGCGGACGAATGGCAGCGCTCGGAAAAGGATATCAGCTTTCTGGCGCACGGCGCTCAACTGACACAATTTGAGGTATGGGCCGCTGAAACAGAAATCTTGCTGTCTGTACAGGAACGTGAATTCCTGAATGTCAGCGTAGCGCATCACCAGCGAGAGGAAGATCTGGAGGCGGAGCGTGCCGCCCGAGAGCGGAAACTGGAGCGACGTTCGCGTAATGCCCTATATGTATTGGTGGCTGTGATGGCGATTGCCTTACTGATTGCCGTAGGGTTGATTAGCGCGGCAATTGCTGAAAGGGAACGTGCTGAAGCCAACTTTGCTCGTGCTGAACAGCAGCGCCTTTACCTTGCGGCGGAGCAGGCAATGAACAACGGCGCGAGCGGCAATATTGGGATGGCACTGGCGCTGCGCAGCCTTGAATACGGCTATACACCGGGCGCGGACGCTGCATTGTCTCGCGCAAGCTATCAAGGCCTGATACGGCAAGAATTGACCGGGCATCAATTTGAGATTTACGCTGCGCTTTACTCTCCTGACGGCACACTCATTGCGACCTCCAGCGAAGGGGGCACACGCATCTATGATGCTGAAACAGGGGCGGAACTTCGCTTATTACCGCAGGAAGGTATCACTTACACCATAGCTTTCTCTCCAGATGGATCGGAGATAGTTACGACAAGCGACCTGGATTCGAATATACGACTGTGGGATGTTGAGACAGGGGAGATTATCCGTACGCTCCCGGATGATGGCATACCATTGAATGCATATTTTACGCGTGATGGATCGCAAATCCTTGTGTCCAAGAACGAAGGATTTCAATTCTGGGACGTGGAAACTGGTGAGCGGCTAGAATCATATTCGAATGTTATTGATGATACGGGTAACCGAATCGAGGGCCTTTTTGAACCTCAGAGCGGCGGTCTGCAATACGTTATGAGTAATGAGGGGAGCACCCGTGCATATTTCGCAGATCCAGAAACTGGCGAAGAACTTTGCGTTCTCAAAGATTCTGATAGTGCGCAGTGGGATATGCTCTGGTGGGACATTGATATTCCTGTAGGAATTCTTACGACAGATGAGCCTGCTGCTTATGCCTGGAATCTGGACACATGCACGCCATTGGGGCAATTTACGGGGCATAGCGATTTAATATATGCGGTGGATTACGATCCGAATCGGGGAATTGTAGTGACCGGTGATAGCGGGGGCACGGTAATCGCCTGGGAATTAAATACCGGGCGTGAAGTCAGTCGTTATGTTGGTTCATCGAATCGGATACTCGCGCTGGATATTTCACCTGACGGGAGTTCACTCGTTACGGTTTTATGGAATACTGGAGCGATATGGGATATGGCTTTTGTACAAGAGCCGCGTCCTATCATTGTGGGTCAGTTTGATTATGTGAATTTTCCACGCTTCGCGCCTGATGGCGAGAGTATTTATGTCGGAGGGCTTGGCGTATATTCGCGTTGGCGTTTAGGTGAAAATGGGTCTAGCCCGATGATTGCCTATGAACAGCGTATTCGCACGCTAGATGTGTCGCCGGATGGTCGTTTTCTGGCAATCTCGATTGAGGAATCAAGAGAATCTGATTTCTCTCTCTATTTGATTGATGCGGATACCGGAGAGACAATCCGAGAATTTGAGGGATTGGAAACAGCTGCCAATTTCATTGACTTCTCTCCGGATGGCTCGCGCATTGCTACAGGCAGCTTTGACCAGACCGCCCGAATCTGGGATGTGGAAACGGGAGAACAGCTTCACGTACTCACCGGGCATACCGGCGTGATTTCGAGCGCTGTGTTTTCGCCCGATGGACGGCATTTGGTGACTTCTGGAACGGATAACACCCTGCGCGTGTGGGATACTGAGACGGGCGAAGCGCTTCACGTTTTTGAAGCGGCTCCTAGCGCTTATACAGTGTTCTCTCCGGATGGCAGCCTGATCGCGTTCGGGGATCTGGATGGGTTCGTCCATATCATTGACGCGAGTACAGGCGAAGAGCTGCATCGCCTGGCAGGACACACAGACATCATCTGGAATACACAATTTTCACCGGATGGTACACAGCTTGTGACTGCGAGTTGGGATGGCACCGCCCGAATCTGGGATGTGAAAACGGGCGCCCTGATTCGCGTATTGGATAATGGCAGCACCCGGCAGCTTTACTGGGCAGAATACTCGCCGGATGGGGAGTTCATTGTGACTGGCAGTAATCTTGATGATCGCGTGTATTTGTGGCGGGCTAATTTTGATGACGCCATTGATTCACTATGTTCAGGTCAAATTCTCGATCTATCTGCCGAGCAGCGGATTCAATATGGTATCCATGACAGCGAACCGGTATGCCCATTAGGAATGACCGGGGTTGGCGTATAATCGCTCTGGTTCAACAGAATTGGAGTGAAACTGCGTGGGATACGACTTTTCGTCTTTTATTGACCGAGTCTCGTTGATTCAAACTGCGCCAGATGCATATAACCAGTTTGGCGCGGGCGATAACCCTTACAATGCTATCCGCCGTGCAAATTTGAGTCGTTACTTACAAGACCTTTTCGCACGGCAAACTGAATGGATGCTGCTTGGTGAAGCGCCGGGGTATCGGGGGATGCGCTTGACTGGCCTGCCGATGACCGGACGCCGCCAACTGCGCGATGGCGTGCCTGAACTGGGCGTGCTAGGGTTGGCGCGGGGCTATCAGGATGTGCCAGAGCCGGGGTTTGAGGCGATTCAGAGCGAGCAAACGGCCACCATTCTCTGGAATCTGCTGCCAGAGTTGGGGATTGTGCCGCTGGTGTGGGGCGCGTTTCCATTTCACCCGCACGAGCCGGGCAAAATGCTTTCTAACCGCAAACCGCGCGCCAATGAAGTGAAATTAGGGCAGCCGCTTGTGCGCGAGCTGCTGGAAATATTTAAGCCCAAGAAAGTGATCGCTGTAGGCAACGTTGGCTATGGCTTGCTGACAGAGATGGGGGTTCCCTGTGTAAAAGTACGCCATCCGGCACAGGGCGGGAAAAACGACTTCGTAGCAGGGATGCGCGCTGCAGTGCAGGGGTAGGGCAGTCTACCCTCTGCGGGTTGAAGGGGATTGAAGCCGATCCCCGCCGCCGCCGCGCCTAAGACGCTCACGTTTGCCGGGCATCGTTCCTCCTTGTTTATCTCTGCCCAGCAGTTTATCTCAACTTGCCCTCATTTCCGAATGCACCCCCTCGACTGGATGATCTCGAGGTGGGACACAATTCGCAGCAGTGAGCGATAAACCATTTCCAGATTTACCCCCTGCTGCTTATTCAGTTGTGAAGTTGGTTCGTTGGTTGTCGGTTCCGCCTTCAACCCGTTCTCCCGCTGAACTGCGCGGTGATACGCCACCGCTTCCAGTATGAAATGCCGCGCCATGAACGAGTCTGGCAGCTTAAGCTGCTTCGCCAGTGCTTCGATTTCGGCGCGTTCCCCGTCCGTTAACCGAATCGCAAAAATGTTTTTACGGATTGGTTGCTGGACAGGTAGGGTAGGTGCAATTGGTTTCTGCATGGGCCACGCTCCTTCGTTTTACTTGTGGTTTCAGCGTAGCACACCAACCCTGTGCAACCCCCATATTTTTCCAGCTTCGGGTTAGCAATCCTGCGAAGGTGTCTGAAATATTTCGGTACCCCGCCAGAATCAAAAAGCTGACTGCTCAGTGTGTGGTACGCCCACGCTTTACCGATACAGTTAGCTTATCAAAGTCAGGTTGTGTGACCTGTGTAAAATTGGCAATTTCGAGCGTCAAAATTGGCAAATCGCCCGTTAATTTTACCTCCCAGCCAGAATGAAGTGTGTCACACAAAATTCTGTGCTTGCTATTTCGTTCCGTGCTCAAGATATATTGTCTTGGTGGACATCACTCAAATAGAGTACATAGGCGCTATATTTGCCTTGAAATCTTCCCGGCCTGTTTAGGGGTATGCCCCCATGACAACGGGAAACATTCCCTGCTAACGTGAGAAGACCATAACTGGTCACACGAAAGGGATTAAAGATGCCGAAAAAGTCACTTTACTTGCTCCTGATCCTGCTGTTCAGCATCAGGCTCGTTCAGGCTCAGGGCGATGATCCCGCCCGACTGCGAATAATGCAGCTCTCGTATCTGCCGGAGATCAGCGCGGTGATCGACATTGTGTTGGATGACGCTCTGATCTTTGATGATATTGGATGGCCTTTTGCGACGGATTATGTCGAAGTCGCGGCCGGTGAACATACACTGACGACAGCGATTGCCGACCAGCCTGAAGCAAGCGCATCCACCGTGCTTACCCTAGAATCGGGACAAAGCTATAGCGTGATCGTTGATGGTGAGTACAGCCAACAGGTTACTTTTGTCGTCGTCGAAGAAACCGAACTATTGGCGGAGGCAGACGGTAGCACCGCAATTATTGTCAATCTCACCGATCAGGCGATCTCAAATGCCACTATCGATGATGCGCCAGCCTTGCCTGAAATTCCCGCTGGTGATTATGGTTTTCTTGAACTGCCGCTAACAGAGGCTACGATTGGTGGCATGGTTGGCGACCTAGCGTATTCGGAAGTGTTCACGCCCCACGCCAACACCGATTTCTTGATCGCGGTACGGCTGACACCAACGGGCGAGCCGCAGATCATCTACCACCGTTCCAGCTCGTTGACGATTGCCGAGTACCTGCAATCAATCCACGAAGGCGCACAGTTCGCGCAGATTGCCGAACTCATCGCACAAACGGATATACTTGATTCGCTGGCAGACGACGGCGAGTATACCTTGTTTCTTCCTGTCAACTCGGCGGTTGATCGCACGTTAGCCGCTAGCATCATCCCGGACGCGACGCAGTTGGGCAGCTTGTTCGCGTCGCATATCGCTGCGCAGAACCTGCCGCCTTATGCGTTGCTGCAAAATGCAGCCTTGACGATGCTTAACGGGAATACGCTTTCTCTCAACTTCGGTGTGACCGACAGCAGCTATTGGGAGATCGAAGGTGTAGCGATCCTGTGGGATGTGCGGCTCGCCAACGGCGTGATTTACGGTATTGATGGTGTAATTAACACTGCACAATGAAAGGGAACAGCAATGATAGATTTACCGATGAACTTGGGTCCACTCGAAGCGCTGCTAGCTGATCCAGCGATCACAGCAATTTTCATCGACGGGCAGGGTGTGCGTTATAGCAAAAACGGTCTGACCCAGGCAAGTGATATCGCGTTTGAGAACGATGCACAGCGCTGGCAGGTGATCGAGAGTATTGTGTCAGCTTGCGGCCAAACCCTCACGGCAGATCATCCCACGATTGAGTGTACGTTAACAGATGGCACGAGGGTTCATGCTGAATATGCGCCGCTTTCGCTGTTACTTCACAAACGGGGAACAGAATAAACGGTATGGGTAGTGATGGGTTAATCACGAGAGTTGAACAGATCACTGAGGCTTGGTTAACCCATGTGCTAAACGTCAGCGGGACGCTACAACAGGGGCAGGTGGCGAAGATTGATATGCTCATTAATGCCCGTGAGCTATCCACCAACATTCGGCTTGGCATCACCTACTCTGAAGATGCAACAGGGGCGAAACCGACCAAACTATTCCTGAAACTCGTCACGCTGGACATGGAGGATGAGTTCTTCGGGCCATCTGAGGTCAATTACTACCAGCGCGATTATCTTGGTGTTCCCCACGCCCCCATTCCGCGCACTTATG
>LMZS01000170.1 GCA_001567085.1 Chloroflexi bacterium OLB15
TATTTTGAAGCAGATTTTTCGGATATTTCCCGACCTCAAATTTTCCATCAATTGCCCGACGCCATCTTGCGGCTATAATCTAGTCACACGTTTAACCTCTTGCAGCGAATCAAAAAGGTCGGGCGCGATGCGACGTTGGCTCGTTTTGCTTATAACGACAACCGCAATCCTTTCACTGGCATTGGGGGTTGGAATAACCTCTGCAAGTCCCGCAGCGCAGGCTACGCCCGCGCCGCTGGGGCAAGGCGTTGATGTGCAGGAATTTTTCTTCGATGCGCGTGTTGACCTTGAAACCTTGGCTGACGCGCTGCTCGGGCAGGGTATTCGTCCTGAAGGATGGACGAGTAATCTGGAGTCTGCATCACTCACTTTTTCTTCCGACCTCTGGTACGACAGCGAACTACTGGCGGATCAGCTTTTTGGCGCGGGGGAACGCCCGGATAATTGGGAAGCTGTAACCGTTGTTTCGCCAGAAGCGCTGGTGCGCAGCGTTCGCCGCAATATCGAAACGATGGCGAACGAACAGTTTGGCATTGGCTCGCGGCCAGATATCTGGCGCGGCGCGCCGGTGCTGCTGCTGTGCGACCGCACGCTGCTGAACACGCTGGCGATGCTGGAATTGTTCTACCGATTTGAGCCAATTACCCCGGATTCGGCGTTGAATTACTGCCTTTCGCTGCAAGCGGAAGTTGATGAGCGGCTGAATGAAATCGTGTTCAGCACGCCGGATTCAAATGGCATTGTGCGCGACCCGATTCCGCTGCTTAGCGGCGCGCGTGGCGACCTTGAACGCCTTGCTGATGAGCTGCTGGGGTTGAATACGCGCCCAGAAGGCTATATTGGCAACCGTGATGCGACGACGCCCACTTTCATCGGCGATCTGTTCCTTGACTTGAACTCGCTGGCAAACCTGCAACTTGGCGAAGGCGTGCGCCCGGATGGCTGGATCGGCACCGTAAGCAGCTCGCCCGGTTCATCGTATTATAATTTGCGCCATGATATTGAACTGCTGGCGAAGGCCACCCTGCCGTTCAACCCCGAACAGCCCCGCCCGACCGGATGGCAAGGCGTTGACCCGATTGAACAATGCACGCCGGGCGTAACCTACCTGTATTTTCTGGTCACCGAAGGCTATGGCCTGTCTTTCAATGAAATTGACCCGGCAGCTTCTGATTTCTGCGATCAACTTGAAGAAGCGCTGAACTCAGTGGTGGAAAACCCGCCGGTGCTGGATGAGGTGGTGGTTGAAGAACGGCTGACCGGCACCGCTGATTATGCGTTTACCTATCTGGATGTGGCGGCGCTGCAATACATGGGGATTATGCCGGGCGGGACACCCTTCCGCGCCGTATACCGGAATTTTGGCGCATCCAACATGATGTTCGTGGTGGGCGATCAATTCGCGGTGTATGTTGACCGGCGCTTTACCACTGTGCCGGAAACGGTATTTAACAGCCTGCCGACGCTGGAAAATGTGCAACCTGTAACCTTCTGCGATGCGTTCTGGTGCAACGGCCCCGGCCCGACGCCAACGCCTACCGGCTCAACGCCGCTGGAACTGGCGCTGTTTGGCAGCACGCCGCAGGCCACGCCGAATCAGGAACAACTGGAAACCACCAAACAACTGGTATCGTGGAACTTCGTGCGCGTAACTTACATTTCGGATAACCCGGCAGCGCGCACCGCACAGGTGACGCTTGAATTGTGCTTCCAGAATGCACAGGTGGCGACGGAGTGCGAGCCGGTGACCTACGTGTTTGATAACGCGGCTGGCGCAGAAAAGCCGGTTGTGGGCACGCAGAACGGTTTGAATATCTTCGAGTTCCGCTACGGGTATTCAACCAATCTGGTCATCGAGAGCGAATCGCTGTATTCAACGGACGTGTGGATTAGCGATCCGACAATACGGTAAAAAGCTTCGCAATAAGCGTGTCTCCACATTGAAAACTCAATGCGGGGATGAAAATGGGACGCCATCCATCGCGTCCCATTTTATTTCCCCAGTTTTGAACAGAATCACCACCAGACTCGTAAGAGACAGTATCAACCATATAACTAACGGGCATAGATCATGAACGATACTGTTGTCTCAGAAACAAAAACAAAGAATTCCGATGGCAGCATTCAAGAACAGCGGGCGGTAACAGGGTTTACAGGCATCAGGGTTAGCGGAAGCGCCACGCTTCAGGTGGTGCAAGGCGACAGAGAATGGCTGATCGTTCAAGCAGATGAGGAATTGATGCCACAGGTTATCACTGAAGTGGTTGATGGCACGCTGCACCTGCGGCTTAACGACAATTTTTCGCGAGGCCTGTTCAATCGCCGAACCGTTCATTTTTTTGTTGGCTGCAAAACTCTAAACACCGTTGAGTTATCTGGCTCTACAGCCGCCCGAATAACGGCATTGAATACGCCGGAATTTCTATGCACCGCTTCCGGCTCGGCGCTGCTAGAAATCCCTCAGCTAGAGGCCAAGTACCTGAGGGTAAAAGCGTCAGGTGGCGCAAACGTAACGATTTCAGGACATGTGGATGAGCAAACGCTGACTTGCTCAGGTGTGATACGGTATAACGGCGGGCAATTACGCTCAAGGCAAGCGCAAATTGATGTGTCTGGCGCGGGCGATTTGACGCTGTGGGCTGAAGAACTGCTGGATGTGCGCTCGGCATCCGGCGCGTGCAAAGTGCATTATTACGGCGCGCCAGAGGTAAGGCGCGTTCGCAACAACATTATGCTCAAGCTGGATGCGCTGGGCGAGCCTGTACCACAACCGTAGAACGCTCAACTGCTAACATCCTCTAAAAACGGACGCAGGCTCATCTCGTCCGTTTTTAATTTCCCCTCAAAATCGCACTCATCTGATTCTCATTTACGAATTTCAATCCAACTGCGCGCCACATAACGAAAGTTTGTATGAATGGGTCGCCGAGATGATGCGACTTGCTCAAATGTTTATGCGTTTATGTGGAGAGGAATAAAAATGATCGCTTTATCTCGTCGTTCGTTCTTGAAGGGGTCTACGATGGTGGCCGCAGCTTCAGCGGCCAGCGCCAGCGGATTGTTCGGCATCAGCCGCGCGTTCGCGCAGGATATGCAGGGGCAGAATGATGATGTGCAAACCATCCTCAATCTGGCTTCAACGGCGGAACTTTTCGCGACTACCCATTACCTTAACGCCATCAATGGCGATCTCGGCTTCTCAGGGGATGTGATCAACTACCTGAAAGCTGGCTTCCTGGCAGAACAAGATCACTTTGAACTGCTGACCTCGTTGGGCGCTGTGCCTGTCGTGACCGAATTTTATGTTCCCGAAACGCTGTTCAGCGATCCTGCATTATTTGCGACCATATCCGAAGTTGCTGAAACCGCCTTCGTCGCCGCATACCTGGCCGCTACCCGCATCTTCGCTGAAGCTGGCGAAACAGCATTTGCCGTCACTGCCGCGCAGATTGCCGGCGTAGAGTCTGAACACCGCGCGTTTGTTCGCCAGATTGGCGGCCTGCTGCCCAATAATCAGGGCTATGAGCAGTATAACTTCATGAATGTGTCGGACGCTGTGCCGGTGCTTCAACCGTTCCTCGATGGCTCTGGCGAAGGCTTCGTTGGCCCCGCCGTCCCGCCCACTGCTGATCAGATCGCCGCAATCCGCGCTGAAGCCGAAATGATCGGCTACATGAGTGGCACGCCTTACGCCGCAATGTAGATTTCTGATTTTCCGGTTGCGATGGGCTGTCTTAGCGGCAGCCTATCGCTTGTAATTTCTCGCAAATGGATTTGCTGTTGGAGGCAACCTCATGAATTTTTGGACCGACGGAACTCTTGATCATTCTGGCGATTGTGGTGCTGCTGTTCGGCATTGGCCGCGTCTCAAAAATTGGCGGCGAGCTGGGCAGCGCAGTCGCAAATTTTCGCAAAGGTATGAGCAATGCCAATGCGCAGGCACAGGCTGAAACGACCGATCCCGCCCCGACCACAAGCGCTTCTTAAAGGGCGGGATCATGGAAATTCTGGGCATTGGTATGCCAGAGCTGATTGCTATCTTGATCGGGATGCTGGTGATTGCCGGGCCGCAGCGCATGTTCCGCTGGGCATATACGCTGGGGCGGTATGCTGGTAAGTTGCAAGGGTGGTGGCGCGAAGCTGCGTCCGCGCTTCAGCAGGAAATGGACGCCTCTGGCGTAAATGTCACCATTCCGAAAGACATTCCTACCCGCCAGACGTTACAGCGGGATATGCGGCGGGCTTTCAATAACCTGCAATCGCCAGCGCAAGAACCGCTGCGTGCTTTGAAAAGCGAGATGAACGCGGCGCTAAAACTGGATGCCAGCGATCAAGGCGCCACCCGTTCGCCCAATGCGCGGGAAAGCGCCGTTGAAACCCAACAGCATCTATCCAACCTGCAAGATATTCCTGCTTAAGCCCGACCTAAGCAGCGCATAAAGCTGAAAAAGGAAAACTGATGGCGAATATTACACGGCCACTTCCCGTATCAACCGAGTCTGTTGTGACTCAGCCTGTGGAAACGGGGCTGTTTGAACATCTGGCAGAACTGCGCAAGCGGCTGTTCATAAGCGCGCTGGCGCTGGTGGCGGGAACTTTAGTCGGCATCCTTTTCGGCGAACCGTTGATGATGTACTTACAGCAGCCGTATGGCCGCGAATTTGTGGTGCTGGGGCCGACCAGCGGCGTGGTTGCCTATTTCAGAGTGGCGCTGATGGCTGGCGGCATCATTGCCGCGCCGGTCATCACCTATCAGGTGCTGATGTTTGTACTGCCGGGGCTGGTGGCGCGGGAAAAGCGAATGATCTTGTTTTCGCTGCCGCCGGTAATGCTGCTGTTTCTGACCGGCGCGCTGTTTTCATGGTTTGTGCTGATCCCCCCGGCAATCGGGTTTCTGGAGGGCTTTCAGGCCAGCATCTTTCAGCCGGAATGGACTGCTGATTTATACCTGAGCTTTGTGACGACGCTGGTGTTCTGGATGGGCGTGGCTTTTGAAACCCCGCTGGTATTTTTCGTGGTGGCGTTGTTAGGCATGGTAACACCGCACATGCTGATCAGGAACTGGCGGGTGGCGATCATTGGCGCGCTCATTGCTGCCGCCTTGATCACCCCTACCGGATCAACGGTAGGG
>LMZS01000171.1 GCA_001567085.1 Chloroflexi bacterium OLB15
TGGGAATCAAAAAAGCCAGCACAGCAGTTAAATGCTGCGCCGGCTTTTTAAGGGATAAGTCTGGAAAATCGAGAATTACCAGCCGCGATGGGCGATTTTATCGCTTTCGGGCATGGTGGTTACGTTGATGCCGACCATCGCTTCGCCAAGACCACGACTGACGTTCGCCAGAATTTCCGGGTTGTTGTAGTGGGTGACGGCTTCAACAATGGCTTTGGCGCGCTGGGCGGGATTGCCACTCTTGAAAATGCCTGAGCCGACGAACACGCCATCTACGCCTAACTGCATCATGAGCGCGGCATCAGCGGGGGTGGCGACGCCGCCAGCGGCAAAGTTGACCACCGGCAAACGTCCCAACTTGGCCGTTTCTACGACCAGTTCATAGGGCGCCTGAATGTCTTTGGCGAAAGTGAACATCTCATTTTCGTCCATTGTGGTCAGGCGGCGAATATCGCGGAACATCATACGGGCGTGGCGCACGGCTTCGACCACATCGCCTGTGCCTGCTTCGCCTTTGGTGCGGATCATGGCCGCGCCTTCGTTGATGCGGCGCAGCGCTTCCCCAAGATTGCGCGATCCGCAAACGAAAGGTACTTTGAAATTGTACTTGTTGACGTGATTTTCTTCGTCAGCCGGGGTTAAGACTTCGCTTTCATCAATGTAGTCAATGCCGATGGCTTCCAGAATTTGCGCCTCAACGAAATGACCGATGCGGCACTTTGCCATGACCGGGATGCTGACGGCGTTCATGATGCCATCAATCATGTCTGGATCGCTCATGCGCGAGACGCCACCATGCGCGCGAATATCGGCGGGGATGCGTTCCAGCGCCATGACTGCTACCGCGCCAGCATCTTCAGCGATGCGCGCCTGATCTGGCGTGACCACATCCATGATTACGCCGCCTTTTAACATTTGCGCCAGACCAGCCTTCAGCCGCCACGTGCCAGTTTCGCCGCCGCTGCTGCTGCCATTCGCATGTCCATTGGTTGATGTCATTGCTCAAAACCTCATGATTTTGGTGGTTACTGTAAGCTACAGGGTAGGGTGGAGCGGGTTGGTCATGTATGACCAATTATGACCAATATTCTGGTTTTCAAACCAGATGCCGCGTGACTGAGCGTTGATGAAGATTCTGCACTAAGATAGACTCGCGCGATAGAGCGATTTTCGGATTACTGGATTCATAAATGAATGAAAATTTATCTGCACCAACGCTGATCATCCTTGCAGGCGGCGCGTCATCGCGTATGTGGCCGATACGTGAAAAATCGCTGCTGAAATTTGGATCAGAAGCTTTGCTGATTTCCCAACTGCGGCGTTATGAGCAGTTAGGATTTGAAAAGGCGATTGTGGTTGCCAATCCTGATAGCCATGTTGAGATTGCCGCTTCAATGCCGATGTTTGAGCGATTGCGGGTGCGCGTGACCATGCAGCTTACGCCACGCGGTATGGGGGATGCCATACTTTGCGCTTCGCCGTTTCTGGACAGCACTGAGCGGGCGATTTATGTCACACAGGTGCATGATGTGGTAGAGGACACGCTGCATCAGGATATGCTGATGGCGTATCGCATGGATTCACAAAACAGCTATCTGGCGGGCATTGAGATGGAGGACTATTTCCCCGGCGGCTATCTGGTGGTAGATGCTGACGGGCGAATTACAGGCATCGTAGAGAAGCCGGGCGCAGACCACCGGCCCAGCAATCTGGTGAACATCGTCGCGCATGTTCATGCTGACGCGCAGGCCTTATTTGCGGCATTACAGGCCGAATATGCCAGCCCCAACCAGGCAGATGATCATTATGAACGGGCGATGGATCGTTTGATGCAGTCGCAGACATATCAAGTGGTGCCATATCGCGGTAGTTGGGCGGCGATCAAATTCCCCTGGCATGTGCTGGATGTGATGAACGTATTCCTGAGCCGGATTAAAGGCCAGCAGGTTGCCAGCAGCGCATTCATCGCGCCGACGGCTTCACTGGTGGGCAATGTCTTCATTGGCGAGAACGCGAAAGTATTTCCGGGCGCGGCGGTGGTTGGCCCGGCATACATCGGCGCGAACACGATTGTGGGGAACAATGCGTTGGTGCGTAACTCGATGGTGCTGGATCGCTGCGAAGTTGGCTTCACCAGCGAAATTGCGCGCAGTTATGTGGCTGAAGGCGTGGCAATGCACGCTTGCCGGGTGCTGGATTCGGTGCTGATGCCCGGCGTTAATTTCTCGGCAGGCTGTACCACCGCTAATTTACGTATTGATCATGGCGATGTAGGCAGCGCGGTGAAGGGCAGTAAGATGAGCAGCGGGCGTAATAAATTTGGCGCGGTGATCGGCGCGAATGCATTTATCGGCGTGGATGTGATGACAATGCCGGGAGTAAAAATTGGCGCGCGCGCGGAAGTTGGGCCGGGAACGCATGTCCATCAGGATATTCCAGACGATATGCGCGTCTATATAAAACAGACGGTTGTCATGATCGAAAAGACAAAGGGCGAACAGAGGTAAACCTCATGGAACTTGAAAAACCTGCTTCACAGCCGATAAAAATTCTGATCATTGTTGCCCACCCTGACGATATTGAATTTGGTGTCGGCGGCAGTGTGGCGATGTGGACGGATGCTGGAGATGAAGTGTCGTATGTGATTGTCACCGATGGCTCTGCTGGATCAAATGCGAAGGATGCGGATCTGGGCGCGCTGGTGCGCCAGCGTGAACTGGAGCAGTTAGAAGCAGCGGGAATCGTTGGCGTGCGCGATGTGCGCTTTTTGGGCTATAAAGATGGCGAACTGCAACCGACGCTGGGACTGCGGCGTGATCTAACCCGCATCATCCGCGAAGTGCAGCCGTACCGGGTGGTGATCATGGATCCGACGGCGGTGCTGATCAATATGGAGTCTTCTGATTACATTAACCATCCCGATCATCGCGCGGCTGGAGAAGCGGCACTTTACGCTATTTTCCCCAGCGCAGAGACGCGCCCGATTTTTTCTGACCTGCTGGCTGAGGGGTATGAGCCGCATCACGTTCAGGAAGTTTATATCGCGCTGACCGATAAGCCGAATCTCGCGGTGGATATTACGCCTGTGTGGGAACGCAAGATGAAGTCGCTGCTGGCGCATCGCTCGCAGGTGGGGCCGGAAGTGGCTGATATGGTGCGTAAGTGGGACGAACATACAGGGAAGCAAGTTGGGGTAGCGCTGGCTGAAAACTTCCGCGTGATGCGTTTTATCAAAAATGAGGAATGAGCAAGAAAGACGCGAAAGTGATAGGGGAGTCAGCATAGCGCGCGTTCATGTTTGAAAGGGCTAACGGGCGATCAGCGACGCGCCCTTGCGGCTATTTTTCAGGTATACGGGAGAGGGTGAAGGACAAGGTACGCCTTGCCTCCACCCTCTCGTTCGATATAGCTACAGCTTATACATCTCGCCATACTTGCCGCGAATATAATTAATCCACGCCTGAATCCCCAAACCCTCGCCAGTGGCACGCCTGAGCAGTTCATCGGTGGTGAACTTGCTGCCATGACGGTATATGTTTTCGGTCAGCCAGCTGCGCAGGGTGTCAAACTTCCCCTCAGCAATCTCCGCCGGAATGGCAGGATGGGCGCGCAGCGCGGCATCGTAGAACTGGGCGCTCATCAGGTTGCCGAGCGTATAACCCTGAAAATAGCCAAAGATGCCGGTATACCAATGCACGTCTTGCAGCACGCCATCCCGATCATCAGGCGCGGTCACGCCAAGATCGCTGGCATAGCGGCTGTGCCAGATTTCGGGCAAATCTTTTACTTCCAGCGAGCCTTCCATCAGGCCAAGCTCAAGATCGAAGCGGATCATGACATGCAGGTTGTAGGTCACTTCGTCTGCATCCACGCGGATCAGCGAAGGCTTTGCGACGTTGATCGCGCGGTAGAACTCTTCTAATGAGACGGTGTTGAGCTGTTCAGGAAACATCACCTGAAGCTGTGGGTAATACTGCGACCAGAAACCGTGACTGCGCCCGACAATATTTTCCCACAGGCGCGATTGGCTTTCATGCACGCCCGTAGAAGTGCCACCGCCAAGCGGCGTGCCGTCAAATTTGGGGTCTATGCCCTGTTCGTACAGCGCGTGCCCGGCTTCGTGAAGCGTGCTGAACAGGCCATCATCCAGCGCATTTTCGCGGAAGCGGGTGGTGATGCGAACATCATTTCCTGAAAAACGGGTCATGAAGGGATGATGCGTGCGATCCTGCCGCCCACGCTCAAAATCATAACCGTATGCTTTAATGATCTCGACGCCGAAGGCTTCCTGATCGGTTTCAGGGTAAATCTGATGCAGCGGGGAATCGTCCGCCGAACCCTGTTCAATGATGGCTTTTACAATTGGCACAAGCTCAGCGCGAAGCTCGGAAAAAATACTGCGAATGGACTCGGCGCTCATTCCGTAATCGGAAAAGTCAATCAGCGGATCAGAAATATGCCGGTAACCGGGAAAGCAGTTTGCCATCTGGCGATACAGATCAATCTCTCTTTCGAGCATCGGCATCAAGCTGGCAAAATCATTGGCAGGGCGCGCGCGCGTCCAGGCATCATACAGCGTGGAGGTCAGTTCGCTTATTTCGCCCACAAGGCTGGCGGGGACTTTCACCGCGCGGTTATATTCGCGTAGCGTCACCCGTACCAGCGCCGCATCATCATCGTCATCGGGGCGGTCTCCAAGCTGCGCTTCCAGTTGATCGAGCAGATGACCCACCGCCGGATCGGTAAATTTTTCGTGATGCAATTTGCTGAGGGTTGCCAGCGCACGGCCACGCTGCGGCGCGCCTTTGGGAGGCATGTAGGTAGCCATATCCCAGTTCAATACCGAACCAGCTTGCGCTAAATCAGCAACTTCATGAAGCCGGTTTTTTAATTCATTGAGTAGACTATCGGACATCAAATTACCTTCCTTTTGTTAGTAGTACAGCCGCCTGCAATTTCTCTGTACAACTAATGTCGCAATTTCGCTGTAATCGGAAGTATCCAGAATATGGATAGTGCCGTCAACTATCACTGCCAGCAGCGAGCCGTCCGGGTAGGATGAGGTCTGGAACGGTATTGAGCCATCATTCACGCTTATGGACAACTTTTGCGTATAATTTTTACGATACAACTTTGAGGATGTTTGCTGATGTTCGAGCTTTCTGATCCTGAGGCGTTTAACCGTATTGTCTGGGAAATTGTGCGGCAGGTTCCAGAGGGACAGGTGACAACTTTCGGGCAGATTGCCGGCATGATCCCCGCGCCAGAAGGGATTGAGCCTGAGGTGTATCAGCGGTTGGGGCCGCGCTGGGTGGGGGATGCCATGAACGCGGTATCGTGGAAAGACGATAAAACTGTACCCTGGCACCGGGTGATCAACAGCAAGGGAACGATTAGTTTGCCGCCGGAAACCCAGGCGGCGGCGTTACAGCGGGCGCGGCTGCGGCATGAAGGCATAGAATTTAATTCGCGTGAGCAGGTTGATTTTGATCAATGGGGTTGGGAAGGGCCGGAGCCGGACTGGTGCGCGGAAATGGGACTAACCATGCCAAAAAGCTTGCGATCCCGACCTGCTAAGGGGCCGCAGCAGTTGAGCTTTTTTTAGCCTGTTAACTCTATAAATTTTGGCAAACAGGTTGATTTTTTAGAGTGTCTTTTGACTTTCGGCGTCAATATAAGCAAATGCGCCGCGCACATCATCGGCAAGGTGGATGATGTCGTCAACCTGATTTCGTAGAAAATTGGCTTCCTGCATACGCAGTAAAATTTCGAGAACTGGCGTATAAAAGCTGTTCTGATTGAGCAGCACCAGCGGATGCATCACCATGCTCAAAGCGCGCAAGTTCATGATCTCAAACACTTCATCCAGCGTGCCGATACCGCCGGGCAGGGCGATGAAGGCATCGGCGCGATCTTCCATCATGGCTTTGCGATCGCGCATATTGGCGACTACGATCAATTCATCGGCGCTGCGATAAGTGATCTCACGATCTACAAGCGCCTCTGGAATGATGCCGATCACGCGCCCGTTATGTTCCTGCACCGTCTTCGCGATTTCCCCCATCAGCCCAATAGATGCGCCGCCGTAGACCAGCGTATCGCCACGACTGGCGATAGTTTCGCCAAGTTCACGCGCTACTTTGAAAAAGGCGGGGTCAATTTGGGGCTGGCTGAACAATGACACACAGATGTTCATGAGTTT
>LMZS01000172.1 GCA_001567085.1 Chloroflexi bacterium OLB15
TAGAGCGCGTTCACGATATTGGAATATACGTTGCCTACCCAGGGACCAAGGAAAACAACGACAATTAAAAACTACGAGCACAACTAAAACAAGAATCAAGGCATACTCAACTAGTCCCTGTCCACGCGGGCTGCCCCCGTTCATTGAGGTAGGCAAATATGGGATTCAGCCATACCTCAACCTGTCTCCACATAATGCCTCCTCGAGAACTTCTTCGATGTGTAGACGGATAGCTATTTGATGATCACCTCAACTCTATCACAAGTCAAATTTAAGAAAGCGAAAGATTTTTTTACAAATTTATGGTTTTTGTATTTGTTTTTTTGCAACTATTTCCCACAGCACAATTTCTGGCGGGCATAAAAATCGTGCGCGGGGTGCGCCTAAACCCTCCATGCCAACGCCGCGTGTGGTGTATAACGTCATTTCGTTAAGGCGGTAGCGTCCCATCACAAAACGGCGGCCATAATGGCTTGCCGAAAGGATCGCGCCTAAAATCGGCACGCGAAGCTGCCCGCCGTGTGTGTGCCCGCACAAATAGAGATCGAAGCCCACTGCCGCTGCTTCTGGCGCGAGGTCTGGCGAGTGAGAAAGCAGCAGGCGGATACCGGATTCTGGAAAATCAGCGGCGAGGTTGGCTAAGGCGCGGCGGTCTTCATCCATGTCATGGGTGGTGACCATGCCTGCGATATGAAGTTTTCCAGCAGGGGTGTTTAGCGTGACCCAACGGTTGGTTAGCAGCGTGATTTGTGGGATACCACGCACCAGCGAAGCGACCAGCGCGGGCGGCTCTACCGTTGGCGTGCCGCTGATGCAGTAAACGCCAAGCGGCGCCTGCCATCCGCCGATCAACTGGCGGATTTCCGCGTGGCTGCGGGCATCTTCGTTATAAGAAAGATTCACAAAATCGCCAGTAAAGACAATCACATCTGGTTGAAGCTGTTCGATAAGCTGATTGAGCTGGCGTTCACGTTGGGTAAGATGCTCAACATGAATATCGCCAATATGCAGCAGGCGAACAGATGCGCCGCTGGTAACCGCTGGATCGCCTGTCGAAATATCCAGAGTTTCCCGTGTAACGCCTAACCGGAAGGGTTCGATCCACGTCGCGTAAATCGCGGCAAGGGTGATCAGGGCATTCAGCAGCGCCAGCAGCCATAACGGCGCGTTCAGAATCGCCAGCACCAGCGCCAGCCCCGTGAAGATCAGCATCAAGGCCAGCGCTGACGGCTGATCTGGCCCGTAGCTGCGGCCTGCGCGCGGCAGCAGCCACAGCGCAAGCCAGTTCCCCGCGCTGGCGAGAAACGTCAGCCCTCCGGCAAGGATGGCGATGTTTGTTTCGTTGAACGCGCCCCATACCAGCGCCGTCACCAGCCCATTGGCCAGCATCAGCGCGAAAACCAGCGGGCGGGAAAGCTGCTGAAGGGCGTTCGAGCGCACCAGCAGCTTATGCATTGGCGAGGATTCCAACACTGAATACAGGTCTTTAGCGGGCGGGTTCATTATGCTTGTATATCGGTGTGGAAAAAGTCATTTACACCATTCAGCGGCGGTTCAGCCAGCGCCAAACGGATGGTAAAAGTGCTGCCTTCGCCGGGCGTACTGCTCACGCTCAGGTCTCCGTCGTGAAGTTCCACAATCTGGCGGGCGATACTAAGCCCAAGACCTGTGCCAGAAACGTGGCTGACCACGCGATAGAACGGTTGGAAAATGTGAGCGAGATGCTCCTGCTCTATGCCGATGCCTGTATCTTGTACCTGAATGACCGCCTGTTGGGTGGCGTTATCCCCAGCGACTACCAGGCGAACAATGCCGCCTGCTGGCGTGTAGTTGATGGCGTTGGTCAGCAGATTGGTGATCACCTGCGCCAGCCGCTCAGCATCAGCATTTACAAAAGCCGGGAATGGCGCTTCATCATAGATCAGGGTAAGCCCTTTGCGGTCAGCTTCGGGCTTTTGGATATCAATAATTTGCTGCAAATGGGGGTTCAAGTTGATCGGTCTGGTATACAGGGGAATCACCCCGCGCTCCAGCCGCGAAATATCCAGCAGGTCTTCTACTAGCCGCTTCATCCGCTCGGTTACTTCGTCCAGCACGTTCAAATGCTGATCTAAATGCTCAGGGCGGCGGCGCAGCAAATACAGGCGGGTTTTGAGGTTGGTGATCGGCGTTCGCAGTTCATGGCTGGCATAGGCGACAAGGTTAGATCGCTGCTGTTGCAGCCCCTTTTCTTTGCTGATGTCACGCACTGTTGAAACGGCGCGCACTGGCGTGCTGTTCGCGTCGCCAATCCGTGAAACTGCCAGGCTGGCGGAGAAACAGGTTCCATCTTTGCGCCGAATTTCAACATCGCCGCGCCATATCCCTTCCGTCCGTACCCGTTGGAGCACCGTTTCAAGCGCCTTTTGTGCAGACACGCTTTCCGCGCCTTCATGATAAATCATGAGGATAGGTTGGTTAATCAGCTCTGCGGCGCTGTACCCCGTTTGATTGCCTAACGTCCGGTTTACATAACGGATAACGGTATCTTCGCTGTAAACAATGCCATCGCTTGTGGAATCCAGGATTGCGGAGATGCGCTGGCGTTCTAGCTCCAGTTCGCTGGTGCTTTGTTTGATCTGTGTTTGCAGGTCATCAGCATGCTCTGAGACGCGCTGGTACAGGCGCGCATTCCGTAAAGCAATCGCTACCTGATCAGCAAATGTCTGCAAAATTAGCGCATGCTGTTTGGTGAAGGCATATTTACGGTCGCTGGTCAGATTGATAAAGCCGATAGTGCTGCCCTCAAGGCGAATCGGCGCCCCCAACGTGGATTGAATCCAGCTTGTGCGGCCAAATTCCACCCAATCGGGACTGCTGCTTATATCATCCAGTATCAGCGGTTTGCCGCTGCTCATCATGGTCTGGAAGGTGGGCATGTCGAAGATCGGAAACAAAAAGTCGTCAATATCGAAGCCCATCGTTTTGTTCCCATCATAGCCACGCGAGCGCACCAACCGCCCCGCGCGGCCTTCGATCAGCATGATGTCTGCCGAATCGGAAGGGATAACTACTTGAAGTTGTTCCAGAATACGGTCTAGCACTTCATCAAGATTCAGCGTTCTGGAAATGAGCGCGGTCGTAGAGCGTAGCCCGTCAGCCAGACGCCGCTGCTCGTCCTCAGCAATTAGCGCTTCTTTGGCTTCAGTAATATTGATGGACAGCCCGCTCATGATCCAGTGGTTATCGGTTTGCGTCAGCGAGACGATATCGCGCACCCAGATTGTGCGGCCATCGGCGGAGATCATGCGGTATTCCTGCTGGAAGCCGCCTTTGCTTTGCTGCACCGCCTCAATGCGGGTTTGAGCGGCGTGTTCACGATCATCGGGATGGATGAGCGACAACCACAGCCCTGGTTCGCGCATGAAACGTTCCCGTGAATAGCCTGTTAGCGCTTCAATTTGCCTGCTCATGAACTCGACTTCAAGCGTGATCGCGTCGGCGATCCAGACTACGCCATCTACCGAGTTGACCAGCATTTCGTAGCGCGTTTGCTGCTCTCGCAGGGCATCTTCGGTCTGTTTACGGGCGGTAATTTCAAAGAAGCTGGAAAGCATCATCGAAACGCCATCCATGATGGTGCGAGACATGGTGACGACCATCCAGAGGAGTTGCCCATCTTTACGGCGGGCTTGTATCTCGATGTCCTGCATGTGATCTGAGTTCCGCATCAGGCTTTGTATATAGCGGCGGTCTTTCAGCGAAACGCTCTTTTGGATCATCGGTTGGCCGATGAATTCATCAGCCGTATAGCCCATCGTCGTCATCGCTTTTTGATTAGCCATCATCACGATGCCATCTTCTTCGCGCATCAGGATGACGCTCATCACGTTGGAATCAATGATGGCACGCAAACGCCCTTCGCTTACTTCCAGCGCCCGCTGATCCGCCTTGCGCTGATCAATGCTTTGCGCCGCCCCGTATACCGCACGTAATTTCCCGGTCGCCGGATTGATTTCGCCATAGGCGTAAACCTGCAACCAGAAAACGTTATTGTCTTTATTGATGATTCGCGTCTCAAAATTTCGCTGCTCGCCCTGCTCAAGCTTTTCAATCTCTGCCTTCACATGAGGCAAATCTTCGGGGTAGATCATTGAGAGGATGGAGCCTTCAGGGGTACTTTGCGCGTCGTAGCCAAGCACCTTTTCCAATGCGCCGGCTGTCCATTCAACGATGAGATCGCCATCGGGCTGCGCCCGTAACTTAAAGACGAAATCGCTGACCAGCTCGGTCATGGCGCGGTAGCGCGCTTCACGCTCGGCACGATCCGCTTCGGCAAGACGCCGCGCCTGCCTGTCTGCGCCGCTAAGAATGGCGAAGATGATTGACAGGCTGGCGACGAAGATGCCGAGCAGCAGGCTGAATAACAGGCTGTTTGTGGGGTTCTGGCTAACGCGCATCACCAGTAGAAAAACTATCGTTAGCACAAACAACCCGTAGACGTACTTTCGCGCCAACACATGCTGAGCCACCAGCAAAGCCATCAGCGGGTACTGCACCAGCGCAACCACCAGCAAAAACGAAAGCTGTTGCTGCAAGCCAAAAAAAGCGAAAGGCGCGGTTAGCCAAAGAACTGCCACCAGCAGCCACTTTCCGGCATCGTACTTTCCGTTTCGATAGAGGAAGTAACTCACCAGCAGGCCGGTTAGCGTAGGCATGAAGATGTAACCGCGCGCACTTTCGGCATGCAGCAGGATGGCTTCCAGCAGGGTGATCGGGATGAGCGCAATGAGCAGGCTTAGCATGCCACGAATGCGCGTTTGCGTGATCCCATCGGCTGTATTATTACGGGGATCGGTGAGCCGTTGAAGCAGGCGTGACCCTATAAAAGAGCCTGGTTGCTTTTGGGGTGCCAGTTTTGAATTCATGATCTGAATGAAATACTTATGCAGATAATCGCTGTGCTATACTTAATCCTATGCACAGTTCAACTCCTACACAGTAATGGTTTTCCGGAAATTTCTACGATATTTGAATCCATTTTGGCTGCCTGATGCGGGCTGGCGTCGTTTCGTCAACTGGCGCCGCCGCCGCCACAAAGACCTTGATTATATTCTGCTGAATTTACCGGCGGCTATGCCCGCTCTGCCGGAAGATCGCGATTTTATTCAGCGCCGTTTATTCGGCAAACCACCGCTTAGCCTGTGGGAATTGAAGCAGTTTTTTGAGCGGTTGGCGGCTGATCCGCGCCCTAAAGGGGTGGTGATCTCGCTGCATGGGCTGGAAATGTCGCTGGCTGACCTGCAAACCCTGCGCGGCATGCTGCAATTTTTACGCGATCACGGCAAGCGAGTGATCGTGCATGCCCAACTTTACGATACGCCGCAATATTACCTTGCCAGCGCCGCCGATGAAATATTGCTGCAACCATCGGGCGATTTTATGGTCACTGGCATTGCGGCGGAAGCCTACTTCCTGAAGGATGCGCTGGCGCAAGTGGGCGTGACGGTGGATGTGATCGCTATCACCCCCTACAAAGGCGCGTTCGACCAATTTTCCTTGAACGAGATTTCACCTGAAGGCCGCGCACAATTGGAGTGGCTGCTCGATTCGCGCTATCAGCAGATCATTCGGGGTATCGCTGAAGGCCGGAAGATCAGCCCTGAAACTGTGCAGGCGATGATTGATCAATCGCCGCAGATTGATACGGCGGCGCTGGCGGAAAAGTATGTAGACGCGCTGGTTTATGAGAATGAACTTCCCACATATCTGAACGTCAAGCGATTGGTAAGCTGGGACGAGGCGCAGCGTAAACTGTTCAGCCCATCACCCAAGCCATACAGCGATCAATATGTGGCGCTGCTGTGCGTGAACGGCATGATGGTTTCTGGCGAAAGCGGCGGCACGCCAGGCGATATACCGATCCCTGTGCCAGTACCGTTTCTAGGCGAAGATCGCAGCGGCGATATCACCGTTGTGCAGCAAATACGGGCGATCATGAAGGATGAATCGGCGGCGGCGGTCGTGCTGTTCATTGACAGCGGCGGCGGCGCGGTTTCAGCAGCGGCAGCAATGGGGCAGGCGCTGGATGAACTGGCTAAGACCCGCCCGCTGGTGGTCTACATGAACGGCGTAGCTGCCTCTGGCGGCTATTGGGTGGCGGCGGCTTCGCAGCATATTTACGCGCAGCCCGGCACGATCACCGGATCAATTGGCGTGGTCACTGCAAAGCCGGTGACAGGCGGGCTGCTGGAGAAATTCCAGATCAATGCCGCCCATTTTAAGCGCGGGGCGAACGCCGATATTTATGACTTGACGAAGCCGTTCAGCGATGGGCAGCGGCAGCAGATGCGCGCCTCAATTGACGATATTTACCGCCGTTTTGTAGAACGGGTGGCGGTGGCGCGCAAGCTGTCTTTTGAAGCGGTGGATGCGATCTCTGGCGGGCGCGTATGGACGGGCGAACAGGCGCTGGCAAACGGGCTGGTGGATGCGCTTGGCGATCTGGATATGGCGGTGGCTAAAGCCCGTGAGCTGGCGAATCTGCCTGACCATGCGCCGCTGATCTTCTGGCAAGAGGGCGAGCCAGAGCCGCCGCAGATCTTTGAAGCTGTGGGCAAAGCCGCGCGGACGGCAAACCCGGCGGCGTGGGTTGGCTATATGTGGGAAAACGCGCTGCATATCGCTAATGCCCGCGCACAGGCGATCATGCCCTTTCGGTTGAAATAGCGCGGCTCACACTTGATAGAAGCGGCTTACATTCTGTACAATGAGCGCCGTAGTGGGGGATCGTCCAACGGCAGGACTACGGACTTTGGATCCGTCAATCCTGGTTCGAATCCAGGTCCCCCCAGCTTAAAAGACCGCTAGAAATTCTGGCGGTCTTTTTATTTTTCTTG
>LMZS01000173.1 GCA_001567085.1 Chloroflexi bacterium OLB15
GCCGCTGCCTGTACCTGCGCGCTAAACCCGCCGCCGCTGCTGCCGCCGAAAGGCACCACATTTTGCGGCTGCCCATTTGAAAAAAGCGGCGTGATCGAGGGCATAGGCTGCTGGGACGGGGCAGATGGTATGCCCGCGCTAACAGCCAGTGCAGTTACAAACAGCATCGCGAAGGCGCAGATCAAGGCTATTTTCCGCAGCATCGCGCCAGCCTACCTCTCAACAGATCATCAAGGATATACCCCTCTGAAAATACCCTGAAAACGATATTTACTGCAAATGCTGGAAGATTGATCTTCTGCTTGACTCTCAACGAGTACTCTGCGTATACTTGGCGGCATGAATAAAGGTGTGGTGTTCTCGATGCGAATGTACCGCGTCTTTCCCTTTCAGGGCAGACTTCGGTAAGCCGCGCCTGGTGAATTGTAGTGAATCGCGAGCCGTCTGTCCCTGACAGGCGGCTTTTTTGTTGTCAAAACACGCAACCTCACCCCGTTGCGCTGCGCTTAACTCCCCCTCCGTACATCGAGAGGGGTTTGGGGGTGAGGTCGTTTTATTTCACATGGTGAAAGGGAAGCACCCGCAATGAGCAAATACATTCACGTTTCAGTGGCGTGGCCTTATTCCAATGGCGATCTTCACGTCGGGCATCTGGCGGGCGCGTACCTGCCTGCGGATATCTTCGCGCGCTATCACCGTTTGAAAGGTGATCAGGTGTTGATGGTATCCGGCTCAGACGCGCACGGCACGCCAATTTCGGTGGAAGCGGATAAGCGCGGGGTGTCGCCAGTAGAAATCTTCACCAAGTATCACGAACGCTTTTTGCTAACGCAGCAGAAGATCGGCATCAGCTACAACCTGTTCACGCACACGGATACCGAAAATCACCACCAGATCGCACAGGAAATCTTCACGCTGCTGCTGGAACATGGTTTCCTGTATCTGGAAACGCAGGCGCTGCTGTACAGCGAGAAAGAACGGCGATTCCTGCCAGATCGTTATGTTGAGGGCGAGTGTTATATCTGCCACTACCCCAACGCGCGCGGCGATCAATGCGATAACTGTGGCAACCTGCTGGATGCCACCCAACTGATCAACCCACGCAGCAAGAACGACCCGACAGATCAACTGGTGGTGCGCGAAAGCGAGCATTATTTCCTTGACCTGAGCAAGTTCAGCAGCCAACTGCTGAAATATCTGGACAAGCATGAGGATCACTGGCGGCCAAACGTAGTACGTTTCAGCCGTAATTTCATCTCCGAAGGGCTGCGCGGCAGGCCGATCACCCGCGATATTGACTGGGGGATTCCGGTGCCGCTGGAAGGCTGGGAAAGCAAACGCCTTTATGTGTGGTTCGATGCCGTGATGGGCTACCTGACCGCCAGCATCGAATGGGCGAAGCATACCGGCCAACCAGACGCATGGAAGAACTGGTGGTATAACGCCGATGCCGAAATCTACAACTTCATCGGCAAAGACAATATCCCGTTCCACACGATTATCTGGCCGGCGGAACTGTTAGGCATTGATGGCATTTATAACGATGCCACTGGCATCAGCCTGCCGTATGACGTGCCTGCAAATGAGTTCATGAATATCGAAGGCGCGCAGTTCAGCAAAAGCCGCAATTGGGCGATCTGGCTGCCGGATATTCTGGATCGCTACCAACCGGACGCGATTCGCTATTACGTGGCGGCCACCTTCCCTGAAACCCACGACAGCGATTTTGCGTGGGACGGCTTCTTCAACCGCGTGAACGGCGAACTATTGGCGGCTTGGGGCAATCTGGTTAACCGTATGCTGAGCTTTGCCTATAAGCGTTTCGATGGCAAAGTGCCATCATTTGACAGCCTGACGGATGCCGATAAAGCCATGATCGCGCGTTCGGAAGCGGCATTTGAAGAAGTGGGCAGCCTGATTGAAAAGGTTCGCCTGCGTGAAGCCTTGCAAACCGCGATGGGCATTGTGCGCGAAGCCAACGGCTATCTGGATGGACGCAAGCCCTGGCAAACCATCAAGGATGATCCGGCAGATGCGGCGCGGGCGGTTTATGCCATTTTACGGGTGATTGACAACCTGAATCTGGTGCTGTCGCCATTTCTGCCGTTTTCAGCGCAGGCGGTGCATGAGTATCTAGGCTACGATGGCCAGCTTTTCGGAACGCAGCATATCGAAACTTATGCTGAAGCATCGCGTTCGCATAACGCGCTGGTTTACAACGGCAGCGCGGCAATCGGCAAATGGAAGAAGCGGGCGCTGGCGCAGGGGCAGGCGCTGCGTGAGCCGAAGGCGCTGTATACCAAGCTCGATCCTGAAATCATTGAGCAGGAACGGGCGTATCTGGGCGCGGAGCGTATCGAACACGAAATTTTCGTCTAGGGCGCGGCTTTCCCACGCAAGCCAATCGGCAGATTTCACGGGCGAGTTCAGTTCATGACTCGCCCGTTTTGTTTATGCCCGCCAATATATTAATCGCTAGTTGGTTTGCTCAACACCAGCACCGTCCACGTGCCGGACTGTACCGTTTTGCCGTCCTGATTGATGATCTTCACTTCCAGCGTGACCATGCCGCCGCCTAAACGCCGCGCCTCTTTCATCTCGATAACCGTCAGTTCTACATGCAGGGTATCGCCGATGAATACCGGCAGGCTGAATTTCATCTCCAGCCCGCGAAAGGCTAAAATTGTGCCTTCCATGAAGCCTAGCTGGTAGGCCTGCCCGACGGCGTAGCTAAGCGATAACATGCCGTGCGCGATGCGCTGCCCCATCGCATGAGTCTTCATAAATTCAGCGTCGGTGTGCATCGGGTTGAAATCGCCAGTCAGGGCGGCAAAATTGACGATATCTGCTTCGGTGATCGTGCGGCCGCGTGTGCGCATCTTCACACCAATTTCGTAGTCTTCGTAATACAACCCCTTTTGGGCGGCGGGTATGGTCATGATGGATTCCTCTGGTCAATAAGCTCATTATCCCGCGTATTGTAACCCGCGAAGTGGATAGAGGTCACGGCGCTTAGGGCTTTTAGGCGTGGGGGATGATTGGGCTGACCCATTTTTATGGGAAAGCGGCTCACTATAGGTAAGAGAGCGAGCGGCCGCACACTCAAAAAGTAATGAGCGTTTGAAGATAGAGGATTCCAATGAGTCTCGCACCGCGTTTTGGTATTTTTCTCGATCCAAGCGTAGGCGATCCGCAGGAACCGTTCCACTTAGCAAAGATTGCCGATGAAAACGGCCTGGATCTGCTTACGATACAAGATCATCCATATCAGGCGCGTTTTTATGAAACATGGACGCTGTTAACGGCGCTGGCGATCTCCACGCAGCGGATTCACGTCTCACCCAATGTCGCCAATCTACCTTTACGCCTACCGGCGATGCTGGCAAAGCAGGCGGCTACACTGGATATTTTGACGGGCGGTAGGGTTGAACTTGGACTGGGGGCGGGTAGCTTTTGGGATGCAATTGTGGCCTATGGCGGATCACGGCGTCCCCCTGGTGAAGCCTATGCTGCGTTTGAAGATGCCCTGCATATCCTACGTGGACTGTGGGATGGCAGCGCCCGCGTGTTCAACTATACGGGCAAGGTTTACACGATCAAAGGCGCTCATCCCGGCCCCCCTCCAGCGCATCGGATACCAATCTGGGTGGGCGCGACTGGGCCAAAAATGCTGCGGCTAACCGGGCAGATGGCGGATGGCTTGCTGGCTTCAATGTCTTATGTGCCGCCGCAGCGGCTGCCACAAGTGAACGCACTCTTAGATGAAGGCGCTGCCGCCGCTGGGCGCCCGTTAGATACCGTTCGGCGGGGATATAATGTCGGCGGGGTGATACGAAGCGGTGTGGGCAGCAGCGGAGAACTGACCTCCAATAACGCTATTGACGGCACCGTAGATTTCTGGGTTGACCAGTTGGTGCGGTTGTACATCGAACACCGTCAAGACACGTTCATCTTCTGGGGTGGCGGGAATACAGCCGAACAGATTAAGATTTTCGCCCAGGCAGTTGCCCCAGCGGTGAAAGAACGTGCAGCGGCGAGAGGGCAGCGGGTTTAGAATAACGCGCTATATTCGGATTTTCTAAAGCACGCGGCACGCTGATGCGGGGGTATGCGCGGCGGGGCGCGGCTTGTATTGATGCGCCGATCCTAATCCGGCGGCTTAGAGGGCGGTAAAAAACGATGGATTTATCAGCAATTCGCGCTTATGCCGAGCAAACCGCAGTTCTCGCTGGCGAAACGGCAATGCGTTACTTTCGGCAGCCCCAAAAGATAGACACCAAACGCAACATTCGTGACGTGGTAACGGAAGGGGACAAGGCTTCTGAAGGGGTCATTTTGCCGCGTTTGCGCGAAGCCTATCCGCAGTTCGGCATCATGAGCGAAGAAAGTGGCTTGAAAGACGTGCCAGACGCGGAATACTTCTGGCATGTTGATCCGATTGACGGCACAACTAACTTTGCGGCCGGGCTGCCCCACTTCTCTATCAGCATCGCGCTGGCGGATCTGGCTAAGCGGCCGCTGGTTGGCGTGGTTTACGATCCTTGTTACAAAGAATTGTTCAGCGCGGCGCGGGGGTTGGGGGCGACGCTGAACGGAACAGCGATTCACGCTTCAGGTACGCCTGTGCTGGAACAGGCGCTGTTGAGCAGCGGCTTTTCAGTGGATCGCAACGGGCGAGAAATCGGAAACCTGAGCTTGTGGCATGATATGCTGCTGCACTGCCGCGACCTGCGGCGATTGGGATCGGCGGCACTGGATCTGGCTTATGTGGGCGCAGGCAGGCTGGATGGCTACTGGGAGCGCGGGTTAAACAGTTGGGACATCCTGGCTGGCATACTGGTAGCACAGGAAGCGGGCGGGCGCGTCACCGATTATCACGGCGGCGAAGCAGACCTGTACGGTCGCGGGGAAGTTGCCGCCACCAACGGGCATATACATGCTGAAGTGCTGGCGGTGATGGCCGAAGTGGAAGGTCACTAACGGCGGGATCAGAGATCGCGCTACGGCTCTGACCAGACGATGCCAACCAGATAAGTCAAAGCGGTTGCGCCGTAGCCGATTAACGCTAGCACGCCATCCCCATGCATGTAGAACAGCGTTGAAGTGACCAGCATCCCTGCGACTAAAACCGCGCGAGTGGTCTTGCGCTGCTGCATTTCCAGCCGGAAAAGCTGGCCTTTGAGATTCGCGGCGGCTTCCACTTTGAGCTTCAGATCGCCGTTTTCAAGCCGATCTACAATCTGGTTGGATGCGCCGTTTGAACGCCCGAATAAACCGCCTGCCAGATTCATCAACGCCTGGCCGCCATCCCCGCTGAACAAATTTTGCAAAATCGGCGTGTTCATCAGCGTACCAACCAGCGGGCTGACCGGCGGTTTGCCCGCGCCGTTGGGTGCGGTTGCCAGCTTCATAGCATAGGGCTGAAGCTCGCTCCAGGGGTTGATGGTCGGATCGAGCGCGGTGGTCATGCCGCTTAGAATGCTCACAGTACGGCCTAGATAGATGAAATCCTGCGGCACTTGAAACGGCATGGTGTAAAGCAAATCGCTAAATTCCCGCCCGATGCCCGCCATGCTGTCGAAGCTCATCTCGCGCATTTGCTCCATCGTGCGCCCCCACACCTGATCGAATACGGCATGAGTGGCTTCTTCAAGGCGCTCGGTATCTGCGCCGGGAAGCAGGAAACCGAGCTTGGAATAAGACTCGATCAAGCCTTTGGCGTCGCGGGTGACGACAGATGAAATCGTGCCAACCAACCCGTCTACCAACTGCTGGCTAAGCTGCCCGGTCATGCCAAAATCAATGAAGATCAGGTAAAAAGGCTTGCCGCCCTCGTTATTCAGCTTTGCATACTGCGGATCGCTGGCGACTGAGTCTGGCAGAGGATAGACGAACAGATTGCCGGGATGTGGATCGGCATGAAAGAAGCGCTCTTCAAAAATCTGCTTCAGGTAGGTATCTAACAGCCGTTTGGCGACGGCTTTACGGCTGATGCCCGCCGCCTCTAAAGCCGCGTAATCGTCCAGCTTGATTGATGTTACATCTTCCAGCGTTAGCACCCGGTCAGACGTGTGTTCGGTGTAAACTCTGGGCACATACACACCCATATCACGCTTGAACATCTCGGCAAAGCGCGCAGCATTCTTCGCTTCCTGCCGGTAAGACAGTTCTTCCAGCAGCACCTGCCCGAATTCGTGAATCAGGGCGACAGCATCTGCGCGGCGGGAAATGAACTTGAAGCGCATAGCGACCTTCCCGATCACGTTCATCGCCGCCAGATCGGTGTGACAAATTTCAATGATATTGGGGCGCAGCACCTTGACCACCACGCGATCCCCATTGTGCAGTTTTGCGCGATGCACTTGCCCAATGGAAGCGGCGGCGACGGCTTTTTCGTCAAACTGCGCGTAACGAGAGGGGATAGGGCCAAGATCGGCTTCGATGATCGCCCGCACTTTTTCAATCGGCACGCCCGGCACTTCATCACGCAGGCTGGCAAGTTCGTTGGTAATTTCTGGCGGCAAAATGTCGCTGCGGGTGGAAACAAACTGCCCGGCTTTGATCATCACGCCGCCGGTACTGATAGCGAAATTGCGAAATTCGCGGGCATAGCCTGTCCAGCGTTTCATATTGCCGCGCTCAACCCGCTCTGGGAAATAGCTCTGCATGAACTTGTGCCAGAACAGCAGACGCACAAACAGCCATGCGAAGAACGCCAGCACGCGCAGATAGCGCCACCACATGCGCACGGTGGAAGGGCGCTCACGCAGCACATCGGCGATCTTCGGGATGTTCGGCTCTGGGGCTGGTGGTACAGTCTCCAGCGTTGGGGCAACTTTGACCGGCGCTTCAGCTTCCAGTTCGGCTACAAATTCTGGCTCACCGGCCTTCGGGTCGGCCTCAACCGTTGGGTTCGGGCGCTTTCCGTTCCCGTTCGGGTTGGCGGACGAACTTGATGTTGAGGGAGGCGCTTTCAAATCGAGCATCTTCGATTTCCAAGTCCCATAGGCTATATGGCAAAACGATGTTGCGGCGGTACGGGCCAACGCGCAGCGTCAGTTCATCCCGCGAACGATACATATCAAGGTCTTGCTTGCTGGCGAAGGGCAGCGGCACGCGCAGCATGAACGAGCCATCTTCCAGCGTTTCGATGCGGTGGGTTTGGCCGTCAAACATCTTTTCAGCCGGGCTGCGATCTCCGTAAAGCACATCGCCCAATTCACGCAGTTTGTCCAGCCCACTCACTTCGCCGCCAAATAACGGCGCTTTCAACAGGGGCAGATCGCCGAAAGCCTCATCAATGAAGGCGATATTTTCCTGCTGGTTCGCCTTCCACATGGCGAAATACGGATCGCTAACTTCATCAGGAATGATGCGGTTGCACAGAATGGCATCGGTGGCATAGCCGTACAGGTTGAGATAGGTGTAGGTGCGCTGGGTTTCCTTGATCACCATGCGTTCAGGATTGACCACCAGCCGGATGCTGGCAACTTCGGGGTTGGTCAGCAGCGCGCGCACTTTGTCCAGCGTATCAAACAGCGCGCGCACCTCCGCCCATGCGTCGTTATCAGGGATGTTGCCATTGTTACGCCCAACCAGCTTGTTGATCGGGCGCAAAATACGGGTTGCCCCCTGTGCAAAGCCGATGAGCTTCTCAAACCACCAGCGGGTCACATCGGGCAGGCTAAGCAGCCGCAGGGTTTCGGCAGTCGGGGCAGCATCCACCACCAGCACGTCAAAGTCGCCGCGCTCAACATAGGTGTTAATCCAAAGCAGGTGCGCGCCCTCTTCTAACCCCGGCAGAATGGTCACTTCTTCAGCGACAATTTCATCCACGCCTTTTTTGGCGAATAGGCCGGACAGGTAGGTTTGAATCCGCCCCCAATACTTGTCCATCGAGTAGCGGGTATCTACTTCCTGCGCCCACAGGTTGGGGTAAATCTCTACCGGCTCTGGGCCGATCTCTTTTTCCAGCGAATCGCCGAGACTGTGGGCGGTATCGGTGCTGATGACGATGGTCTTCAGCCCCATTTCGGCACAGCGCAGGGCAGTAGCAGCAGAAATACTGGTCTTGCCAACCCCGCCTTTGCCGGTATGAACGATGATACGCATGTCTGTTGTGATCTTTCCGAATGCGCGCCTTATGGCACAAGCCAATTGCGCCGACATTCACAATCATTATACACAGGGTTTACGGGCAGCCTTACCCGCTTCTTTTTCTACGCTCACATATACGCAAAATGCGGGGTTTTCGATGCGCAAGAGCTATAATTCTCTCTTAAACGTGTTTTCTCACACGGCTAGCGGCGGGCGCTATTTTGATACGCTGATCTTCAGGTGCGTTATCCCGCATTTGTGAAGCAGCGATTTTTCACCAAACCATAGGCTTACTCAAAGGGATCATTCTTGGCAAATTCTAAGCGCGCGGCTCATTCACGTTATCAAACAGTGGTTGATCTGGCTTTACGCTACAAATTTAAGTCGGTGCTGGATATCGGCTGCCGCGATTGTGTGCTGCGAGACGCCTTGTATGCCGAATCGGAAACGGCGGGAATCGCCTATACAGGCGTGGACATCGTACAGAACGAAACCAACACCGTAGATTATGTTGGCGATGCTGCGCAAGGTTTACCTTTTGAAAGCGGCGCATATGAACTGGTTGCCGGGCTGGATGTGCTGGAGCACATTGACGATTTTCAAAAAGCGCTGAATGAATTTGAGCGCCTTGCTTCGCGCTGCGTGATCGTGGCGCTGCCGAATATGGCGCATGTGCTGTTTCGCGGGCGCTTTTTGCTGCATGGGCGCTTGAACAGCAAATATGACTTGAAATATGGCTACGGGCTGGATCGTCACCGCTGGCTGATGGTGCTGCCGCAAACCGACCGTTATTTTGAGGCTTTATGCGCTGAACGCGGTTTCCAGCTTGAGCGCAGCCATCTTTCGCTTGGTGGGCGCTTTCTGCCCAAAATCGAGCGCGTGCTCAAATGGCTGCGCTTCCCTGAAAGCTGGTATGTATTTACAGTGGTTTACATCATGAGCAAGCCACAAACAGAACCAGCCTCAGGTTGAAGGCGCATCCACAAAGCTGGCATCGTTTTGCACCGCATGAATTTCGATAATCTGCCGGTCAGGGAAGCGAGCGATGATCGCCTCCCGGTTTTCAGAAGAGTTGACGCGGGCAACCACGATCTCGCTGTCCAGATACGGGCTGGTTAGCGCCATCAGCTCGCCATAGCTGCGCCAGCGCACATCTTCGCCATTCACCAGCACCAGCACATCGCGCCCCGGTTCACGCCGTTCTTCTACTGCGCGTTCTAATTCACGGTTGATCAGATTAAAGCCATGCAGCACACCCACCCGCGGCAGGCTGTAATTGAAGAAACTTAATGCCAGCAAAACAGCAAAACCGGCATACACAACGTAATAGCGCTTCACACGCTGAATCACCCATGCCAGCGGCAGCGCTGAAAGCAGCGCAAGGCTAAGTAAGCCCTCATAGTAATAGCGCGTGGAATAGCGCTGTGAGCCGATCCAGTAGGTCAACTGCACGATGATGAGCGACAAAGCCACAGCCGCTAACAACCACGTCCATACGGCGATACGTTCTTTCAAAAACAGCAGCGGCACGCACAGCCATATCGCCAGCACAAAGATGCTGACCCAGGCAAACACCGGATCGCGGGTTAAATTTCCGCCGTCAACCAGAAACGGAAATGCCAGCCACCCTAAACCGAGCGCCATCCACAAAAAGATCAGCAGCGAACGCTCTTTGTAGACCACGATAAAGGCAAACGGCAGGAGTATCCAGCTTAGGCCAGTTGCCGGGTAATAGTCGGCCTGATTCACGAAATGATCGGTGAGATCGGCGCGCACCTGACCGGTTTCATCACGCAAGGGCTGAAGCTGCCAACCAAACAGATCAGCGGCAGTTAGCGAAAGATCAAAGCGCATGTGGCGCACCCCTTTTTCCAACGTATGCCCGTTGCGGCCATAGCCTTCGCCAAAACCGATACGATCATAAGGCCAGACAAAGGTATACAGGTTGGTTTGCGGGTTGCCAGTCGCCTGATAGTTGTACAGCGGCACGATTAGCGCCAGCACAATGGTAATCATGCTTAGGGCGGCAAGTGGGGTCAAGATGCGCCAAAATACGCGGCGCTGTTTGAATAGCGCGCGCAGCAGGCGTACCCCGCTCCACGCGATGATTGGCAGCGCCACCGCCAGCCCTGTCGCCGGACGGGTGATGAACACCATGCCCAATGCCAGCCCGGCCAGCGCGCCCCACAATAAAGCGGGGCGTAATGGTTCGTTTTCGTCAGGCGCGAGTGATGATTGTTCCTGAATTTCGCCCACAGACTGAAACTGCGCTGCTGGCGTACTGTGGGTAACTCGACCAAACCACCCATCTAGCCGCCAATAGGCATACAAAAACAGCCCCACCCAGAACAGCGCGGCGCTGTGCCCCATCAGGCTGGCATTCAGCAAAATTGCCATCGGCGAAAAGGCCACCAACGCCGCCGCTATCAGGCCAACATCTTCGCTTTTGAAAATTTCGCGCCCCAAACGATAGACCAGAGCCACCGCCAGCGCCGCAAAAAAAGCGTTGATGATCCATGGGGTTCCAGCCAGCACGCCCACCGCTAATTGCAGCGGGTACCCCGGCGTGTATTTGCCAAATCGCAGCCCGTTTTGATCCACGACAAACGGCTGCCAGTAAGCAGTAGAGGGTTCAGGTGAAGGGATCACAAAATTACCGCCAGCGATGACCCGCGCCTCAAACAAATAGGCCAGTTCATCTTCCAGATGCGGCAAACGCTCAAAGACCGTCCAGCTCAAAATGACGCTGAGCGCAAAACTGAAAAGCGCCAGCGCCGCTACGATAACACGCGCAGTACCAGGGGGGATGCGGGAAGTTGTTTTCATCACAGGGGAAATTATACCCCTCAAATGCCGGGAAAATATGAGGGTTAGTTATAAACCTTCGGGCAGATTATGGGCTTTCGGGCGGCGCGGCGCTGCCAGCGTTGCCCGCTGAAATCCATGCCGGGGAAATTTTCGCCTGCGGCATATGCAGCATACTGTAAAAGCGCTGCGCTTCTTTCCACGCTCCCGCCGCTGCTTCAGCCTGCCCCAACATTGCCAACCGCTGGCTGTCCAGCGCTAAAGCCTCTGCCAGCAGGCGGCGTGTTTCTGTGCGGCGTGCCAGCGCAATCGCTTCTGCCAGATGGGCTTCCTGAGGTTGATGATCCCGCAGCGCCAGCGCCGCCAGTGAGGTTTGAAGGCGTATTTGCAAATCGCTGTTTTTGAGCGTCTCATTCACGGTGGCAGCTCGTTTCAGCAAATCGCGGGCGCGCTCAGGCTGATTTAGATGCATGGCGGTATTCGCAAAATTGATCTGGATTGACGCCTGCCAGTAAGGCGCATTGAGCTTCTCAATCAGCGATAGCGCGCGTTCATGGAGCGTAAACGCCTGCTCTAGATCATTAAGCGCGTCATAGGCCAACGCCAGATTATCTGTCTGAATTGCCTGATGCAGCGGCATCTCTGCTGCTTCGCTCAACTTAATTGCCCGTTCCAAAGTTGAAATAGCCCGGCGTGGGCGGCCAATGATCACCAGAAACCAGCCGTAATTTCCGGTGCGGGTGCCTTCAGAAGATCGGTCGCCAGCTTTAGCGGCGATGGCTATCGCCTCATTGAAAAAGGCATCTGCGCTTTCCGCATCGCCCGATTCAGCATAGGCTGTCGCAGCGTTGGAAAGCACTACGCCGCGCGTATCAACTTCATGATCGCCCAGTTTGCCTAACAGCATCAGCGCGGCTTCATATTCTTTGAGGGCGCGGGAGGGCTGCCCCAGATCGCGGCGCGCGCTGCCAATATCGCAATACAGGCGCGCGGCTAAGGCATGGGCATTTTCAGCCTCACAAATAGGTATGGCTGCTGACCATGCGGCAATTGCCGGTTGAATCTGCCCCGCTTTCAACAGCGCTAAGCCAAGATCGCGGCGCGCTAGCGCTTCTTCCAGACTGCCAGCGTATGCGGCGATCACGCGGTTGAACTGCTCAGTTGCTTCCTCCACGCGGCCTGTTTCAGCCAGCGCGGCTGCATACTGCCGCTGAATCTCTGGCGGCGTTTCTGGCGCTGCCGCCGCCGCTTGCAGATAAGGTAACCCGTCAGCAGTTTGCCCGCTTGCCCGTAAAACCGATCCCAGAACGCCCTGCGCGCTCACCAAAGCGCTGGCATCATCGCCTTGTTGGGCTGCGCCTAGCGCCTTGTTCGCCAGATCACGGGCGTTGTCCATGTCATGAAGCGCTAAATGAGTGCGTGCCGCAGCGCATAAGGCGTTAACATATTCAGGCGCGTGCCGGCTTTCATCGAACAGTTTAAGCGCGCGCTGCTGGTGATTCTGGGCATCAAAAAAGCGGCCTTCGCGAAACGCCCTCTCGCCTAAATCCAGCGACCATTGGCGTATTCGCAGCTTATCCTGAAGGTGATCGGCCAATTCCAGCGCCTTCCCAATATAAGCCGCGCCTTCCCCTTCATGCCCGCTTTGAATCAGCGCTCTGCCATATATCCCATTGAAATAGGCATAGTGATCCAGATCGCCGCTGGCGCTCAAGGTGGGTAACGCCTCGCGCAGCAGTTTGACCGCATAAACAGCGTTACCTTCGCTCAGGTAAATTCCAGCATTAAAAGCGACCGGCAGCGCAGCCAAAGAGCCGTTAGCCGCCGAATGCGCCAGCGTATCCGCCGCCTCAAAATTTTCGCGCGCCCCCGCCAGATCGCCGTTGCCCCATGTAACAAGCCCCGCCGCAATACGCCAGTGAGCGCCTGCGCTGCCGGTATTGCCAGATGCTTTCACCGCCTCTACCGCGACGGCGGCATCTTGCAAACGACCAGCATCCAGCAGCGTTTTCAACTTTCAGGCGGCCAATACGGGCGCGCTCGGTGACGGTAGCCGCCGCTGCCGCCGCTTCATCAAAGCGGGCAACTGCCTGATCCGTTTGCATCGCGCGTTTTTGCCCTCATGGCATCCTGAAGCGCCGCAGCATTGGGGGCAAGCTCTGGCATGGGGGTAGGTCTTAACAGCGCCGAAAGCTGATCGCGCCAGTTCATTGAAAGACAGAAATAAGTGTATTCATAAGGCGCTCAATTCAACCACAAAGCGGCGCATAAACAAAATAGCAGGCAGCAGGCGGCCTGGGAATGCTGGCGAACAGGTATAAAAAAGCGGATACCCAAAGGCATCCGCCCAAATGCTCAAAGCAGCAGTTATCGGTTTGCAAACCGATAGCCAACCCCACGCGAAGTCAAAATATAATCGGGGTGTTCGGCATCGCGTTCTACTTTCTGGCGCAGATAATGAATGTACAGCTTCAGGCTGTCAATGGCATCGCCATATTCTTCACCCCACGCCTCTGTAACCAGTTCCTGCCGGGGAACAACGCGCCCGGCATTACGCACCAGCACGCCTAACAAATTAAACTCTTTCGGCGTCAGATGTTTCAGTTCATTACGCACGCGAACTTCACGGTTCATGAAATTGATGCGGAATTCGCCGCTGTTGAATGCCAGCTCTTCAGCCATATTCGGCTTGGGCGCGCGCCGCAAATGGGCTTTGATACGCGCCACCAGCTCATCGTTATCGAAGGGTTTGGAAATATAGTCATCAGCGCCAATTTCCAGGCCTTTAACCACGTCACGGGTATCGCCGCGCGCGGTTAGGAAGATGATCGGCACGTCAGACATTTCACGCAGCCGCTTACAAATTTCCCAGCCGTCCATTTCCGGCATCATAATGTCTAATAAAACGAGGTCAGGTTGAAACCGGTAGGCTTTACGCAGCCCTTCTTCAGCGCTGTAGGCGTCAATAACTTCAAACCCACGCCGTTCTAACAGCAATTTGATAAGCTGCACCGTCGTTATTTCATCATCAATGAGGAGAACTTTGTCGGTCATCCATAGCCCCGTTCAATCATTCAAACCCGATGTTGCAGAATTCCAACCTTTGCGATTCACTGTAGCACAACTTTGGAATCGTGCAAGCGCCGATTCGCTAGTTTGCTTAAATTTTGATCGAACTTCTATTGTTAGAACCCACAAACCTGATATAACAACGTTTGATCTGCACGAAACCACCGATGTGGTTGTGAGGAAAGCGCGCTTTAAGGTATGATGAGACGGTTTATTTGCATGATCAAACAAATTCTGAAAGCGTTTCTATGGCACACGTGCTCATCACTGGCGGGGCGGGATTCATCGGCAGCCATCTGGCAGAGCTGCTGATCGCCCGCGATCATCACGTCACGGTTATTGATAACCTCGTCACCGGCAGAATCGAAAATATCGCGGCGCTGGATGCCTCACCGAAATTTCAGGTAGCGATTGAGGATATCCGCAATACCAATGTCATTGACCGGCTCATCAGCGAATGTGATGTAATCTACCATCTGGCGGCAGCGGTGGGGGTTGAACGCATCATCCGCGAACCGATTGAAACCATTGAAACCAATATCGGTGGCACTGAAGTCGTGTTGAAAACGGCGCGGCGCTATCGTAAAAAGGTGTTAGTCGCCTCTACATCTGAAGTTTATGGCAAGGGGGTGCAGTTTCCTTTCCATGAAGATGATGATGTGATGCTTGGCCCCACCATCCGCAACCGCTGGAGCTATGCCGCGTCCAAGATGGTGGATGAATTTCTGGCGCTGGCTTATCACAAGGAAACCAACTTGCAGGTGGTCATTTTCCGCCTGTTCAACACTGTTGGCCCCCGCCAAAGCGGGCAATATGGGATGGTAGTGCCAAGATTTGTACAGCATGCGCTGCGTGGAGAGCCAATCATCGTCACTGGCGACGGCCAGCAAACCCGCTGCTTTGGCAACGTGCATGATGTAGTTCATGCGATTGCCGCGCTAAATGATACGCCAGAGGCTATCGGCCAGGTGGTCAATATCGGCAGTAATGAAGAAGTCTCCATTATGGAATTAGCGCGGCGCGTTAAAGCGCGTACTGGCAGCAGTTCCGAGATCAAACTGGTACCTTACGATCAATTCTATGAACCCGGTTTTGAAGATTTTCGCCGTCGTGTGCCCGACACCGGGAAGATCAAACAGCTTACAGGGTGGGTGCCGACGACTTCACTGGACGAAACCATTGACCAGATCATTGCCTATGAACGGGAGGTTCTGAATGGCTGAGATAACACGTAAGGAACTGATTCTGGCGCTGATACCGGCCGGGCCAAACCCACGTCTTGCGGGGGCTGATCTCACCGCATTGGATATGACCCGCATAGATTTAGCTGGCGCCAACTTGCGCGGCGCAAAGATGGCTGCATCTACCCTGCGCGAATCCATTTTGCGCGGCGCCAATATGACGTTCGTGGATATGCAAAGCGCGCAAATGGTGGGCTGCGATCTGGACAGCGCCAACCTGACCGGCGGGAATTTAAGCGGGGTGAACCTGCAAAGTGGCCGCCTGACCAACGCCAACTTGAGCGGGGTAACCCTGAATGCCGCCAATTTGCTGGGCGTGAATATGAAAGGCGCGAAGGTGGAAGGCGTGCGTTTTGACCAGCGCACAACCTGGCCGGATGGCAAAAAAGGTGATCAAAGCACCCCCGCGAATTATATTTAACGCGCATCGCGCGGCCTTGCCAGAGTAACGTTGTTTACAGGGCGGTTCGCAAGCCGCCCTTCATTGTGTTCATTTGTAGAGGTAGGCGCTTGCCTACAGAAAGGGAAAGCGCGCATGGAAGCGTGTCTTCAGCTTATTCGTTAAAGCCTTCATCATCGGCGCGACGCTTGCCGCCACAGTTGGCCCGATCACCATCCTCTATCTACGCCGGGCGATGGCTGAAAGCTGGCGTTCCGGCTTTTTTACAGCCCTGGGAGCCGTCACCGCCGATGCGATTTACGCCTCAATTGCCGCGTTCGGCCTTTCCGCGCTCTCTGGTTTCCTGATCTCCATCCAAATCCCCGTCCGCCTGATCGGTGGTCTGTTTTTGCTGTATATCGGCTACAAAACTTTTCGCGCTGTGCCTGCCGAAAAAGCGGCGAGCGCCGGCGGAAACGGGCTGTGGGGCATGTATATCTCAACGTTTTTCCTGACCATCACAAACCCGATGACGATCATCCTGTTCGCAGGAATCTTCACTGGCTCTGGGCTGGCGCTGGCAACAGATGGCGAAGGCTGCGCGCCTGCGCTGGTGCTGGGCGTCGCGGGAGGATCGCTGGCCTGCGCAACGCTGCTGGTGACGCTGGGGGCATTTTTGCGAACGCGGATTACACCGCGCGTGATGCTGTGGATTAACCGCGTGGCTGGCATTGCGATTTGCGCCTTTGCGGTGACAACGCTGTGGGGGCTAGTCGCCTAGCCCCGCATAGTATTCAAAGATCGCCCAATCGATGACCTCTGCGGGCATGTCAAATGGGTTGTTCGACAGACTCAGCCGCGTCAGGTTGCTAAGCTGCCCGATTTCTGGCGGCAGTGTCGTCAACAGATTGCCCGACAGGTCCAAAGTCGTCAGGTTGGTAAGCTGCCCAATTTCTGGCGGCAGCGCCGTCAATTGGTTGCGCGTCAAATTCAATCTCGCCAGGTTGCTAAGCTGCCCGATTTCTAATGGGAGCGCCGCCAACTGATTGTCCGTTAAATATAATCTGGTCAGATTAGTGAGTTGCCCGATTTCCGGCGGCAGCGCCGTCAGTAGATTGCCCGACAGGTTCAATGTCGTCAGGTTTGGATACTGCCAGACCTCCGCCGGTACTTCGGTTAACCCGCTGTAAGACAAATCCAATTCTGTGACGTCTGTAGGCTGCGCAAAGATTGCATAGCGGCCAACAAACAGGGTAGCGAATATCACCCCCAAAAGGGCAGATAGATGCTTTTTCATTAGTTCCTCACTATGTTGCAGCAGGTAACCAGACAAAAGATATTTGATACTAACGTGAAAGATATTTCTACATTTTAGCTTCGCTTATTCTGACATAAATACTTCTCCATTTATACACTCTGTACGATTTGTGCTTTACTTTTTCCGGCAAACTGATGGAAAATAGAAAGGCACGTTCTTAGAAAAGAAAATATGAGGGACTTTTATGATCGTCGGCATCCCACAAGAGATTAAAGACAACGAATACCGCGTCTCCCTGCCACCGGGCGGCGCGCGTGAATTGGCGCGTCATGGGCATACCGTGTATGTACAGGCTGGCGCGGGCGAAGGCAGCGGCTTCACCGATGACGAATACCGCGCAGCAGGGGCGACCATACTGCCAGATGCCGCCGAAGTGTGGGGCAAGGCCGAGATGGTAGTCAAGGTGAAAGAACCGCAGCCGCGCGAATACCCGTTTTTGCGCCCTGATCTGGTGCTGTTCACCTACCTGCATCTGGCCGCCGATGAAGGCTTGACCCGCGCGCTGCTGGCAAGCGGCGTGACAGGTATCGCCTATGAAACGGTTGAAGACAGCGAAGGCCGCCTGCCCCTACTGGCGCCGATGAGCGAAGTCGCAGGGCGCATGGCAACCCAGATCGCCGCGCAGTATATGCAGCGTCCCGAAGGCGGGCGCGGCATTTTGATGGGCGGCGTGCCGGGAACGCGCCCCGCGCATGTGGTCATTCTTGGCGCGGGGACGGTTGGATCGAACGCGGCGCAGATTGCGGTAGGCATGGGCGCGCAGGTGACGATGCTGGACATCAACACCGAACGCCTGCGTTATCTGGATGACACCCTTCATGGCCGCCTGATCACGCTGTACTCAAACGAAGCCAACGTGATCGACTCCATTCGCACAGCCGACGCGGTGATCGGCGCGGTGCTGGTAACCGGCGCGCGCGCCCCGCAGTTGATCACCCGCCCGATGCTTTCGGAAATGCTGCGCTCCAGCGTGATCGTGGACGTAGCGGTAGATCAGGGCGGATGCGTAGAAACCACCCACGCAACCACGCACAGTAACCCGACCTATGTGGTAGATGGTGTGCTGCATTATGGCGTCGCCAATATGCCCGGCGCGGTGCCGCGTACCTCCAGTTTCGCGCTCTCAAACGCCACGCTGCGTTACGTGCTGCGGATTGCCGGTAAGGGCGCATGGGCAGCTATGGAAGCCGATGCCGGGCTGGCAAAAGGGTTGAATGTTACCAAAGGCAAGGTGACGCATCCGGCGGTGGCAGAAACCTTCAATCTACCGTTAGCTGCTGGCGCGATTTAGAAACGCTGAAGGCTAAAGCCATCCGGCTAATTGAAGGAAGCCTCCCGATGGAGACTTTTAGAGTATGCGCTGAAATCCCCTGATGTAAATTGAGCCGGCTTATGCTGGCTCTTCTCTTAATATGGCTATATACGTGCTAAACTCTCAGGTTTAGCCGAATGGAGCCGCGTGCATGAGCTTCGATCCCGTTTCTAATGATATTCCACAAGTGAATTACGATGTTCCTACCGCCAACGCCACGCTGGCTTTTGAGAGCGCCGGGGAGATATTATGCGGACATCTGTTTATCGCACAGGGGCGGGGGCCACACCCGACTGTGCTTTTGCTGCATGGCTTCCCCGGCACCGAACAGAATTTTGATCTTGCCCACGCCGCCCGCCGCGCCGGATGGAATGCGGCCATCTTTCATTATCGCGGTTCCTGGGGCAGCGGCGGAAGTTACTCGTTCGGGAACGTGTTAGAAGATACGGACACGGCGGTGAACACGCTGGTTTCTAAAGAAACCGCCGCGAAATACCGGATCGATCCGTCAAACATTGTGCTGGTCGGGCACAGTTTGGGTGGTTTTGCCGCGCTGATGATCGCCTCACAAAACGCGCATGTACGGGCTGTTGGCTCGCTGGCGGGGGCGAATTTAGGAAAATGGGCAAAGGAAATTGCGGGTAAGGGGCAGGAAGCCGCCTATCTTGCTGAAGGCTTGAATGAAGACTCAGCGCCGCTGCGAGGAACATCCGGCACGGCATTGGTGAAGGAAATAGTCGCCCACCGCGACACATGGGATTTAATGACGCTGCCGCCTCAATTGGCGGAAAAGCCGGTGCTGATGGTGGCCGGAAGCCGCGATGAAGTCATAGTTCCCGCCCTTCATCACGATCCGCTGATGCGGGCTTTTCAGGATGCCGGGCATGTAAACTTTGAGACGCAGGTCTTGGACGCGGATCACAGCTTCAGCGACAAGCGTATCGCGCTGGCGGGGATTGTGGTGAGGTGGCTGGAGAATATACGCGAGTAATCTTGCCACATCCTTTTGATTGCAAATCGGCATACATACATTTTGCCAGATTCGATAATAGCCATCGCCCCGATCTCTAGAGCAGATACGATACGGGGCAAGTTGGGCAGGATTACTGGCGGGTTGCTTACTTCTGGCATTTCGGGCAAAAGTGTGTGCCGCGCCCGCCAACCACGATCTTCTGAATAGGCGTGCCGCAGACAAGGCAGGGTTCGCCTTCACGCCCGTAAACGTAGAAGTTATCCTGCGCGTCTCCCGCCGTACCGTCTACTTTGCGATACCAGTTGATCGAAGCGCCATGCCGCGCGATGGCCTCTTCCAACACAGCACGAATAGCCGCATATAACCGGTCAATTTCAGCCTTTCTCAGGCTGTCGGCGCGGCGCAGGGGGCGAATTTTGGCGCGGAACAGTGACTCATCAGCGTAAATATTGCCCACGCCAGCGATAAATGACTGATCCAGCAGCAGCGCCTTAATCGCTTTGTGATGGCGCTTGAGTTTTTCAGCAAATCCCGCCCGTGTGAAATCGTCACTTAGCGGTTCGGGGCCGATCTTCGGAGCCAATTCGTTGAACGTACTCACCACCGCCGCAAATCCGAATCGGCGCGGATCGCTAAACCGAAGCTGCTGGCCGCCATCTAGCTGCAAAATCAGATGTGCCCAACGATCAGAATCGCGCTGCGCGGCATCTGGCACTACATATAGCCGTCCGCTCATCCCTAAATGGACGATGAAAAGATCGCCGCTGCTTAACTGGCATAGAATGTACTTGGCGCGGCGGGTGATGCCGATCACCTTCTGCCCTTGTAGGCGGGCGGTCATACTTGCAAGATCAGCATGGCGGATCGTTTTGGGTTGAGTACAAATGACCCCCAGCACCTTATGCCCGATCAACGGCTCACGCAAGCCGCGCACAACGGTTTCGACTTCTGGAAGTTCAGGCACGTTTTGCCTCCAATGAAAATGCTGGATTCTGTGTGAAAAACCTACTCAGAACTGTCGTTTTTCTAACGATAGCGAACAGTAAAACCAGTTCAGAATTGCTATAATCGCTGGTATTGTAAGTGGAACATCTGTTTCTTTCAGCCCTCAAATTTTGTCGTTAAAAGTGTGAATTCACTACAGCGGGCTGATTCTTTCCCTATAACGCTTAGCTGATTAAACCTATGCCTGATCAAGACTTCGTTCACCTGCACGTTCATACTGAATATTCGCTGTTAGATGGCTTAAGCGATATCAAGAAGCTGATCAATCGCGCTAAAAAATTTAGATATGTCCGCGATGGCGATCACCGATCACGGTGTGATGTTCGGGGTGATTGATTTCTATCGCGAAGCCAAAACAGCAGATATCCAGCCGATCATCGGCATGGAAGGCTATCTCGCGCCGCGCACCATGAAGGATCGGGATGCGCGGCTGGATAAAAGCCCGTATCACTTGCTGATGCTGGCGCGCAACGCGCAGGGCTATCGCAACCTGTGCAAGATTGCGACGGCGGCACAGTTGGAAGGCTATTACTACAAACCGCGTATTGACCGCGATTTTCTGGCGGCGCACAGCGAAGGGTTAGTTGTGACCAGCGGCTGTTTGGGCGCGCAGATTCCTTCGCTGGTGATGGAAGGCCGCGATGATGCCGCGCGCGAGATGATTGACTGGTATTTGCAGATTTTTGGGCGCGAAAATTTCTTCCTTGAGCTGCAAAACCACGATATTCCCGAACTGCCGCGCGTGAATGAGTGGCTGGTGGAGATCGGGCGCAAAGATGATGTGCGGTTCGTTGCCACCAACGACGTGCATTATGTGCTTTCAGATGATTATGACGCGCATGATACCCTGCTCTGCGTTCAGACCAGCACCCTGAAAAACGAAACGGGGCGCATGCAGATGTCAGACAACAGCTACTTCCTGAGCAGTCAGGCAGAGATGTGGTCGGCATTCGGGCATATTGACTCCGGCTCTCCGCTGTCCAATACCCTGCTTGTTGCGGAAATGTGCCGCGATCTGACGCTGGACGACAAAGAATATCACCTGCCAATCTTCCCCGTACCACAGGGCTTTAGTGAAGTCGAATATGTGCGCTATCTTGCCGAAAAAGGGCTGGTGTGGCGCTTTGGCGAACGTGCCAGCGATCCGGTATTACGCGAGCGGCTGGATTACGAACTCAAAACGATTGACAAAATGGGCTTTAACACCTACTTCCTGATCGTGTGGGACTTGTGCGAGTTTGCCCGCCACGCTGATATCTGGTGGAACGTGCGCGGCTCTGGCGCAGGCAGCCTTGTCGCCTATTGCCTCGGCATCACCAATATTGATCCGATTCAGAACAACCTGCTCTTTGAGCGCTTCCTGAATCCCGGCCGCATAACCATGCCCGATATTGACATGGACTTTCCTGATGATCGGCGCGCCGACATGATTGATTACACGGTACGCAAATACGGCGAAGATAAAGTTGCGGCGATCATCACCTTTGGAACGCTGGGCGCGAAAGCAGCGGTGCGCGATGTTGGCCGCGCCTATGGCGTTGGATCTGGCGCTCGTGAATCAGGCAGCAGGTTTAATCCCCACCGAGCCGAAACCGAAGCCGATCCACACCTATATCGAAGACAATCCAGAACTCAACAAGCTCTATAAACAAATGAAGAGATCAAGCAGATACATGGATGTGGCGGCATCGTTA
>LMZS01000174.1 GCA_001567085.1 Chloroflexi bacterium OLB15
TGAAATCCCCCGCACGGCGGCTTATTCCTTAAAGACTGCCCGCTCTTATGACATTGGATACTACAAGTAGGGTCAAATGACACTAGGGGCGAAATTTAGCCACTGTTACACTCCGAATTAACGTATGCTATTTCGGCAGTTTCATGCGTTGAGCTAACCGTTTTGCGATATTCAGAAAGGGCGATGGTGAAGAATCTAAACGAACTTCTGGAGATATCTTCAGCACGCCATAAACACGTTTGCCCGCGCCAGGTCTTAGGTGTTCGTATGGGGATGCTGGCGGCAAAACTGCTAAGCCTTCCCCTACCCCAGACAAACAAACGCCTGCTCACCATCGTGGAAACCGATGGCTGCTTTGCAGACGGCATCGCCGTTTCAACAGGCTGTGAATTAGGGCATCGCACCCTACGCCTGATTGATTTTGGAAAGGTAGCAGCCACTTTCATTGATACGGCTGAGGAACGGGCAATTCGTATCGCGGCGCATCCTGACAGCCGAAGCCGCGCTACAGCCTATTACGAGAGCGCGGAAAAAAGCCGCTGGCACGGCTACCTACATGCCTATCAAATAATGCCAGACAGCGCGTTATTCGTCGCGCAGCCGGTTCACCTTCAATTTTCGCTCGATATGCTGATCAGCAAGCCAACCCATCGGGTCGTATGCTCCGCCTGCGGCGAAGAGATTATCAACCAGCGCGAAGTGATCATAGAGGATCAGGTATTGTGCCGGGGATGCGGCGGGCAGGCTTATTACACCTGGAGCGATCAGGCTTTTAGCGACACACTTCCGGCAGCGGTCATTGGGGAAGTTATAAGCTGATGCACGACGTAACTATCGCTATTCTAGCGGGCGGCCAATCGCGCCGCATGGGGACGGATAAGAGCTTTGTCGCGGTTAATGGCAAGCCGATGGTGGAACGGGTTCTGGAGCAAGTTGAGACACTTGGCCTGCCGATCTATATCATCGCCAATCAACCGGGGCGATATGCCTACCTTAGCCTGCCGATTTATACGGATGTGATCCCTGACAAAGGCTCGCTAGGCGGGTTGTACTCGGCGCTGTATTACAGTAAAACGCCTTATACGCTTTGTGTCGCCTGCGACATGCCATTCCTTGTGCCAGAACTGCTGCGACATATCCTGCAATTTCGCCACGAATATGATGCCGTCGTGCCGGAAGTAAACCGATACTTGCAGCCGTTACATGCAGTTTACAGCGCGGCTTGTATGAAACCGCTTCATGACCAGCTTAAAAACAATCATCTCGCTATTTACGACTTGTTCCACCGCCTGAATACGCGCATTGTCTCTCAAAGCACGCTGATGCGATTTGATACCGATCTGCGTTCGTTCATCAATGTGAATACGCCCGACGATCTGAATTTTGCACATCATCAAGGGGAAGGATGTAATCCATGACTGATTTACCCAGCTCGTATCTAAAATTTCGCGAGCTTTACCCTGAAATTGCGAAAGCCTACGATGCCTTAGGCGATGCTGTTCACACCGCCGGGCCACTGGATGAGCGCACGCGGCAGATCGTAAAGCTTTCGCTAGCCATCAGCGCGGGGCTGGAAGGCGCAGCCCATTCACATACACGCCGCGCCCTGCAATTGAACATCACGCCTGAGGAAATTCGTCAGGTGGTGCTGCTTGCCATGCCAACGCTGGGCTTTCCGGCAACCATGCGCGCTCTCAGTTGGGTTGAAGACGTTCTAGCTGAAGCGTAAACAGCATTGAAGCAAATGAGGCATCGCCATTTCTATGCTTAGCGAACCCCAAAAGCCAGTTAAAACATGGCTGGACGGTCTGGTCAGGATTAGCCGCCGCATCGCAAACATTGATGACGTTGATGCCATCCTTCAGGATGTTGTGCTGATCAGCCGGGCGCTGACCAAAGCGGATACTGCTTCGCTTGCATTACTTGAGGCAGCAGATCAGCTCGTGCTGAAACATCAGGCGATTAATGACCGGCACAGCGAGATGCTGAATGTACCAATTGCCTCACCAGCGTTATGGAGCGCAATTAAGTCTGCCGCCGCGCACCGCTGCCCCGCTGAGATTGAGCATCTGGATTTAAGCTGGGATTGCGCGGGGCACGTTTATGCCGTTAATGCGGCGGCAATTGCCCCACTTTATCTGGATAATGTTCCGATTGGCATTCTGTGGGTAGGCCGCTACGAAGATGCATCCTTTGACGAAAGCGAAATTGCGGGTTTAGGGCATCTCGCAGATCAAACGGTCATCGCCCTACAGCACGCCTCTATGGCTGCGCGCCTGCAATCGCTGGCAGTTATTGAAGAGCGCTCGCGGATTGCCCGCGAAATGCACGATAGCCTGGCGCAGATTCTAGGCTATCTGGGGCTTGAAATGCAGACGTTGGAGACTCTGACCCGACAGGGTGATACTGAAGCTGTTCTGGCAGAGATCAAACAGGCACGCCAGACGATTAAATCAGCACAGGTTGACGTTCGCGGCAACATCCTCAGCCTGCGTACCGCGCTTTCAGGAAATCTCGGGCTTATCGCCGCGTTCCAAAAGTATCTTGAAGAATTTTCGCTGCAAACCGGCGTGGCTACGCAGTTCATTAACGACGCGAATATCGAACTTTCGCTTTCCCCGATTGCTGAAACCCAGCTTATTCGGATCGTGCAAGAAGCGCTCACGAATGTACGCAAGCACTCACAGGCGGATGCCGTTGAGTTTCACCTGGCGATAGAGGATGGCTTTATCGCCATCACGCTTGCAGACAACGGCATTGGCATACAACAGCGCGAAATCTCAAAAAGTCACTTCGGTTTGCAAACGATGGCTGAACGCGCTGAAAGTATGGGTGGCAGCCTTAGCATTGAATCCTCTGAAAACGGCACCTCGATCAAGCTTCTCATCCCCCACATTTAATATCACGCGCAAAAAATAATCCTTTCGGGTTAGCAAAGATAACCTGATATGAAGATGTGCCGTTCTCTCGCCTCCATTATGCTTGAGTCACTTGTGGTGAAGCCAGGAGAGTTATGCCTTTGGAACCCAATTCTCCGCTTTCTTGCAATCAGTAATGCCTGGAGGAAACACAATGAATGAAAATGCCTTTTTGAATGACCTTGTGACTGACAGCGTGATGTCACGTCGCAGCTTTATGAAATGGAGCGCGGCGTTAGGCGGAACAGCGGCGTTGGTTACGAGCGGGTTCGAATTTGCAGAAGCAGTGGCGCGCGATGTGCCTATAGCAGCGGACAACGTTGTCTGGAGCTGCTGTACAGTGAACTGCGGCAGCCGCTGCCCGCTACGCTATTTTGTAAAAGATGGCGCGATTATTCGGGTAGAAACAGACAACACAGGCGATGACACCTTTGGTATGCATCAAGTTCGTGCATGTCTACGAGGGCGCGCAATCCGCCAGCGCATTTATAACCCAGATCGTATCAAATATCCGATGAAGCGCGTTGGCAAACGTGGCGAAGGAAAATTCGAGCGAATTACATGGGAAGAGGCATGGGACACCATTGCCAACAAGCTGCGTGACGTTATTGATCAATACGGCAACGAAGCGGTTTACGTCCATTACGCTTCCGGGCCCGCAGGCACCACTATCACCCGCGCGTTCTTCAGGCGGTTAATGAATTGCCTCGGCGGCTTTCTGGATTACTACGGCACATACAGCACAGCCCAAATTCAAGACGCAATGCCCTACACCTACGGTAGCAATGTGGCAACTAACAGTATCGAAGACATGGCAAACACCAAATTAGTTGTGTACTTTGGCGCTAACCCATGCGAAACCCGTATGAGCGGTGGCGGCATGAATTTCAGCGTACAAAAATTCAAACGACAGGGTGATGCCAGGCTGATCGTGATTGATCCACGTTATACCGATACAGCGGTCACAGTTGCCGACGAGTGGATACCCATTCGCCCCGGAACTGACGCGGCTCTGGTGAATGGCCTCGCTTACGTGATGATCACTGAGAATCTTCAGGATCAGGAATTTCTAGACACCTACTGCATCGGTTTTGACCGCGAACATATGCCTGAAGGCTATGAAAACGAGGACAGCTACAAGGATTACATCCTCGGCACAGGCGCAGATCAGACCCCGAAAACCCCGCAGTGGGCAGCCGAAATCACCGGTATTCCCGCCGCCAAGATCGTACAGCTTGCACGTGAAATCGCGCTAACTAAGCCCTGCTATATCGCGCAAGGTTGGGGGCCGCAGCGACATGCGAATGGTGAACAAAGCGTTCGTGCTATCGCTATGCTGCCGATCCTGACGGGCAATGTTGGTATTCAAGGGGGTGGTACTGGCGCGCGTGACAATTCTTTCAAGATCAGCGTAGCCGCATTCCCAACCCTAACCAACCCGGTACAAACCTCAATTTCGTTCTATACATGGCCTGAAGCTATTACGCACCCAACAGAAATGACGGCTACTACACATGGCGTTCGTGGCAAAGAGCGCCTAGAGGTACCAATCAAATTCCTATGGAATTACGCGGGAAATGCGTTGATCAATCAGCATTCAGCCGTTAACGAAACTCGAGCCATCCTTGAAGATGACTCGCTGTGCGAGATGATTGTGGTTATCGAAAATCACATGACTGCAAGCGCCCTTTTCGCCGATATTCTGCTGCCAGACACTACCAACTTTGAAAAGATGGACATTGCGCCTAACGGCGATACCAGCAATATGGGCTATGCCATTTTCACTGAAGCAGCCATCGAACCCCTATTCGAAACCAGGCACATTTATGACATGTGCCAAGAAATCGCCAAGAGGCTGGGGGTTGAGGAAGCATTTACTGAAGGGCGTACCGTTGAAGATTGGCTGCGATATGTCGTTGAACAAACCCGCGAAAACAACCCGAACTTCCCAGAATTTGAAGCCTTCCGTGATATGGGCATCTACAAGGTAACCAATCCGGGCTCTCCATCAATTGCGTTGAAGTCGTTCCGTGACGATCCGGTTGCTAACCCGCTTCCAACTCCGTCGGGTCTGATCGAAATTTTCTCACCAAGACTGCACGAAAAGAGCCAGACATGGGAACTCCCCGAAGGTGATGTGATTTCGGCATTGCCGATGTATACGCCTACATGGGACGGGCTTGAAGATCCAAATCGCGAGCGCTACCCGCTACAGATGATTACGCACCACTACAAGCAGCGCACGCATTCCTCTTATGGCAATGTGGAGTGGCTAAAGGAAGCAGCACCACAGGAACTGTGGATAAACCCGATTGACGCCAGCGCGCGCGGCATTGAACACGGCGATTACGTGTATGTCTTCAACGATCGCGGCCGCACGAGAGTGCCAGCGAAAGTTACGAATCGGATCATGCCGGGCGTCACTTCGCTGCCGCAGGGGGCGTGGTATACGCCTGACGCTAACGGCGTTGACCAGAACGGCAGCGCAAACATTCTCACCCTCTATCGTCCGTCACCATTGGCTAAGGGTAATCCCCAACACACCAATCTGGTTCAGGTCGAGAAAGCATAGGTTATCACAATGGCTAAACAATACGCGTTTTACTTTGACTCTAACCTCTGCACAGGCTGCAAAGCCTGCCAGATCGCCTGCAAGGACAAATGGGATCTTGATGTAGGCGTTACATGGCGCCGGGTCGCGGAATTTGGCGACGGCGAATGGGCAGTACACAACGATGGCACGTATACCCAGAACATCTCCAGCTACTATGTCTCGGTTGCCTGCAATCACTGCTCCAGCCCAGAATGCCTGCCGAACTGCCCGACCGAAGCGATCACCAAGAATGAAGATGGCGTGGTCATGATTGACGAGTCACGCTGCATCGGGTGCCGCTATTGCGAATGGGCGTGCCCGTATTCTGCGCCACAGTTTGATGCCAAACGCGGGGTGATGACCAAGTGCAACTTCTGCTATGAAACTGTTTCCCAAGGCGGCGTACCATCCTGCGTTGCCGCATGCCCTACCCGCGCGCTGAAGTTTGGCGAGCTTGAAGAACTTCAAGCCCTATACGGCACCGTCAGCGAAGTTGCGCCGCTGCCCAGCGCCAGCTACACCAATCCGTCACTGGTCATCACGCCCCACCGTAATTCTGCACCAGTCGGGACTGGTGAGCTTGCTAACCCGGAGGAAGTGTAATCATGTTCTCTGAATGGCCACTGATCGTTTTCACCATTGTCATGCAATTGGCAGTCGGCTCGTTCGTTATCCTTGGCGGCATTCACTTTTTTGCAGCACGGCGCTATGGAAGCAAGGAAGCTGACAAGCTCAGTGATTACGCGCTGCTTGCAATTGGGCCAGCAGTTGCGCTAGGCATCATCCTGAGCCTGCTTCACCTTGGAAACCCTATGAACGCTCCGTATGCCATTGCCCATTTCGGCACATCATGGCTGAGCAGGGAAATCATCCTATCGCTCGCGTTCAGCGGCATCGGCGCGGTATTCGCCCTGCTGCAATGGCGTAAAATTGGCAGCTCAACGCTGCGTAACGCGCTGGCGCTGATTGGCGCGGCAGTTGGTCTGGTTCTGGTTTACGCAATTTCGATGGTCTACCAGATCGCGACCGTCCCGGCATGGAATACGCCGCTAACCACCGTTTCATTCTTCATCACCGCCTTCCTGCTGGGCAGTCTGGCAATCGGCGCGGCGCTGGTCATCAATTACTGGAATCTTCGCCGCAAGAGTGCCGATCAGGGAAACACGCAATATACTATGCTGGCGACGACGCTGAAATGGATCGCGCTGATCTCGGTTGTGCTGCTGGGCATGCAATTCATCGTCATTCCGCTGTATCTGGCGGCACTGGCAACCAACCCAACAAATGCGGCGTCAGACAGTTTAGATGTGCTGTTCTCGGAATATGGCCTGCTGTTTGTACTGCGGTTGGTGCTGATATTCCTCGGCGCGGGCGTGTTCGCAGTCTTCCTTTACCGGATGGCATCAAGTAACGGCAGCGTTCGCGTGCTGGGCAATTTAGCGGTCATTGCGTTCACGCTGGTGCTGGTATCAGAAGTGTTAGGGCGTTTCCTGTTCTACGCTTCAATGGTGCGCGTCGGCATTTAATCTGAATTAAGGCATTACACTCCATGAAAAAGCGGCTGCGCAAAATTGTGCAGCCGCTTTTTTGGGGGCACATCCCTACTTATGTGTTATGCCTATAACGCTGGCAGGCGGCCGCTAAGCGTTGTTTGTGTGATTTTCAAGCGGGTTACGGCGGTATCCGAAAGGGTTTTTGCGGCGAAAGCTACATGTTGGGCAGTAATCGCCCTCCCCTTTGAAAACAACATGACATTTCTGGCAGCGTTTTAGCGCGCCCGTGTGCAGCGTGACGGGGCTTTGATCGAGAGCCTCAGCGACGGTAGGCGTGCCGCTGCGTTCAATGGCGCGGGCTTCGCACAGGTGAATACAAATCCCACAGTTGACACAATCAGCAGTGGAAAAGGTGATTGCGAAAGCTGACTCTGATTCATAAAACCCCAGCGCTTCAGTCGGGCAAACACGGACACAGGTGCCGCAAGCCGTGCAGACGTCATTAATACGCAGTTTCGTAAAGTCGCGCTCTGGCATCAGGCGACCGCTATCCACCTGCTTGCGCGCCCGCAGCGCCGCTAACAGCCGCCGTCGTTCTTGAGGCACAGCGCTGCCATCGTCCAGAGGCTGGAATGCTGTCACCAGTGGATGGGCTTCGCCGTCATCCTGCATGGTGACCTTACGCAGCAGCGCCCTCCGCGAAATTGGCGGATGTTTGATTGAGTAAACCGGGCGAGCTTTAAGCCGCCCAGATGGCTTTTCCGTTTCTTTGATGAGCGTCCGTCCATCAAAGCCATCGAATTGGGCAGCCTGATCCAGCGTGGTCTCGATTTTGCCGCGCAGCGCCCCCATCGAACATTCGGCGCAGTTATCAAGCCGAACGATCAACTTTTTCACGCCTGCGGCAAACAACCCTTGATAAGCCGAAACGCCGAGCGCGGACAGGCAGTTATCGGTGATCAAAACGCCATCAACGCGATGCTTGCCCTCTTTAGGGGCTGGATGATACTTGCAGGCCAGTTCAATCACTTCGCGATCTGCAAGTTGAAGCGCGCAATGCAGCAATCGCTGTGCGCCATCATCACCCTGAAACACCCCTGTCGGGCAATCATGCAAACACAAGCCGCAATTGATACAGGTATCTGGATCAACCTGTATGTCTGGCTCAAGGGTTATCGCTGCCACCGGACAGGTTTGGATACACAGATCACAGTTGGCAGCTTTGTCCCGTATATTCAGGCAGTTTTGCGGCACAGGAACGACCGCCGCGCTCACGCCGCCTGCTGCCAGCTTTTCAGCAGCGAGTGCAAGCGTAATGATATTCATGAGGCGGGCAATTCCTTCACCGCATCAAAAACGCGCGCGCTGTAGATAAGGCTTCCTCGCGTCAAAGATGCCAACCCGCGATAATAACCGGTACGGGCATGCTCGCTAACTTTGTCTAGAAACTCGTTTGCCCATTGCAGCAGATGTTCCCGCAAGAATTGCTGGATTCCCTGCTGCGCCTGATGAAACTGCTCAACCTGATTTTGCCCTAGCGAGTTCAGTCCTGCGCTGCACAGATAGGCAATAAAGCGCAGCTCCAACCCGATATGATCGTCGGGTTCGATATGCAGTTTGGGAATCGGCATCCCGTAACGCTGAAATGACTGCCGCACTTGCAGTGTTTGTTCTTCAAAGACGAGATGATCCTGACTTCTGTACACAGATTCCCAGGGATGCGCAAGAAGCGCTGCCGCGCCGCCAAATAAGCGCGCATAGTCTTCATTAAGCGCAGCCAATTGGGACTCATCCCATTGATCACAATACCCTTGCAGCAGCGCAAGCCCAGACCGGGTTGCATCGCCATCATCTTCTAGCGGCCAGTCTTGCAATAGTTCCTGTTCAGCCAACAGGCATATAAATTCGGATGTTGGCGCTTCATAGAGCGTCTTGCTCAGGAAGCTATAAGCAAGTTGATGCGCAAAGAGTTGTTCAGTCCAGCATTCATTATCCATGATTCGTTTTACCCATTTTCCGCGGGCGCAGTAACCAGCCCGCAACGTAGCGCATATGCGGCTGCCTGGGTACGGTTATCTAACCGCAGCTTATCCAGAATATTCCGCAGGTGAACTTTGACAGTATTGATCGAGATGATTAGCGTATCGGCGATTTCGGCGTTGCTGGCGCCACGAGCGACGAGCTTCAAAACTTCCAGCTCACGTTGAGTCAGCAGGCTGCCGCCATTCTGCCCATGCGAAGGGGCAGCAACCGCACGCAGAAGGCGCGCGCCCATCGCGCGGGTCATGATGATTTCCTTACCTTCAACCCCGCGCAGCAGATCGAAAAGCTCATCAGCATCTAAATCTTTAAGAAGATAGCCGGAAGCGCCCAGGCGGATAGCCTGATACAGATCGTTTTCAGTTTCAGAAGCCGTCAGCATGACCACCGTAACACCAGGGAATTTTTCATGAATGCAGGCGGTCGCTTCCAGTCCGTTGCCATCAGGCATATTGATATCCATGAGCACAACATCCGGCTGAAGTTTTGCGGTCATCTCCAGCGCTTCCCGCCCTGAGGAAGCTTCGCCCACCACGCGCACAAGGTCGGCGCGCGTCTTCATCAGGCTGATCAAGCCTTGTCTAAACAGACAGTGATCATCAGCGACCAGAACTTTTAAAGGAGCCATCGTCTTACATCCCCGCTCAGCACTTCACTTACATTCGCATCCACTATTGGCAGTTTATTTGCGAACACGCTCCACCATCAGGGGCATGGACATCACAAAGGGGCATCCGCTGCTGCCGTAACATGAGGCGCATGAAGCGCCACACTCGCTTACTACCCTGAGTTCACCTTTACGAACCCAGTAATCAATCATGCTTTGCAGCGTGCCAGTATCAATTTCCAGATCGCGCGCCATCGCCGCAAGGATCAGCGGTTCATTAGCATTGTCAAATCGGGCAAGAACCTGACTGAGTATGCTCGCCATTACGCGGTTCCTATTCCCAGCAAACTGCCGATTTGATAGACCAGCACTGCGGCAACCCAGGCAATGACGATGGTGTAAGCAAGCTGATAAGCCATCATCCGTGTGCCGAACTCGTGACGCATTGCTGTGGTTGCTGCCATACAAGGCACGTATAACAGCACAAAGACATTGAACGCAACAGCGGCTAGCGGCGTGAAGCTGTTCATCAGCGCCTGCGACAACGGGCCGGTATCTTCTTCTTCCTCAGTCGCCGGCAGGAACTGAGCCTCAGGCACGCTGAACACTGGAATTAGATTGATGGTTCGCGGGATGATATTGATAAATTCCTGAGCCGTCAGCACGGTTGCCTGTGCGAAGGATGTGACGATGCCGGAGATTTCTTCGCCTAATGTTGGCAAGTTTTCATCTTCAGACGCGATCGCCTCAGATCCACCAACGTAAATCTGGCTCATCGAGCCGATGATGACTTCTTTTGCCAAAAAGCCAGTAAGCAGCGAGCCAGCAGACTGCCAGTTGCCAAAGCCAGCGGGCGCGAAAACCGGCGCGATCACCTGGCTAACCGTCCCAAACAAGCTGTCTTCTGGAGCGACGGCGTTAAATTCGCCAACGCCCGCATGCGTAGGGATCGCCATTAACAGCCAGATCGCGATTGAGCAACTGAGGATGACGGTAGCGGCTTTGCGGACAAAACCACTCGTCCGTTCCCATACATGGGTAACAAGATTGCGCGGCGTGGGCATACGATAAGGCGGAAGCTCCAGCACGAACGGCTGAGGCGGGGCATTACGGTAAATGGTGCGCTTGGCGACGATACCAGTGGCAAGCGCGATCAGAATGCCAAGAATATATAAGCTAAACACCAGATTACCCGCTGCCGCGCCGAAAAATGCCGCGCCGAAAATGGCGTATACAGGCAAGCGCGCGCCACAACTCATGAAAGTGGCGATGAACGCTGTCAATTTACGATCATTTTCGTGTTCAAGCGTGCGGGTTGCATACACAGCAGGCACCGTACAACCGAAGCCGATCAGCAGCGGCAGAAAGCTTTTGCCATTCAACCCGATGGAGCGCATCAGCCGATCCATCACAAAAGCAGCGCGCGCCATATAGCCAGAATCTTCGAGCACGGCAATCGCGGTGTACAGAAATAACAGCACGGGCACAAAGACTAGTACCCCCCCAACACCAGCGACGATACCGTCAATGACTAAAGACTCGACCCATGTGCCATGAAGGCCGAACAGCATCAGCAGCGCCTGAATGCCGCGTGCCAGCGGCCCGTTGATCAGGCTGTCAGTCCAATCCAGATAGGGGGCGCTGACATTTGCGGTCAGTTGGAAAACCAGCCACATCATGGCCAGGAAAATTGGCAGCCCCCAGATTTTGTGGGTAACAATGCTGTCTACCCGATCTGAGCGTGTTCGCATGAAGGTTTCTGGACGGGTGACCGCGCCGCTTACGGTGCGAGCCACAAAACTGTAACGCGCGCTAGTGATCAAAGTTTCCGGATCTTCGCCCGATGACTCGGTGATACGGTCTATCATTTCGCTGGCGGCGTCCAGCAGGGAGGAACACCCCATTTTACGTACTGCGGCAACCACTTCCGCATCGTTTTCAAGCAGTTTTAGCGCCAACCAACGGGGCTTTCCCTGTTCGGCAAGCGCGCCGACAGATGCGATCTCCGCCTCAAGCTTGGAAAGTTCCGCTTCGAGTTCTTCGCCATAATCAAGCTGTACTGCTGGCGCTGACTGCCCTTGCTTGATCACCCGTTCAAGCGTCGCTTTAAGCGCCTCAAGGCCAGTGCCACGACTTCCAACCGTCTCCACAACTGGCGTGCCGCCAAGCGCAACCGACAGTTGTTTTGGGTCAATCCTGATGCCGCGATTGTGCGCCATATCGCTCATATTCAGCACAAGGATAAGCGGCATTTCCAGCTCGATAAATTGGGTGACCAGATAAAGATTACGCTCAAGGTTAGAGGCATCAACGACAGCGACCACCACATCAGGATGTTCCTGAATAACATAGTCACGGGCTATGCGTTCTTCAACCGAAAATGCGGCAAGACTGTATGTTCCCGGTAAATCAACAACCTGTGTATTCCAGCCCCCAAGCTGGAAAAATCCCTCTTTTTTCTCGACAGTTTTACCGGGCCAGTTGCCAACATGCTGGCGCGATCCGGTCAAAGCATTAAACAACGTGCTTTTCCCAACGTTAGGGTTGCCGGCAAGCGCGATAGTCAGGGTTTGAGCAGCCATAACACATCTACTGTTCCTGTGTGACTAGAATATGGTGGGCTGTGCCCAGCCCGATCACGAGGCGAGAATCACTCTTTACCGCCACAATCAGCGGCGACCCCGGATTGGATTGCAAAATTCTGATGGACGCGCCGCGCGACAGGCCGAGCGCGGCCAGACGTTGACGAACAGATTCACGTTGTTGAATTTCTACTATCCGCAGGCTTTGCCCCGGCGACGCTAAACTCAACGGCAGCAGGCCACGTGATGGGGAAAGATCGCTTTGGGCTGTCATTGCAAATCTACCTGTATCGTTTGCGCTTCAGATTTACGCAGTGAAAGGTGATAGCCGCGCAGTTTGTATTCAAGCGGATCTCCAAGCGGCGCGCGCTTCAGCAGCATAACGTCAACGCCAGCCACCAGCCCCATATCCATAAGGCGACGGCGTAACGCGCCTTCCCCGCCCACCCTGGTGACTCGTCCCGATTGACCGGGGAGCAGTTGATCTAACGTGTATGTACTCGACATCTGTTTGTTATCCCTTATTTAGCCGACTGCATATTTCTGCAATCGGGGCAAAGACCGCTGACGCAAAGGCATGTAGTCATCACCTGTACCTGTAAATCCTGTTCCAGTTCTTCTTTGAGATGAGCAACCAGTGGAGATGAAAAGCTGATGATTTGATGGCATCGCTGGCAGGTAAAATGGTACTGGTCAGGCTTCACGAGTTCGATATATTTGTGGCTGTGTTCAGAAGAAATATAGTAAGGGCGCACAAGCCCAACAGACTCCAGCGCGGCAAGCGTGCGGTATATGGTCGCCAGACTCACTGTATGATCGTATTGGCGGGAAACCTGATACAGGGTTTCCGCATCCACCAGTTCCTGAGAAGCGCTCAGCACATCAACGATCAGTTGACGCTGTACGGTGATACGCCCCCCTGCATCACGAAGTGCTTCCAACGCCCGATCAGAAAATGACATCCGCGATAATTCCTGCTACTGCAACGCATTTGCAATAACGTGATCGTATAGTGCGTGGATTCTGGTCGCGAGTGATAGATGTCATCATCTTCAGGCGATTCATCATATAAAGCAGATTCAACAGCGCGCGGGGCGCCGAGGCAGGCGATCCAGAAGTTGGAAACGGGGCAAGCGTTTGGTTCAGAGCACAAGTATGAGCCGCATTTGAAACTGATCTCAGGTTATCGGTGGGGTTAGGAAAGCAGCATCACCCTGATGCCCCGGCGCTGACGATGGCTCATTGGAGAAAAAATATCATGTCCGCCCAACGCATCTTGCGGGCATTTTCTGAATGCGCCGCACAGGGCGCCATGAAGCGCCCTTCTCTATGCATTTAGCGCATACGGGGATCGAGGATATCGCGCAGGCCGTCGCCAATGAAATTGAAGGCGATGACGAGGAAAGCAATCGCCGCGCCGGGATAGAGCCACATCCACCACTGATCAAAGTAGTCAATGCCGACGGCGACCATACGCCCCCATTCTGGCGAGGCGGGTTCTGGCCCCAGCCCAAGGAAGCTCAAACCTGCAAATGTGAGAACGGCATTGCCAACATCCAGCGTAGTCATCACCAGCATGGGTGATAAGCAGTTCGGGACGATTGTTTTCCAGAGCAAGTAAAATCGTGACGCGCCCAAACACTGCGCCGCCTCAACGTAATCGTTCGTCTTAGCTTTGATCACCAGACCGCGCATCATACGGGCATAAGATGGCCACCAAACTACCACTAAGGCGAGAATCGCATTCTGTATACTTGGCCCTAGCGCAGAGGAAACAGCCATCGCCAGAATGATGGTCGGAAAGGCCATAAACAGCTCTGTCAGGCGCATCAGCAATTCATCGTAGAAGCCGCCCAAATATCCGGCTACAGCGCCAACCACACTGCCAATCACGCTGCCAAAGACAATCACCAGCAAACTCGCTGGAATGGTGATTCTGCCGCCATAGAGAACCCGCGAATAAATATCACGGCCAAGCTCATCCGTGCCCCAAAGGTGATTCGGGCTGCCAGGCGGCTGTAAGCGCTCGGCTACATTCTGCTGAAGCGGCTGAAATGGCGCAAGAAGCGGCGCGGCCAATGCGCCCAGTACCCAGGCGATGACGACGATCAGGCCAATCAGCAGCAGCGGATTGCGCCGTAGAATGTTTCCTAATCCGGCGATCCGCTCACGAGAGCCGGATACGCGGATCGAGGAAATAGTAGAGGATGTCGACGACAAAATTAACCACCACGTAGATAAATGCGATCAGCAGGCTTACGCCCATAATGGCCGGAAAATCCTGAGATGTGGAGGCGCGGAACATATAACGGCCAATGCCCGGCCACGCGAAAATAGATTCTGTTAAGACGGCACCTGCCAGCAAATTGCCATAAGACAGCCCGATCACGGTCACAATTGGAAGCATAGCGTTGCGCAAGCCGTGCTTCATCACCACGATGCTTTCGCGCACCCCTTTAGATCGCGCGGTACGCATGTAATCCATGCTCAAGATTTCGAGCATCGAAGAGCGCGTTACGCGGCTGATCAAGCCAGCGATATAAAGCGCCAGCACCAGACCGGGCAAGATCAGGTGAGAAGCCGCATCAAGGAAAAGATCGGGCCGCCCGGCAAGCAGGCTGTCTACCGTGAACAAGCCTGTCACTGTTGGAGGGTCGCGTAAAGTTACCGTTAGCCGTCCCGGCCCGGCAGCAATTCCTAACTGGGCATGAAACACGCTCAGGAATAGCAGCGCCAGCACAAAGACAGGCACACTCACGCCGATCACGGCAACCGCGCGCGCGATAAAGTCTATCGGGCGATTGCGCCATACAGCCGAGACGATGCCCAGCCCAACGCCGATAAAAATGCCGAAAACGGTGGCTACAGTTGCCAGCTCGATAGTTGCTGGAAGGAACTTGGCGATATCTTCGGCAACCGGCTGACGGGTTTTGATCGAGCGGCCGAGATTCCCTTGAAGCAGATTGCCAAGATAGGTGAAATACTGCTCAATGGGCGGTTTATCCAGCCCCCACTCAGCGCGAAATGCAGCGACGATTGCTTCGTTGTTCAACTGGCTAGGCGGCAGGTTGGTATTGATCGGGTCAGCGGGTATCGCGTTGGCAATGAGAAACGATACAAAAGTGATCCCAATCAGTAATGGGATGATTAGCAGGATACGTCGAAGGGCGTACTGCGCAAGCGACATAGATACGCTTTTCTGATCAGGTCAAACGGTGAAAAAGGCGCGAGAGGGCGACTGCTTTGCCCTCTCGCACAAGAACAATGCTTATTCCGCGCGGCTTAGCAGCGCTACGTCAAGCAGCCACTGCGGATGCCAGACATACCCCTGAAGGTCAGCAGCGAGGGCAGTTTGTACATCTGGTTGGATGAACGGCGCCCAGGGGCTGTTTTCAAGCGTGTAGGCCTGAAGTTGCGTAAACAATTCTTCACGGGCTGCGGGATCGGTGGCGATACGCGCTTCAGCAACCATCGCGTTCAGTTCCTCAGAGGCAACGTCTGGCGTCCACAGCGCACGCTCATCAGCCACTTTACCGCCGGGCAGGAACGAGAGGAAGTCAATCGGGTCGAGCACGTCAGGGCCCCAGAACCAGTAACCAAAGCCTTCCTGACCGGTACGGTAGCTTTCCAGCGCCACCTGAAGTTCAGCAGGCGCGAGGGTCACGTTAATGCCGATTTCAGCAAGGTCTGCCTGAATCTTCTGGGCGTTGGTATCCATGTTCACGCCCTGGAAGGTAAAGGTCGGGTATTCGAGGGTGATATCGAATCCATCCGCGTAACCGGCTTCAGCCAACAGCGCGCGGGCGCCATCCAGATCACGCTGAACGCCCTGCTCTGGCGCGAAAGAGTATGCGTTGCCGTAGAACATCATGCTGCCAGGCTGCACACCACCCCATAGAGCGGCATAGCCGGGATAATCCAGCGCCATGCGCACGGCACGCTGCACCAGTGGGTCAGCCATCGGGCCGCCAATATCCGGGTTCGCGTTCATGAGCAGGAAGTGGACAATATTACCGGGGCCACGGAAGATCGTTATATTGGGGTTGCCTTCCAGCGGCGCAATCTGATCCGAAGTCAGGTCAAGAGCCAGATCAATTTCGCCTGATTCCAGCGCCACCTTCTGCGTGGCGGGTTCGGGAATATTGGTGATGATAACACGATCAAAATACGGGGCGTCGCCGTAATAGTTCTCGTTGCGAACCAGCACGGTTTCGACCTGTGGCTCCCAACTTTCCAGAATGTACGGGCCAGAGCCAGCCGAATTGCTGTTCAGGAAATCGAGCGCAGCATCAGTAGTTGCAGCATCTTCGGCCGCGCTGCCACCGTTAGCGGTCACTACTTCTGAATTTGTGATCCCAAAGGCAGTATTGGCAAGGTTGGCAAGGAAAGCAGGACTCACATCAGAGAGGGTGAAGGTTACGGTATCGGCATCGTCAGCCACCACATCGGCAATGATTGCCGCGAGGAAAGACGGGCTGCCCTGAATATTCTTCAGACGGTTGACGGAATAGACCACATCTTCCGCCGTGACGGGGCTGCCATCCGAAAAGACAGCGGCAGGGTTCAGGTTGAAGGTGTAGCTCAAACCATCATCGGAAATCGTCCAGTCGGTGGCAAGCATCGGCAGAATTTCAGCCGCGCTGTCATCCGGGAAAGTGACCAGTGTTTCATAGAGCGCGCGATGTATCACGCCAGTAGTTTGGGTATAACCACGCGCAGGGTCAAGCGAGTCGGTACTTTCGGCGTGCCCGATGACAAGGACACGTTCTTCTTGCGCGCTTGCAAATGATGTCGCCAGCATGGCAATAGCCAGCAGAATTGCCAAAAATCGCAGCAATTTCATGAAGCACTCTCCTACTAACAAGATAACTTTACGATGGCAAAGAGCAATTGTAACGAACTGTTAAATTGCGGTCAAAAGATTAACGCAGCAAGTTTACGATTGTAATATTTAAGCGGATGGAAATAGACCCACCGCGTTGACACTTCTCTACGCGCGTGTTATTTCTCAGCTATCATTCTGCCATAAAAGGGTACCAACCTCATGGATTTTAACAGCCGCATCCAGCAGTTTCAGGAAAAACTGGGTGAAAAAGCTGATGTCGCCTTTCTGCCAATCGCCACCGATCTGCAATTTTTGATCGGCGTGCCCCGCAGCTTCCCGAATTTTGGGGTGACGCTGCATCCGGGGGCATGGCTGGAAGGCGCGTGGCTTTCCCCCAAAGGCGCGCCGGTGCTGGCGCTGCCCCGTATGACCGCAGAGTTTGGCGGGCTAAACCGCTTAGAAAACGTGGAAACCCGCGTGCTGGGCGATTGGGACGATCCGGCGCAGATGGTGCGTGATATTCTGGCGCAGTTCAAGCTGCCCGCTAAGCCGCGCGTTGCCCTTAGCGACAAAGCAGAAGCAGAGACGGTGATTCAGCTTCAAAAGCTGCTGCCAGATGCGATCTTCATCTCAGCAACGGAGATCATGCGCGAACTGCGTACCGTGAAAAGTGCCGAAGAAATTGAGGCGATGCGGCGCGCAGGCGCGGTCACAGAAGCGGCATTCAGCGACGTTTTGAGCCATCTGCGATTAGGCATGACTGAACTGGACATCGCAAGCGAAGTGGATTATCAGCTTCGCAGGCACGGCGGGCTAGGCCCTTCATTCACGACCTCACTGTACAATTCAGGCCCAGAGCATCCGCTGATCTGGGGCGATCCCATCACCACCTGGAAGCGACCCGTGAATGCGGGGGTTTCGGTGCTGTTTGATTTCGGCGCGGCATATCAGGGTTGGTGTTACGACTACGGGCGCACGGTCAGCTTTGGAGCGCCCTCTGACGAGCAGATCAAGGTATACAATCTGGTAATGGAATCCCAGCGCGCAGGTATCGCCGCGCTCAAGGCTGGCAGCACCTGTGAAGCGGTAGACGCCGCCGCCCGCAAAGTGATCGAAGATGCTGGCTACGGCGAGTTGTTCCGCCACCGGCTTGGTCATGGCATCGGCATGGACGTTCATGAGCCGCCATTCCTGACCAAAGGCAACAAGACGACGCTGGTAGAAGGCATGATGTTCACGATTGAACCCAGCATCACCCAATATCACCAGGCGTCATCGCGGGTGGAAGATGTCGTTGTGGTACGGCCTGATGGCGGCGAGCCACTCACTACAGGTTTCCAGCAGTTATACGTTGTGGAGTAAGCATGAGCGGGCGCACTAATATCTCTACAGGCACGCCGTGGGAAAAGAAGCTCGGCTATTCGCGCGCGGTTCGGGTGGGCAATCTGGTGTATATCTCTGGCACAACTTCCAGCGACGAAGCGGGAAAGGTGATCGGGGCTGGCAATCCAGGCGAGCAAGCTGATTACATTTTCCAGAAAATCGAGCGGGCGCTGCTGGCGGCAGGGGCAAACCTGCAAGATGTGGTGCGCGTGCGCATGTTTGTGACCGATATTTCACGCTGGGAAGAAGTTGGGCACGCTTATTCCCGCTATTTCAAGCATGTACTGCCGGTCACAACGATGGTTGAAGTGAGCAAGCTGATCGATCCGGAGCACATGGTTGAAATTGAAGTAGACGCGGTTATCGGAAGCGCGCCGTGAAGTTCAGCCTGCGTTTCAACAATGATCTGCCCACGCGCGACTATACAGCGCTGGCACAGGCGGCAGAAGCAGCGGGATTCGATCAATTCTGGGTGAGCGATGATCTGTTTTTACGGAGCGCGCCGGTAATTTTGACGGCCTGCGCCGCCGCCACCCGGCGCATTGAATTAGGCACCTGCATCGTTAACCCTTACACCTTGCATCCCGCAGAAATGGCGATGATGGCAGCCACGCTGGATGAAATTTCAGGCGGGCGCTTCAATTTAGGGATTTCTGCTGGCGCGGCGGAATTTCTGAAATGGGTGGGTATCACCCCTGTGAAGCCTATGCGCTTGGTTGCAGAGACGATCACGGCGCTGCGAAAGCTGTTTGCAGGGGAACGTGCCGAATTTCAGGGCGAGCTGCTGCGCTGGACAGATGAAGCCTTCCTACGGTTCACGCCCACAAGGAAAATTCCGATCTATATTGGCGCGCTTTCGCCGCAAATGCTGAAGCTAACAGGCATGGTGGCCGATGGCGGGCTGCCTTTACTGCTGCCGCCAGAGCATTATGAAACGGTACAGCCGTTGATCGCACAGGGGGCGAAGGAAGCGGGGCGCCAGCTAGAAGAACTTGATCTGGCGGCGTGCATCTGGGTATCGGTCGCAAAAGACCGCCGCGCCGCAGAAATGGCGCTGCGCCAGAAAATCGCCTATTACGGCCACGCGCTTAGCCCGCTGATCTGGGATCGGCTAGGGGTGACACAAGCGGATTTCCAGCCGATAGAACGGGCAGCGATGAGCGATAACGATCTGCCGCGCGCGGCGCAGATGGTCACGCCGGAGATGCTCAAAATCGGGGTTGTGGGCAGCCCACAAGATATCATCAAACGGCTTGAGCCGCTGGTCGCGCAGGGGGTTCGCCACCTGAGCTTTGGCCCGCCTTTAGGCGCAGACCCGCTGGAAGCGATTGAGGTATTAGGCCGCGATGTGCTTCCCTATTTCAAGTGACGGAGGCGAAGATGAGCCAACCGATGCGCTTATACGATCTGCGCGTCACGGTAGAGCGTATTGAAGGCCGATCTGTGTGCGGGATGAAGGTGGGCGACTATTTTGAACTCACCGAAAGCAGCAAGCTGCGAATCCCTGACGGCCAGCATTTTTGCATTTACGCGCTGAGTTCAGTGTTACCCTTGCTGGCGGCCAAACAGCGCCAGCTTAACGCGAACGACTGGCTGGAAACCGAGTCGCTGGTCGCCTGCCCTGACCCTGAAGAACGGTTAATCATGCGGATTGAGCGCATCGGCACCCGCACCCTGAACGCTGAGGACTTGACTTGAGCCGCCGCGAAATAAGCATCGCTTTTCAAACAGACAAGAGCGCCGCGCAGTATATCGCTTTGGCAAAGCTGGTGAATGGCTATGCCTTTGACCGCGTTTCGGTGTACTGTGACGCGCCCTATCATCCCGCTTTCGCGGCGCTGCTGCTGATGGCGCCGCATATCACCCAAGCCCGCATCGGCGTGGCGGCGCTGCCCCCCAGCCGTATTCACCCGATAGATATTGCCGCGCAAGCCGCGCTTTTAGCAGAGCTGGCACAGGGCGGCATCTATCTTGGTTTCGCGCGCGGCGCATGGCTTGGGGATATGGGGATACAAGAGCCAGCGGAGCCGATACAGGCTGTGCGCGAAGCGGTGGAGGTGACTCGCTACCTGCTCAGCGGCGCAAGCGGCGGCTATCGGGGAAACGTGTATTCACTGGCCGATCATGTTCGCGCGCCCTACCCGCTGCCTGACCGGCTTCCGCCGATCCTGATCGGATCGTGGGGGGCAAAACTGTGCGCAGTTGCAGGGGAAATTGCCGATGAAGTCAAGGTTGGCGGATCAAGCAATCCTGACCTGATTCCCACAATTCAAGCTTATATCGCGGTTGGCGAGCAGAAAGCGCAGCGTCATTCAGGCGCGGTGGGCGTGGTGATGGGGGCGGTGACGGTCATAGATGAGGATCGCAAGGCGGCGCGAGCAGCAGCCCGACGCGCAGCGGCACAATATCTGCCGGTGGTAGCCCCGCTTGATCCCACCCTACAGGTTGAGCCTGACAGGCTACAGCGGATTCAAACGCTGACCCATCAGGGGGATTATGAAGCCGCCGCCGCGCTGATCTCGGATGATTTACTGGAGCGTTTCGCCTTTTCGGGCGACAGCGCAGATATCATCCGGCAGGCAGAAGCGCTATTTGCGGCGGGCGCTTCACGGATTGAGTTTGGCACGCCGCACGGCATTCATCCTGAGGCGGGGATTCACCTTTTAGGGAAGCGTGTGCTGCCCGCGCTGAAGGAATATACCAGCTAAACCTCACGCTGATTGATATTGACGGGCGGCGCTGCTGACAGCCTGATTTTACTCACCGCGAAATTGAGAATGCGCGGGTCTGTAGGAAGCGGCAGGTTCAGGCTATTGCTCACTTGCAGCGTGTAAAGCGCCGCTTCAACAGGGGGCGGCGTGAACTCGAAACTGATCGTTTGCTGACTTTCAAAAATAACTTCTCCGACTACATCGCCATCAGCAGCCACCAGCGAGACGGTGATCGGGCTGCCTTCGTTCGCATATCCCGCGCGTACATCTATTGAAAGCAGCTTGGGTTTGCCATCTGGATTTGTTACGAGAAATTGAGCGCCAGTATTCACCCAACGAAATACATGACCTGAGCCATCTTTTTCAACGCCATACCAACCATCGGTTAGAAGCACCCCATTTACGGGGAACATATGATGGTCATAAAAGAATTTGCGATCCTGATCGGGCGTAATATCGTCTATCGGGTTTTGTGCCATCAAACTTATCAGATCATCCTGTGCGGAAGATTCGATAGATGGCTGCGCATCCAGCCCACGAATTTCACGGTAGCCAGCGACAATTTCCCCTGGCTTAACATGCAGTTGCGGCGTAAATTTCACCTGAAAGGCACGCTGCGCATAATACGGCTCGCTGACCAATGCCAGCATTTCCCGATACAGTAAATCTGGCTCGTTCTGGATACGGAAAACGTAGGCCGCCTGCTCATGCGAAGGCCTTTCACGATAGGAATTACGCCGCATCGCTGCCGGAAATTTAAATACTGTAAGCTGCTGCACCGAGACAAATTTCTTGCCGGATAGCGCCGCGCGCGCAACAAATTCAATATCTGGAGGCACGCGCATCGTCCGGTAATCTTTCCACCAGCCTATCTGTTCAACAATATCCCGCCGGTGCATGATTGAAGATGGAGGCGTTTGCGTGAACGCTTCATATTGGCCGCTGGGCGTGATGCCATAGATCATGCGATACGGAATTTCTGTACGCATCATCATGAGCAGCGTATGACCAACATCCGCCTCAACACGCTCCATCGCCTCAACCAGATATTGCAGATGCGTTGGATACCAGAGGTCATCATGACCTAAATAGGCAATATATTTCCCCTGCGCCCGTTGGATGCCCACATTGTTTGGCATTGATTGACTGCCAGAATTTTCAGGCAGGTTATGCCAGTGAATGCGGGCATCGCCAAAGCTGGCTACAACCGCCTCCGAGTCGTCCGTACAGGCATCACCGATCACCCATACTTCAAAATCCTGAAACGTTTGCCAGAGAACTGATTGCAGAGCGTATTTGAGCACATTGCTATAGTTGTAAGTTGCAATGATGACGGTAACGGTTGGCTTCATGTTGGCGGCTTTGTGTTACCAGTTATGGCGTTCCATCAATTTATAAGGGATATAGTCGTTCTCTACAGGCAGACGAATCTTATCAGGCCGCGCGTGGTTATAAGGCTGTGTAGGCATATTCATGAACATCACTTCTGAATTGCTCACGTTCACTATGCCATGCCACACCAGGCGTGGAATTAAGAGTAAGCCCCGATTGAAGTCGGTGAACACAAATTCATTGATTAACCCGTTGGTCGGAGAATCAGGGCGATCATCATATAACACCACTTTGCACGATCCTTTACGGATGAACAGACGATCATCCTGGAATTCATGCTTCACCCAGCCCTTAGCCGCCCCGGGATTTATCGTGACATCATAAACATATACGAGCGGGCTGCTATCAAAGCCCCAACGCGGGTCATACACTTCGGTCAACGTACCCCGTTCGTCTGCCTGGGTCATTGCATACCGAACTTTTACACCGTCAATGAGTTTCTTTATCGAGCTACCATCTGAATTTACGGTAACAGCGTCGTGCCTTGAACCGGGGATCATGATCAGTTAGTCCTTAAAGGAAGCTGCATTGTACCTGAAGGGGGATTCTAGCTCATATCGTAAAAAATCAGCAGAGATGGTTTCCATAACTCGTTAGCGATCATCGCCAGGGCAGATTCTAGAAGCAAGCCATCTGACGGTGTGATATGCTAAGCCAAAATTCTGGAGTTCATATCATGCGTTTTCGATTATTCGCCTTCCTGCTCATCACGCTTAGCTTCAGCGCGCGCGCGCTTTCGGCACAGAACGCAGCGCCGGTTCAGTGGTGGAATGATCGCGTTTTTTACGAGATTTTCGTGCGCAGCTTTTACGACAGCGACGGCGACGGGATCGGTGATCTGCGCGGAGTCATTGAAAAGCTGGACTACCTGAATGACGGCGACCCGAATACGACGGACGATCTTGGCATCACGGGAATTTGGCTGATGCCAGTGACGGTATCCCCCACCTATCACGGCTATGGCGTGAGTGACTATACGCAAATTGATCCAGATTACGGCACGCTGGACGATATGCGCGCGTTGATCGCCGCCGCCCATGAGCGCGGGATCGCCGTCATTATCGATCTGGTGATCAACCACACCTCAAACCAACATCCCTGGTTTCAGGCATCAGCAGCAGGCGATCCAGAATTTGCCGACTGGTATATCTGGGCAGATGATGACCCCGACTACCGGGGGCCGGACGGGCAAACCGTGTGGCATCCCTTTGGCGACCGCTTTTATTACGGCGTATTTGATTCAAGCATGCCTGACCTAAACCTGAATAACCCTGACGTGACCGCCGCGCTCTACGAAATTGCTCGCTTCTGGCTGGAAGATGTGGGCGTTGACGGCTTCCGTATGGACGCCGTTAAGCACCTGATTGAGGATGGACAAACCCAGGTGAACACCCCGGCCACACACGCATGGCTGAGCGCATTTGATGATTTTATTGACAGCGTAAACGATCAAGCTCTGACGGTTGGCGAAGTGTGGAGCAGCACATTTGACGCCGATAACTATGTGGATGACAGCGAAGTAGATATGACTTTTGATTTTGAGCTGGCGAACGCCTTATTACAGAGCGCGCAAAGCCAGCGAAGCGCGGGCGCAGCCTCAATCACGACGCGCGATTTTGATCTGTACCCTGCTAATCAGTTCGGCATATTCCTGACCAATCACGACCAGAATCGGATCATGTCGCAGCTCAATGGCAATGTAGACGCCGCCAAAACAGCCGCTTCTATGCTGCTCTTAGGCCCCGGCGTTCCATTTCTGTATTACGGCGAAGAAATTGGCATGGAAGGCGAGAAGCCAGATGAGTATATTCGCACGCCGATGCAGTGGGACGATACGCCAACAACAGCCGGTTTCACCACCGCCGCCCATCCCTGGGAGCGGCTTGGCGAAGGCAGCGAGAATGGCATTTCGGTATCGGCGCAAACAGACGATCCCGCTTCACTGCTCACCCACTATCGCCAGCTGATCGCGCTGAGAAATGCTCACCCTGCCCTACAGCATGGAACCTTCACGACAATTGACTGTAATGCCCGCTCAGTACACTCGTTTTTGCGCGACAACGGCGATGAGCTGCTGCTGGTATTGATCAACCTTTCGGATGAGCCGGTGACGGATTTAGACTGCGAAGCACGCGCCAGCCATTTAAGCGGCAGCTTTGCCGCATCGGTGATCTTTGGCGAGGCATCGGAAGCGGGCGAACTGGGCGGGCTAGAAGATGATGGCGGGTTTTCCGGCTATATGCCCGTTGCCAGCCTTGCGCCATTCAGCACTACGGTGATCCATCTCGCACCGCAATAACAGCGCCGCGTAATGATGGTAGAATGAGGCCTCAACCTAAAAATGATTGAGGTCATGATGCCATACTTACGACACAAGGTTTTACCCGCTGTTTCGCTTGCGCTCGCCGGGATTCTGCTGCTTCACGGGGCGGCCTTTGCCCAGGCGCAAACGCCCGCCGCATTATGCGAAGCTGCGCTTCCCGCCGCTGAGCCTGAAACCCGCGAATATGCCGCGCCCGAACAGGTTTTACAGGCAGGCGTGGATTACCGGGCTATTTTTTGCACAGACGCTGGCCCGATTTATATAGACCTGTTTGAAACCCTGACGCCAGAAACCGTGAATAACTTTGTGTTTCTGGCGCAGAACGGCTATTACAATAACACCACGTTCCACCGCGTGATTGAAAGTTTCATGGCGCAGGGCGGCGACCCTACCGGTACGGGCAGCGGCGGGCCAGGTTATGCGTTCGCTGATGAATTTGTCGGCTTTCTGAATTTTGACCGGCCGGGCTTGCTGGCAATGGCGAATGCAGGGCCGGGAACCAACGGCAGCCAATTCTTCATCACCACCGTGCCTACGCCGCATCTTGATTATGCGCACACCATCTTTGGCGAGGTTTTAGAAGGGCAAGAGGCCGTTGAAAACATTCAACTGCGCGACCCTAACACCGCCACCACGCCCGGCACTATCCTGCAAACGGTGCTGATCATCACCGATCCTTCCACAGTGGAGACTACCTTTGTAGATACTGCCCCGGCTGATCAAACCGCGTTTGAAACTGCATTAGGACTGGTGATGCAAGCAAGCCTTGAACCACTGTCGATTGATTCGGACGCAACTGGCGTTCGCACCCTAGCCGACGTAGTGGCAGCCACGCCGGAAGAATTGCAATCGGATGCTGCCGCCGCGCTGGAAAACAACGGCTACGAATTCGGGATTACGTTATTGCTGGATAATGGGACATGCGATTTGAGCAACCTGCCTGTTTCATCGTTCGGATTCGCCGTCTACGCATTTAGCGACGCATCAGGCGCCGCCGCAGTGGCCGGTAGCAGCGTGCTTGAGAATATTGCCGCGGCTGATGGGTTCACCGCCGCTGATGTGCCTGAAGGCGAACGCGCTGTGTTTACACGTACAGAAACGGTGTGCGATCAGGAAATGGTACACGCACGCACCTTCATTCAGCGGGGGCGCCTGATTGAAACATTAGATGTGACCTATGTGGATGACGGCAACATCACGCCAGCACAATGGCTTAACGATTTCGCCGCGCTTAATTTTGAGCGTATGTTCAGCGAGCCGCTGCGTGCCGAAATCCGCGCCGGGATCGGCGCCTAGAGGCACAACGGCTGTCTCTGTACAGATACCGGGTACACAAGGGCGCTCCACAAGAGCGTCCTTTTTTTACGGTATGTGCTGCTGGTAGAGTTCAAAGGCTGCGCCAAACGCGCGGGAGAACGCGCCGCTGGCGCCCAGTTCCTGAGGCGAACCGACCATCAATCTGCCGCGCCCATCAAGCAACCAGATAATATCGGCAAAACGCAGCGCCAGATCGAGATCGTGCGTAGAAACTAAGACGGCGCGGCGTTGATCGCGGGTTAGCCGCTGTAAAAGAGTCATCAGTTCAACGCGATGCGGCAGGTCAAGATAGGCTGTTGGTTCATCCAGCACCAGCAAATGAGGCTGTTGTGCCAGCGCCCGCGCTACGAATACCCGCTGGCGTTCGCCATCGCTCAATTCCGCAACCAACCGGGAAGCGAACGCCTGCGTGTGGGTGACCAACAGCACATCATCAATAATGCTCCGGTCTTGTTCAGAGAGTGTTCCCAACCAACCGGTGTACGGTTGGCGACCTAACGAGATCAATTCACGAACCGTCATCATCGCCGGGGCTACCCGGTCGGTTAGCACCATTCCGATGCGCTGCGCCAGATCACGCCGTGAAAGCGCGCGAATATCGTCGCCATCCAACCAAACAGTGCCGCGCAGCGGTGGCAGAAGGCCGATCAGCGTTCGCAGAAGCGTCGTTTTGCCCGCGCCATTGGGGCCAAGTAAGCAGACTAAAGTTCCTGCCTCAAGCGAAACATTGAGCCGATCCAGCAAAATACGCTGCGCCGGATGAGAGAAGCCGATAGCCAGATCGGCAGCGCTAAGGACGCTCACATCGCACCCCGCAAACCGGGCTGACGCAAAATAACCCAGATCACCACTGGCGCGCCGAACAATGCCAGCACAGCATTCAACGGAAGCACAATTTGCGCGTCGGGCATATGCGCGATGAGATCGGCAATCAGGGCGATGGATGCGCCTAAAAGAATGCTGGCTGGAATTAACACGTTGTGACTGCTGGTACGCAGCGCCAAACGGCACAAATGCGGCACCGCGATACCTAAAAAGGCGATTGGGCCGCAAAAGGCAGTCACCACGCCTGCCAGCAGCGCGGTGCTCAAAATGGTCAGGTAACGCACGCGGCGCAGGTTCACGCCCAAACTAGCGGCATAGTCTTCGCCAAGCAGCATGGCATTCAGCGGCTTGGCTGTGATCGCTGAGATGAGCAAACCAAACAGAATAACGCAAGCGAAAATTGGCAGCTGCGCGTGCGTAACATCGCCAAAAGTTCCCTGTGACCAATTGTTGAACGAACGCAGCTGCGCTGGTGCGGCAAAATGCGCCAGCAGGCTAACCAGAGCGCTGGTGATGTAGCCAAACATCAAGCCGAGAATCAACAGGGTGGTCACATTTTGAACGCGCCGCGCCAGCAGCAAAACGATCAACAACACGGCGGTTGAGCCAAGTGTAGCCGCAACGACAACAGCGAGATCACCGGCAATGCCCATCGCGCCCAGCAGCGTAGTCGTACCTACACCCACCGATAACACAACCAGCGCCACGCCCAAACTCGCGCCTGAACTGATGCCCAGCACGTAAGCATCGGCCAAAGGGTTACGGAACAAGGTTTGCATGAGCAGGCCAGCGGTTGCCAGCGCCGCGCCCGAAAGCAGCGCAGTGAGCGCCTTAGGCACGCGATAATCCTGCACAATCTTCGTCCAACCCGCGCGGCTGGTTTCACCGCCCAACAGCGCTGTAAGCACTTCCTGCGCGGGGATCGTGACTGAGCCAACAAACAGGCTTAAAGCCAATGCAGCGGTCACCAGCAGCAGCAGCGCAATAAAAACCCAGCGCCAGCGGTGTGAGAAGCGCAGTTTGGCTTCACGCGCCCCAACAGCCGCTACATGGCTTTTTTCCGCCCGCTGCTCTGCTGAAAGTGTGGTCATTACCAATCCTCTCGCCTTAACCCCTTGCCAATAAACACGAGGTTTGAAAGCAGAGATTCCCCGCAGGGTGTCTCTAATCGAAACTGTCGAAAGTAGGGGCGAAGCATTACCCCCGCCCCTACTATGAAATTACGCTGCCCCAATCAATTACTGAAGCTGCTGATAGAAGAACAGTTCATGTTCTGGCAGCAGATCAGGATGGAGGATGTAGATCAGGTCAGCAAGGATCAATTCAGGATGCAGCACGCCGGTTTCACCATAGTCGTTGCCGCCGGTGGCATTGGTACGCGCATTGTTGTTGTAAACCTGCCCATTTTCAAACGCGGCAAATTCGGCATAGCGTTCATCTTCGGCAAGGCCATCGGCAAGGCTGAACCAGAAATTAGGATTCAGCCAGACATCAGCACCCAGCGCCTGATCAATGACTTCTTCAAAGGAAAGCGGCAGGCTTCCCGTAGAAGCATCATCTGCCCATACATAATCACCGCCCGCATCTGCGATCAACTGCGCCGCATAGCTGCCGCCGCCAGAGACGTACCAGGTATCGCCAAACATCGCGTTAGCAAGCACCGTCGGGCGCACTTCCGCGCCTACAGCGATTTCAGCAAGTTCGTGATAGTTCGTTTCAACTTCGTCAAAAATGGCGTTCGCTTCAGCTTCGGCGTTGAAGAAGGCGGCAATAAACTTCACCCATTCCGCGCGCCCTAGTGGATCAGATTCCAGATAATCGCTGTTGATCACCACATTCAAGCCAGCTTCCAGCAATACCGGATGCGTATCCCAGTCCGGGCTGCCACTGGCGAAGGTGAAGATTACGCCCGGCTCTAATACCAACGCCTGCTCTACATTGACGGTTGAGCCGCTGCCAATTTCAACGATATCGCCAGAGTCAATACGCTCGCGCACTTCGGGGCTAAAGGCAAAATCAATCTCATCCAGCGCCACCAGCCGATCTACCAATCCCAGTTCGACAAATGACGATAGGTACGTGGTGGACATAGAAACTGCGCTGGTGGCTGGCACTTCGATAATCTGCTCGCCTTCATAACCTGCGGGAACAGGTGTGCCACATTGCACCAGCACATAAACGAATGGCTCGGCTGCGCCAGCCCAGGGCGCGTTTACTGTGACGACTTTGTAATTGCTGTAATAGTCAATCGTGAAGCCGCTGGCATATGCTACCTGCGCTGTATCCGGGAAGTACCGCGCCGCTTCATCATAGTTTTCAACGCAGGCTGCCGGGTTTCCTGCGTCCTGGGCAAAAGCCGGGAATACAAACAGCAGCGTTAACAGCGCTAAAATTATGTGTTTCATACCATCTCTCCTAACAAGGCCTTACCGCGAAGGTCAACAAACAAAAATCGCGCGCGCGCCTCGCTGCCGGGAATGGCATTTCCAGTGTTTTGTATGGGAAAAAGAAAACCCGCTTGGAAGCGGGTCAATAGGAACTGTCCTATCATGCCCCGTACCCCCTTTTGCGCGAAGGCGGTGATCGAGTGACGTATTGGTGGGTATTCGGGCTTCAGCATTTTGCGGCTGTTACCGTTGCGCGACAGCGCCGGACTTACACCGGCTTCCCCCATTGAGCGCCACACGTCCGGGTGTTGGCGCGCCAATGTCATCTCAGTTGTTATACGCGATACGCTGACGATAACATGCGCGCTATGAATTTGTCAATTTCGTGGATATACAAATTAAGCTGGGTTGAAGCGCCATCCATCAATATTTAGCGCGCCGCGATAACAGTATTCCCGGCAATCATGCAGCACCATACCGGCGAGAAGCTACGCTCATCACAAGTCAAAATCAAACATCACGACATCAGAATGCTGGCTTACGCCGCCCGCTTTGGCATACATGCCCATCGCCGGAAGATTGCTGGCATTGGTCAGCACAAAGTAATTAGTGCCGCCTGCCGCTAACACACCGGATTTGAATGCTTCAAGCAGCATCACGCCCAACCCACGCCGCTGAAATGGCTCTAGCACCTCAATTTCATAAAGGAAAAACATCGGTATCCGCGTATCAGGGCGCTCCAGGCAATACCCTAACAGGAAGCCGCCAATTTCGCCGTTCGCGTAAGCGTAGTACAGGTAATTATGGGGGTTATCCAAAAAACCGGTGTTAAGCTGCTGCCAGTCATCACTAAAGAAGGTGCTGTGCATACGCTCAATCAGGGCTTCATCTCCCTTCTTAAGCCGGCGTATTTCTTTCATGAATGTTCCTTAAAGGGGCGATGGATTCAAGCGAGCCGGTTTCATGTGCCGGTTTGTCATCACACCCGCTCACGATACGCTAAAAGCGCATGGCGCTGCCCGTGTTGTGACGGGTGCCCGAATATAGATGATCGGCGGGGATGATCACCCCCCATTTATATTTATGCGCTTCCAAACATACCATGCTCTGGTTTTATTTCAGCGCATTATTTCGCATTTTGGGCAATAGGGGGTTGTTTTTGTGCAAATGCACCTGCGGGTGAGCATTTCTTGATGAGCAGGGGACGAATTGTTATCATCAGCGTGAGAGCGCTCCCAGATTCAGGTTATCAATAATGAATTCTGAACGAATTCGATCCAACCCCAAAAATCTAAACTTAGAGGATATTGCCCGCAAAGCCGGTGTGTCTCGCTCCACCGTTTCGCGCGTGATTAACAACGAGCCGTATGTAAGCCAGCGCACCCGTGAAAAGGTGATGGCTGTGGTGCAGCAGGAAAATTATGCGCCAAACCCGGCTGCCCGCACACTGGTGACGCGAAGAACGCGGGTGATCGGGGTGGTCATCCCAACCTCTATCCAACTGGTATTTGAAGACTCTGCCTATTTCCCTGCTTTGCTGCAAGGCGTGGTAGATGTCACGAATACGCGCGACTATGCCACCCTGTTGTGGTGGGGAAATTCAGAAGCCGACGAACAGACGCTTTATAACCGTATCTTGCAGCAAAACCGCCTGATGGATGGCCTGATTTTGGCCTCCATTCGTACCGATGATGCCCTGATCGCCCATCTGATGCGAATGAAAGTTCCGTTTGTAACGGTAGAACGGCCTACAACTTACCATTCAGAGATCAGCTATGTGACGGTAGATAATGTTGAAGCCGCTGAAAATGCCGTGAAGCATTTTATAGACATCGGGCGGCGGCGTATTGCCACAATTACCGGCGCGCTGAACAATCCTGACGGGCAAGATCGCCTGCTGGGGTATCGTTTGGCGCTGGAAAAAGCGGGCATGCCGGTAGATGAAGCATTGATCGCAGATGGCCAATTCAGGTATCAAACCGGATATGAAATGACCAAAGGGCAGCTGCTGCCATTAAACCCGGATGCCATATTTGCGGCAAGTGACGTGATGGCACACGGCGCGATTCAGGCGATACACGAAGCTGGCTTGCGGGTGCCTGAAGATATTGCGGTCATTGGTTTTGACGACCTGCCAACGGCGATGCAGTCCAAGCCTACGTTAAGCACCGTGCATCTGCCGGTACACGAACGCGGGTTTGTAGCCGCTTCCATCTTACTTGACCTGATCGAGGGCAAAACGCAGGAAACGCGGCAGGTTATTCTGCCTACTGAATTGGTCATTCGCGAGTCTTGTGGAACCCATTTGCGCCCCGTGTCTAAGTAAATGAGCCTGAGTCATGGGCATGCAGCATTCCTGATCCATAACCCAATACATAAAAACACCCACATCCTTTCATTCAGAAAAGGCGTGGGTGTTTTGGGCTGATATCGCAAGTTTTCTAGGTGCTTGCGAGAAGCGGGTTAGAGACAGCGTTCGGATCTGCTTCCAATTTCTCCTCATAGCGAAACTGGCTCATATACAGGTCGTAGTAAGCGCCCTTCTCTGCCAGCAGCGATACATGAGTGCCGCGCTCGATGATCTGACCGTCACGCAGCATCATGACCATATCGGCGTTACGAATAGTGCTGAGGCGATGGGCGATCACAAAGGTTGTGCGACCTTCCATAATGCGCTCAAAGGCCTTTTGAATCAGGCGTTCGGTGCGCGTATCTACGCTGGATGTTGCTTCGTCCAAAATCAGGATACGCGGGTTCATCAAAGCAACCCTGGCGATGGCGATCAACTGGCGCTGCCCCTGACTTAAGCCGCTGCCCCGCTCGCCTAACACGGTCTGATAGCCTTCTGGCAAACGCTCGATGAAAGTATCGGCGCTAACCAGCTTTGCGGCGGCGATCACCTCTTCATCGGTTGCCCCTAAACGGCCAAAGCGGATGTTATTCATCACAGTATCGCTAAACAGATAGGTATCCTGAAGCACGATGCCGATCTGCGCGCGCAGGCTTTCCATAGTCACATCGCGAACGTCGCGCCCATCAATTTTCACCGAGCCAGTGTCCACATCGTAAAAACGCGGGATCAGGTTGATGATTGTGGTCTTGCCCGCGCCGGTTGGGCCGACGATGGCCACCATTTGCCCCGGCTGAGTGGTGAAACTGACACCCTTCAAGACACGCTCGCCCACTTTATACGAGACAGCAACATCGTCAAATTCAACCCTGCCTTCAATCTGCGGCATGGTTTCGGCATTCGGTTTATCTACGATATCTACTGGCGCATCCAGCAGGCCGAAAATGCGTTCACCGCCAGCAATCGCGCTCTGAATATTCGTCCACAATACAGCGATCTGCTGGATTGGCTGGTTAATACGCTGAACATATTGCAAGAATACGAACACAATCCCTAGAGTCAGGGCGGTACTTGCCAGCGAGATAGTGATCGGGCCAATGCTGATGTTATCCACCGCAAGCAGGTTTGGCTGGTTGGTCAGCACGGCGTAGCCACCGACAAGGACTACAATCGCCAGCGCCACGAAACCTAATGCCTCCAGCGTAGGGTTCAAAGCGCTGGTAAAGGCTGCCGCGCGCACGTTAGCATCACGGTTGGCGGCATTGGTCTGACGGAAGCTCTCAATCGTCTCATCTTCACGATTGAACGCTTGCACTTCGCGCATACCCGAAATCGACTCTTGAAGATTGGCGTTCACGTTGCCCATTTGCTGGCGGCTTTTGCGGAAGGCCTTACGCGCTTGTGCTGAAAAATACAGGGTCGCGACCAGCATAACAGGCGTGACGATCAGACTGACCAACGCATACGGCACGTTAATCCCGAACATTTTGATGGCAACCCATACCATCAGCAGGATGCCGCTAAACACATTCACCAACGCATAGCTAAAGGCTTGCTGAATCGTGTCAGTATCGCTGGTCACGCGGCTCATCAAATTGCCGGACTCATTTTCAGTGTAATAGCCGATGGTCTGGCTTTGCAGCTTTTTGAACAGGTCTTCACGTATTTTTAGTAATACGCGCTGGCCGGTGAGTGTCATGGTATAGAAGCTAAGCCCGACAAACACAGAACCAGCGATGAACAATCCGATCAGCAGCAGCACCAGGCCGCCTAGCCCTGCAAGTTTATCCGCATCCGACATATCCAGCGTGATCGTGGCGTACCAGCAATCTGCGGGATTTTGCGGAAACAGGTAGCAGTCTACAGCCTGGCCAATATATTCCGGCGCTGTAACCTGCGCCCAGGTTGCGACCACAATCAATACCAGCGTTAGCGCCAGGCCATACCAGTATTTGCTGAAATACTTGCCAAAACGCAGCATTGTGCGGCCAAAATTGCTGGCCTTGCTGGTATCCCCTTCCATAAGACGCGCCCGCCGTCAAGCCCACCCATCATGATGGTTTATTTCCTTCCCCTTAAACCTGCGGCTGTAGCTCGACCAGCCCGGCTTCAACGTCTGAAACTTCAGCATCGCCTACAAGCTGCGAGTTATAAATTTCTGCATAGATCGGGCTGTTTTCCATCAAGTCAAGATGCTTGCCCGATGCCACGATCCGGCCTTTATCCAACACCAGAATTTGATCCGCATTTAATACGGTCGTGATTCGCTGGGCGATGACGAAGCTGGTGCGCCCCTTCATGAGCTTATCCAACGCCTTCTGAATTTTAGATTCGGTGAGCAGGTCAACACTGCTGGTTGAGTCATCCAGAATCAGAAGATGCGGGTTCAATAACAATGCGCGGGCAATGGCAATGCGCTGCTTCTGCCCCCCCGAAAGCGTGGTGCCACGCTCGCCCACTGGCGTATCGTAGCCCTGTGAAAAAGTAACGATAAAGTCGTGCGCTGCCGCCGCTTTTGCCGCCTCAATCACCTCTTCATCGGTCGCTTCAGGGCGGCCAAAAGCGATGTTATCGCGAATGGTGCCGCTAAACAGGTTGGTTTCCTGAAGCACGATGCCGATTTGCGAACGCAAGCTGTCCAGCGTGACCTCACGAACATCATGCCCATCAATCACTACCGCGCCTTCGCTGGCGTCATAGAATCGCGGCAGCAGATTAATAATCGTGGTCTTGCCGCTGCCTGTTCCCCCTAGCAAAGCAACAGTCTGCCCCGGCTCTACTGCAAATGACACATCCGAAAGCACTGATTCGCCAGAATTGAAGTAGCGAAAGGTCACATTTTTGAACTCAACCTTGCCTTCAATCACGGGCAGTTCAATCGCGTCCGGCCTGTTGGAAACATCGCTTTTGGCATCGAGAATTTCAAACACGCGGGTGGCCGAAGCGCCGGCCTGCGCCATCAGCGAAATGATGAAGCCAAGCTGCCCTAATGGGAAAAACAGATAGATCATGTACAGGCTGAATTTCTGATATTCGCCTAGATTCAGCGTACCGCCGATGATCTGCCGGCCTCCAAAGTAGAGGATGGCGGCTTGCCCAACCTGTGCAATCAAAAAGATGACCGGAAACAGAAAGGTAAAGGTGCGCGCAACCTTCAACTGCTGTTGAAAAAAGCTGAACGAAGCCCCGGTAAAGCGTTCCTGTTCATACTTTTCGCGGGTGAATGCTTTGACCACCCGAATGCCCGCCAGATTTTCCTGCAAGATGGTGTTTAGCTTTGACAGCCGAATCTGAATCTCAATGAACAGCGGCTGGCTAACCTTGCCGAAGATTCCGAACAACACCAATGCCGCCGGCAAAATCGGCAGCACCACCAACGTCAGCCGCCAGTTGGTCAAAAAGAGTATGAGCAGCGTGGCAACCAGCAGGATCAGCGCTTGCAGCGCCAGCACCAGCCCCTGCGCCAGGAACAAGCGAACTTTTTCAACATCGTCTGTAGCGCGAATCATCAACTGGCCGGTTTGGTTGCGGTCATAATAGCTGAAGGAAAGCCGCTGCAAGCGCGTGAAGATTTCGTTGCGAAAATCAAAGGCGATGCCCTGAGACATTTTCTCAGAGTAATACGCCTGCACAAACGAGAAAATACCGCGTACAGCTGCAAAGATGACGATTGTTAGCGCGGCATTGGTCAACAGCGTTAGCGAAGTTTGCTGAAATTCCTGAAGCTGCGCAATGCTAAAGCCTGCCTGTTCTGCTGCCGCCTCTTTGACAAGATCAGGCGCAGGCACGCCAAACACCTCCATATCAAGGATGGTATTGGCAATCGCGCCGTGCGTAACTGCGTCAATCATGGATTGTGTTAATTGGGGAACGGCAAGCTGCGCAAGCGCCGCCACCACCAGCGCAATATACGCGACAATCATATATTGGCGCTGATGCCCCAAATATTTTATCGCGCGTCCTAAGCTATTCGGGCGTGCGCTGCCGGGCTGAGATTGCCCCTTCTTTCCCCACTGCTGCGTCGCTTGAGCTTGCAATATTACTCCCCTTTGACGACTATCAATGCCACGATCTATTACGGCGATCCAGCATGGCCGGTTCTATACCCGCAGCCCCGTTAAACGAAGGCGCGGCTGATAATGAAACTGAAATGTGTTACGAAGGCTTCGAAAGTTCGCTGACTGACTTGTAAATGTGCCCGTGAACATCGCACAAAATGTTCTGCCCCGCAGGAAGGTTCAGCACTACCTCCCGAAGAATTTCCGCCAGATAAATTAACTTTGCGTCATCCAACGCCTTCAGGCTTTCAAAAAACGGATCCTCTTGAATACAGTCGCTGCACGATGCCAGAAGCGATGCGCCCTGCTCTGTTAGCGAAAGCGGGGTGCGGCGGCGATCCTGCGGGTCTTTATTGCGTTCCAGCAAACCTTTATGCTCCAGATCATCCACTATTGGCACCAGCGTTGACGGATCGAGCACCATTAACTTACTAAGCTCGCTGATCGTATGGCTTTCACGCTGCAAAATGCGCATTACGCCATATTGAACCCGGTTGATGCTCTTATCACGGAAATATTCTTCCGCTGACGCTGCATGAGACTTCATGATACGCATCATATGCATGCGAATTTCGGTGACGAGTTGGAGGAATTCTGGCTGTTCCATTTGTACCCAAATGATTTGACAACAAACGATTTGTGATCAAACATTACGCCGGGTGTGCTATAATGTCAAGTACCAAATTAAGTTATAAGTTTTCGGAATTTCACACTTTTAATGTAGCCACGCATGACAAATGTGAATGAACGGAGCGGTAATCAATGGCAGATTCTTCGCTTGTAAACCAGCTTCTCAATGATCTCAAAGGGGAAGATAAACATAAAGCACGATATGCCGCCTTTCGCCTATCTCAGCTTGAAGATGACCGGGTCTTGAACGGCCTGCTTGACGCGCTGCATCATAAAGATGCCGAAGTACGGGCGATTGTCGCGCAGACGTTAAGCAGCAAAGGCACCGCCGCTATCCCCGCCCTGACTGAGGCGCTCGGTGATCGCAGCCGCAACGTGCGCCGCGCCGCCGCCCGTTCGCTGGGCATGATCGGCAGCCCAGAAGTGCTAACGAGTTTGGTTGGCGCGCTGTTAGGCGATGAAAATAGCTTCGTGCGCTGGGAAGCAGCCAAAGCGCTCGGCTCAATTACCAATGCCAGCGTAGTTCCCGAATTACTGGAGGCCCTTTCCGCCGATAGCAACAGCTACGTGCGTTATGCCGCAGCCGAAGCGCTCGGCACCATCGGCGAACCATCAGCGGTAGATGGCCTTGAAGATGCGCTCACCCATGATGCCAATGATTTTGTGCGTTATGCCGCAGCGACCGCGCTGGGGCAGATCGGGGACGCTTCTTCTGCCCCGATTCTGATACGCGCGCTGAACAACCCGAACAGCCATGTGTGGCATGCGGCAGCGGAAGCGCTGTGGTCTATGGAAGAACATGCAATGCCCGCGCTGATTGCGGCGATTATTGACGAATCCAGCGATACACGGCGAGCGGCGCTGAAAGGCATCCTCTGGCTAAGTGTTGAGTACGATGAAGAAGAAGCCAGAGAACGTTCTAATGATGAATGGGTAACGATGTGGGGTTGGTGGAACTAACAAAATTCGTTATCCTCCACGCACAGTCATTTTAGAAATCAGGAGAAAAACAATGCCAGTTCGTAGTGCAGAAGCAACTTGGCAAGGAACACTGAAAGAAGGCGAAGGCAATATCAAGCTGGAAAGCGGCGCCTATGATGGCCCCTTCAATTTTGTTTCACGGTTTGAATCTGGCCCGGCAACCAACCCTGAAGAACTGTTAGGGGCAGCCCACGCTGGCTGCTTCACAATGGCGCTGAATGCGCGCTTGTTCAACAACGGTTTCACCCCTACACGCGTACATACTGTCGCTCAAGTCTCTCTCGAAAAAGGCGAAAGCGGCTTTGGAATTTCGCACATTCACCTGATCACAGAAGCTGAAGTGCCAAACCTGAGCGCCGAAGATTTCGCCGCTCACGCAGAAGCCACTAAAGAAACCTGCATTGTTTCCAGGGCGCTTTCCGCGGTACCTATGTCGCTGGAAGCCAAACTGGTCTAGCGCCACGCCGCCATATACAGCCAAACCTCACAGGGACATCACACTTTGAATGATGTCCCTGTTTGTTTACAGCCTGAAAGATGGATTTAAGCGTTTGTTTTAGGGGTTCAACACCAGGCGGAAGCCGATATTGCTGAAGCAGGTCGCTGGCGCAAGCAGCATGAAAGAGCCGATTTGCGCCTTTTGGTGGGTACTCATATAGGAACCGCCCTGCACCGCGCGCGGGCGATCAGAGGTGATATCCATATCTTCGTAGTGATTATTCAAGCACCATTCCCAAACATTTCCAGAAAGATCGTAGATGCCAAACTGACTCATGCCTTTGGCAAAACGGATCACCTGCGAAGTTTGGTGCAATTTGGACTCTGATGTATTGCACAGCGAGGTTGCGAAATCGTTGCCCCAGGGATAAGCGCGCTCCTCATCACCTTTAGCCGCGCGCATCCACTGTTGGCGCGTGGGCAAAGTGATATTTTGGCCAGTGCGCGCGCCTAACCAGCGGCAAAAGGCCATCGCTTCATACCAGGTTACGGTTTCACGCGGGCGATCATCGCCAAGAAACTTCGAATTCTGGGCTTCACCGTGTTCATCTCGCCAGTGTATGGCTGCTTCTGAAAAATCCCACCAGCCCGGATCAGGATAGCCGTTTTCGTCCTCAGCAAACACCTGAAACTGCGCGTTGGTGATCGGGAATTTGCTCATATGAAATGCAGGGATTTGCAGCGTCTCGCGTATTTTATGGTTGCCCCGTTCAAGCATCACGGTCAGGCTGCCAGATGGCACTTCGCACCATTCTAATAAGGGCAAGGTTGATCTGGCGGGCGCAGGAACGCTGTCGAGCGTTATTTCAGGCTGAATAGTTTCAGGGAAACATACGCTTGCCAGATTATCCGGGTCAAAATCAGGATTGTCTTTCCGGAACATGCCAAACGCCTGGCAGCCATAAGCACGGGTGCGCCCCCGCTGTACTAGCTGGGAAATCGCGCGGTACTCATGTTCGGTATAGCGTTTCCGTGACTGTTCTTTCATGCCAACGGCAGCTTCATCCATCAACGCCCTCAGGTTGATGTACTGCGGTTCGATCCCCTGCTCGATGGCTTTCCTGGCGAGGCGATACGCTTCTTCGTAGCGTCCGGCTTCCATTGCAGTGGCGATCAAGCCAACAATGGAATTAACATCCGCAACCGCTTCTTCAGGTTCAGGCGCTGGTTGCGCCGCCGGAGGAGGCTCATCACGATGGTTGTTCGTATACGCGCCTGAATTTCGACGGGCGTGAGGGGGCTGTTGCTGCTGTGCGTTTTTCCGGCGGAGCATCTCCAGTTCCGCTTCATAAATCGCATTTAGCAAATCGCTGACGCCCGAAATATTCATGCCATTACTGAGATCGGCATGGTGAATGTGGCGTATTTCTTCGGGCGCAATCGTTCCCGGAGCAATCACCGCCGGAAATATCATCTTCCCCATGTCCAGCGCCATCTGCATTTCGCGCAGACAATATTCAGAGGCGGTTGAGCGCGGCGACAACAAGTACACAAAGCCTTCGCACCATTCAAGGCGCCGGCAAATTTCCTGCCACCAGTCCGAACCGGCAACAAGGCGCGAATCATACCAGACCCCATGAACACGAAGGGCTTCTGCTATTTGGACGCAGAAAGTCTTTTCTTCACGCGCATAGCTTAAAAACAAGCGCATATATCCCCCCGCGAGACTTCAATGTACAGGCTATTCCAGCGCGCTCGAATGCCGGGATCGCCATTGCTGTAATGCTGCTGCTGCCTCAGGCGCTTGAATATGTTCCAACGCATCCGCCGCCAAATCGCAAGCGCGGCGTTCATCCCAACTTGGTTTCAAATCATCATCTAGCCATGCTATTAGCGGGGTAACCGCCGCAGGCTCGCCTAACTTCCCCAGTGATTCCACGACTGCCCAACGCACCAGAAGTTCCGGATCGTCTAAAGCCTCAAGCAGTTGTGCTGATACTTCAGTGCTGCCGATATTGCCTAACGAAGCGGCTGAAGCGCGACGCACAAACACGTCTTCGTCTTCCAGCGAATGCGCCAAACGTACCGCCACATCTGTGCCCCCTAAGCGCCCCAGCGCTTCGGCAGCTTTTTCGCGCACGACCGTGTTTTCATCGTCCAGCCGGTCTAGCAGCGCCCACACCGCGTTCGCATCGCCAATTTCCTGAAGCGCGCGGATCGCCGCCAGCCGTACCGTAAAGTGCTTATCATGCAGCGCCTCATGCAGAATCGGCAGCGCGCTGTCGTCCTGCAACCATGCCATCGCTTCCACAGCAGCCCAGCGCACTACCGGATCAATATCCCGAAGCGCATCAGCCAGCACATAGAGCACGCGGTTATCATCAATGCCCTGCAAGCGTAAATCACGGGCAAATTCACGAAGCGCTTTAGCCGCAGCATGCTGTTTATGGGTGTCGTTCACGCGCAGCGCTTCAAGCAACTGCTGGGTTTGCGCCTCAAGATCGGATTTGGCTGGCGAGGTTATTGCCGGAGAGATCGGGTTGATATCGTCATTTTCATCAATATCAATAAGCGATGTGAGATCCAACTGTTCTGTAGGCTGTTGTTCCCGCCGCCATTCAGCAACGGCATCCAGCGCTTCCGGCGTGCCAATACGCTCTAATGCCGCTGCCGCCAGATCACAGATGCGCCATTCTTCCATGCGCGGCGCAGATTCGTCCTCAAGGCACAGGTTCAGAATATCTACCGTTGATGGATCGGCGATGCGCCCAAGCGTTTCAATGATCACGCCTCTGGTATCAGCGTCCAGCGCGGGGTCATTGAGCAGCGCCAGAAGCCCGGGCAGCGCAGCACCATCCATCTTGCCAAGTTCTTCGCCCGCCGCGTCTTTTACCATCAGCACCGGGTCTTGTAATGCGCTAAGCAGCCCCTGCACCGCCGTTTCGCCTGTGTAATTCCCCAGCGCGCGCACGGCAGCAAAACGAACCTGCTCATCCAGATCGCCCAGCGCTTCCAGCAGCGGCACGACCACCGAGGCATCGCCAAGATGGCCGAGGGTTTCAACGGCCGCATGCCGCTTTTCCCAATCGCTATCCCACAACTGTTTCAGCAAATCGCCAACGTAACTACCTTGAGAGCCTTCAGACGACTTATGCGTTAAACGCTCTTTTGCCAGCGGCGCAGATGACTGCTTTGAACCCGCCAGACGACTCAAGGGATTTGTAGGCCGCTTAACTGCTGGCGCGGCGGCAGGCGCAGTGCTGGCAGATGCGGAAGCTGTTTTCCTCTGTATCGGAAGGATAACCGAGCGCTGCTGTACCGGCTTTGGCGGCGCGGCAGAAGGCTGCTCAATAACCTGCGGCTCATAAATCGCTGGCGGCGCGGCAGCCAACGCTTCAAGTTCTTTCAGCGCCTTGGCAGCCATATCCTTGACCGCCAAATCGCTATCCGCAGCCGCAGCCTGTAAGCCGGGTATTGCGGCGCGATCCCCTATCACGCCCAGCGCCCATGCTGCGCCCCGGCGGTGACTGGGTTCAGAATCGCCAAGCATATTGATCAGCGCGGCGATAGTCTCTTCGCGTGAAGGTGTGTTGCAAAAAATTTCAGCAATGCGTTCATTGGGCGTCCAGTCCCAGTTTTTCAACGCTTTAACCAGCGTAGTTGGGAGAGGCACATTTAACTCCTTTACAGCCCACGCCGCTGCTGATCTGAGCGCCACAGAGCGACTTTGCAACCGCTCCAAAATAGCAGGCAGCACTGCCGGAATGGTGAGCAGTTGCAGCGACCGCTGAATAGCGGCATGTTTTTCAGGCTCATCCACATCGTTAAGCAGATTTTCAACGACCTGCTCTATGACATTCGGGGTTACATGCGCGCCAAAGTCAACACACTCAGCGGCAAGATAAGGATCGATCTCAGCGACGGCACGCACCAGCGCGTCGGATGCGGGCATGAAACCGCTCATCATGTACAGCGGAATATCCCACTTACCAGCGACGCGCAGGCCATCGGCTGTAAATTGTGGTCTTTGCAACCTGACCGAAATATCCAGCGGGGTTAACCGCAGCGAAGCATAAAAATCGCGCAGCAGCCGGTGCACAAAGCGCACTTTACCCTGCCGAACTTCGACGACATTCATTGCGCTGGCCGAACGAAGCGCCAACACCGAAGGATCGAAAAGCAGCATCCCAGCATCATCCAGCGTCATCGCCGCTATGCCTTCGTCAAACATTGCCAGCGCGAGCTTTTCCAGCGAAGGCACCAGTTCGCGATAGGCTACGGCAATCGGCGCCTGAGCAAGCCGCCACCATACCCACATCGAGGGCAGCAAACGTTTGTAGAGCGCTCCCAGGGATGCCGGTAATGTATTCTGCGGGGAAGAGCGATACAGGAATATGAAACCCGTCAGCAGCGCCGGAATGCGCGCCATACGCAGCAAATTCGTTTCTCCGCCGTCTGCCGCCTGCTCGCGGGCGAAGAGCTGGTCGAGCAGCGGCTTAGCGCTGCTGCCCAGATGCGCTTCAACATAGCGGCGAATATCGGCATCGCTCAGCGATAACAGTTCACAGGTTGGCAATGCGGCTGAAGGGACGGCATTCGTGCCCACCACCAGCGTATTCGGAGAATAATCCCCGTCCAGCAGTTCCTGTAATGCTTTTGCGCGTGGGCTGTTGACTGCCAGCGCATCAAATTCATCAATGTAAAGCGCGGCTTTCCCCTGCTGGATGGCTTCCCACACGTCATTATCCAGCGGCCACGCCGACTCAATACATTCATTAAGCGACATATCGCCGGGATAATCAGCGAGATCGATCAGCAGTGGAAGCGGATTTTCATCTGGCAAGGCGCGATAAGCATAGGCAGCATCCAGCGCCAGGCGTTGCAGCACCGTAGATTTGCCGCAGCCTGGGCCGCCAGTTATCGCGAATCGCCCAGACATACGCACAGCCTGCTTCAAGGTGAGCAGCGCGCCATCCTGCAGCCCTTCCCCGCCGCGCAACACCCGCACATCGCCCAATTTACCCCACACCTGCTCTAGCGTTGAAAGCGGGCGCAGGCGAGCGCGCGCGGTTTGGCTGTTGGTTTGATCAGGGGGGTCAATCGTTTCCTGAATCGCCATGCGGCGTTCAAGCGACCCGATCAGGTTATTGAGATAAACGTCTTCGTGCGCTGGCAAGAAACCTTCGGGGATCGTCCCAAACAAACGCAGCAGGCGCGTAAGCGCGGCCTGATACAGGCTTTCATCACGCCAACCGCTAAAATCAATTGCGCGATGCAGCCCCAGTTCCCGGGGCGCGGTAATACCATCCATATTGGCGGCAACTATCGGGAGCAGCGTTTTTTGCTTTTTACGCGCATGTTCCCATTCATGCCGCGCGTATTGCGCGTTCAGATAGTTTCCTGAAACAACGCAAATAACGGTATTGGCTGAATTAAGGGCAGATTTTAGGGTAGGAAGAAGATCATCACCCGCAGTGATTCGTAACCGATCGCACCAGATATTCACACCGGCGTTTTTGAGGTCTGTCGCCAGTTTGAGCGCAAACTCGGTTTCGTATTTGCTATAACTCAGGTAGATAAGTGCGCCGGCGCTCAATGCACAATGACCTGTTTATGATTAACAAAATGGACAGATTACAAATTAGATTAGTATGATTTATGTGTAATTATAGTTTGTAAAACGTTTCTTACAACAAGCAATCGGGGATTTTACGAATTATTCATAAATGAAAAGAGGCCGACTATGGGGAAGTTGGCCTCTTATATCTCAAACCTGGGTACTATTCTTCCCCTATCCGGGTATAACGGCCGCGCATGTTGCGCGCAGAAGAAGCAAGCCGCTGAAAATAGTCTGTGTCGGTGATTTCGCTCACTTGACGATCTAGTTTTGAGCGATCAATCGCAATTTGCAAACTTTGAAGTTCGTTTAAGGCTTTGGTTAGATCTTCTTTAACCTGCCCGTAAACCCTCGCGTTTTCAATCGCGATGGCGGCCTGCGTGCCAAACGCGGTCAACAGCGGAATTTCTTCCTGGCGGAATACGTTCTGCGTGATGCGGTTATCGGCATACAAAACGCCCTGCGCCTCGCCATGTACCATAAGGGGAATACACAGGATAGAACGTAATTGTGCGTTTACTACACTCAATACGTTCTGGAAACGATCATCTGTCGCCGCGTTAGTGGTGATGATCGCTTCGCCATGCTCCATCGCCTGCTGCACAACGCTGCGACTGAAACCGGCGTCGCCTTCACTCAGGGTTTCGCGATCCCAATTTCGGGCAACGGCAATATCAAGCTGTCCGGTCTTCACATCGTGAAGCACCAGGTACGCACGCTCTGCGCCTGTCAGCCCGATCACCGTATCCATCACTTCATCGAGCACCTTATCAAGTTCCAATGAGGATGTAATCAAACTAAATGTACGCAGTAGTCCCGTCATCTGGTCTAACTGGGTAGCAACCTGGCGGGTGCTTTTCTGCGCCTGTTCCAGATTGTCAGCAATACCGTGCGCGATACCGACAATATCTACTGCAACCTGAAATCCGTTTTCACTTAAAACCTGCATAACACGGCCGAGTATCGCCTCTAGCTGGCGAATTTCGGTGCCAGATTGGGTGATTAGTCCCGTCAGTTCAGCAGTAATTGTGTTTGAATCAACCATATGGTTAAGCCGTGACCGAATCGTGTCGAAAGAAGTGATAACACATACTGCAACCTATTATAAATCATGCTTGCCTGCTTGGCACGATTTACAGAATTAAGGAGCTTCGTTCAATATGACCATGCGATCCTCAATCGTATAAGAATCGCCCGCAGATTCGCCGTTCACAGTGGCCGCTAAACGCTGGTTACTTAAGGCATCATAAATACCAATGACAATACGATAGCCCTCGCCCACTGGCGCTACGCCATCCGGCAGCAAAAATACCCGTTCATCAGAAATTGTTTCACCCGGTTCCCATACCAGCGTTGAGTAATAGGTGCCTTCAGGCGTCTTTCCAACCGGGCCATCCCATGTCGTGATTAAATTACCGTCAAGGTCTACAAGGTGAATAAAGATCGAGTAATCGCCATCAGCAGGGGCGATAGGCTGCCAGTATAAATGCGCGATGATCCTGCGCCCCGGCCACAGTTCCAAACCACCGATATCATTCCCCAAATAACGCACAAAGCCGCCGAAAATGACCTCATCGGTTTCAGCGTTAAGCGGCGTGACCTCTGTTTCACGAACGCTCAAATGCGGCTCGTAAACATCATAGCGGAAATTGCCATCGTCCATGCCCCAAACGCGCGGAAACACATCCTGCCTGCCAAACGAGCCAACGACCTGATTGGTGACAAACGGAATCTCGCCGTATGCGCCCTGTGTTTCTGGCACGCCATAGACGAAGTATTCGGTATCGCGAAGCTGTTCCAGCCGCGTTGGCACTGAAGTAACATCTATGGATTGATCCGGAAAGAAAAATGGCAAGCGCAAGATGCCCGGCGCGGAAACGTGGATGGTTTCATCAGGGTGCTGATCCAGCCACGCCTGAAGGCCAGCGGCAACATTCATCAAAGCGGCATTTCCGCTGGTATAACGGGCGCGATCATCTGGCAAAGAGTCGTCAAAAAGGTAATTTGCGCCTGCTGTTGGATCAGGCACAGCCGAAATAATGCCCGGCACAGCCAGAATAATCGCCACCGCCGCAAATGCTGGCTTAATCCACACCTTTAAGCTGGCCGCTTCGTACCAACGCGCCACAAAATAGGCGCAGGGCAGAATCAGCAGCGGCACTATCGAAAACGACAGCCGGTAGTGGTAGCTATAAGAGAAGAACCACGTCACGAAATATGGCAGCGCCAGCAGCAAGACCCACCCTAAGCGTGACCCATCGCGGCGCAGGTTATCATCCCATGTTAGCCGCGCGTGCAGAATCAACGCCCAGCCTGTAAGCACTGCGCCCGCTAGCAGCACAGCCCATTCCAACGGCGCAATCGGGCGCGGCGTCAATATCGAGGGGGCAACGCCGGCGCCGATCAACAGCAGCCCCGGCAGCAAAAGTTTTAGTGAAGGGAATGGGCGTAATGGTTTGAGATAGATATAAGCGATATAAATCGCCAGCGCCAGCAGCGGCCAGCCAAATTCTGCTCCGCTTCGCGCGGCGATAGAAAGCCAAAAACTGGACGGCAACACGATAAATGTGTGGCCGAGTATCAGATTGCGGATATACCAGACCGCCCCTACCGGCAAAGCCACACAGCCAGCAATCAGAATCAATTGCAAGCGAGGCCACGCAGCTTGCCAGCGCAATCGCGTTCGCAGCAGCTCGATCACGCCTAGCAGCGCCAGCCCCCAGATGAACGCGCCCATCGTCGGCTTTGACCATAGGCCGATGCCCAGCATCAGCCCGGATAACGCAGCATACCAGCGGCGCGGCGTTTGCCCGACCCACGCGGCCACAAAATAAGCCGATGCCAGCGCAAACAGCCCCGCGATCAGAATTTCGAGGTCGCCAGCACGCGACCATTCGCCCACATGCGGGTACAGCGCCCAGATCGCCGCCGCATAAAGCCCCGTGCGCCGGTTGAATAAGCGCGCCCCAAGCACGTAGGTCGCGAGGATAGTCGCCAGATGTAAAAGCAGCAGCCCGGCACGCGCAGCATGATCATCTATGCCACCAACTGCCATCTGGCCGAAGGTATATTGCAGGGGCAGATACTGCGGGTAATAGCCGATGCTGTTCGGGATCAGCCCTTCCTGAAAAAACAAACGCCCCAGATAGCCGTAAACCCACAGGGTATCGTAAGCAGTGAAAGGCCAGAAGGCGATCACCACCCAGCGCACAACCAACGCCGCCGCCACCAGCAGCGAGACAAGAATTTCATCCAATGCCCAGCGCGCGCGCGGCGCAGATACGCCTGATTTGCGCCGCTTAGACGCAACCAATCCCGCAAGCGCTGCGGCGATAACTGTGCCCAGCAGCACAATTGGAAACTGCATCAGCGGCTGCTCGATGATTGCGCCCAATGTGCCGAGCGCAAACATCCATATGCTAAGCAGCGCCGCGCCGGTAAAAATGCTCACCGCGCCCACTTCCAGCCAATCGCCCCAGTCATGGCGGGGAAGCAGCGCTAACGCAAGTGGAATCCCTAACCCAAGATAAACCCAGAGGAAGGCTGGCGTTGCCGCGAGGGTGGCGCTTATCCAGTAAGGCATCAGTTAGTAAACGTTCTCGGATTGAGGGCGCAGCGACAGGATACGCCCGCCGCCCAAACTGATATATACCCAGCCCCAGTCGTTGACCACCACATCATAAGGCCGCGCCGGGTAAAAGCCGACCCCGCGCCAGTTCAGCGTGCTGGGAGTCAGCGATGCTATTGCAGGATCATTAGATGACGAATCCGGGATGAGCGTGCGCACAGAAGGCGATCCCGTTTCAATGCCGCTTACCGCCGCCAATTGATAGCCGCCCAGATCAAGCTGATTAAAGGTGCCGCCCATTGCCAACAAAACGTCCCCTGTCATACTTTCCAGAACGTCCGAATCGTAAAATACCAGTCCTAACGGTTGGCTGCCAGTTGAAAAAACAACCGCCGGCGAAACTTTACCGTCACAACCATTCTCAACCAGCGCGGTACCCATGCCAACGCAGGTGGGAAAGCCGAAATCTGCGCCAGCGGTCACCCGGTTCAGTTCATCGGCCATCGCATCACCGGTCAAGCCCTGCGGCGCGCTATCTACCACCCATAATTCGCCATTATGGATCGCCAGATCGGATGGCTGCCGCAAGCCAGTGGCAACAAGCTGGCGATCAGAGCCGTCCAGCGCGTAGCTTAAAATAACCGCGCGTTCTGACGAATCGTATACACAGTCATCACAGGGCGCGCCGATGGCAACATAGATGCGTGGCTCAGCACTATCGCCCACGATGCCAACGGCTATCCCGCCGACCCAATCTCCGGCATTACCGGGAAGCGAATCAACCAGCGTTTCAACCTGCGATTCGCTGATTCGATAGAGATGATTCCGTCCGGCGACGTACAGACTACCTTCGTAAAACGCGAGGCTGTTAGGCCGGTCTAGCCCTTCCGCATACGTCTCAACCGTTTCCGGCAAGCCGTCATCATCGCCATCCGTAAGCAGCATGACCTGACCGGAGCGCGGCCGCGCCGCAAACAGACGGTTATCCGGCTGACCGCCAGCGAAGTAAATGCCAGCTCGCCAGCTTCAGGCAAATTGATGACTTCTTCGATGCAGGGAATATCCTGGCCGATCCAGGGCTTATCCAGTGATGTTGGGCGGTAGTAACAGGGAAGTTCCGGCGTTTGTGCCTGAGTTGCAAATAAAGGCCATATGCTGAAACATAAAATTACGATGCCTAGAGCGCGTTTCAATCTACAGCTCCACAGTTCCCCGCACATTTTCGCGGTAGAATCATACTATTGCTTGCTTGCGGGCGATACCCTGCTCCCTGACGCTTGCTCAACGCACTCTTTACGCATCACAAACCGTATTTCGTTTGGCTTGTGGTGTGTTGCAGTAAAACCTGACCATAGTATTGGACAGCCGGACATCGTTAAAATCCCAAAATGTCTCTCACGCAATCACACGCAGCAGGTCACGCTATGCAGGCATCATCTGCCTATCAACCATTTGTCGAAGTATTTCCGGTTAAACAAGAGAATATCGGGCCACTTTCTGCCTACAAGCTCATTCTAAAGGCGAATAATGAGTCCGAGCGTACAGCCTTAGAGCGCAAAATCGGGGGCAAACTGACCTATCGCCTCGGCGGTATTTTGCCGGGGACATGGGTTTGGTCAAACGGACGGGTGATCACGGACACGCCCGCGCATCCCATCAAGCTGGTCATGCAGATTGAGGAACTGCGCGCCTCATTTGATCTGTACGCCCCGCTCGAAGGCGTCGAAGAAGTATATGGTTGGGCGGCGGATTCAGCCACAATTTCAGATTTCGTGGTGCGCGGCTCGATTGAGAAAATTGCCAGTGAAATTCAACAGGCGCTCGCGAAAACGCCGAGCAATATTCCAAATGTGCGGGTAGATCGGGAGTTTCGCGCGCGTTCGTGGGTGGTAAACGGGCAGCCAGCAATTTCGCTAGCCACAAATTCGCGCCTGATTTACGAAAGTGACATCGAGCAATACGCGGAAAATCAGGACAAGATCACCGATCTGATCGGGCTAGGCGTCATTGACCGCACCTCCTCATTACAAGGCGAAATCATCAAGGTGGTCGGGCAGTTAGGCGAACAGCGCGAGCGTTTGCTATCGCTAACGCAGCGCGAAGAAATGGCGGACATACTGGCCAACGCGCCAGATACGCGCTGGGTGCTGCGTATTCAGGCGGGCAGAAACGAATATGATTACGTCTCTGATGCGCTGGCGATCATCATCCGGCTTGAGGACGTGGAGCGTTTCGGCATTGACCCCGCACACGCTGAACGGGCGCTGCATTTGAAACCTGCTCAGCGGGCGCAAATGGTCAAAGCAGTGTCAGATGTGGTTAAGGCACACGGCTATATTGGCGACGCCTACACCCTGAACAACGCGCCAGCGCTTTTCAGCAACGCCGCGCCGAAAGTACGCCTGCGTTTTGGTGGCTCAAAAACGCGCGACTATGTTGAAACACACCTGATGGCAGACTTTCAGGCTTCCGGCGCGTTCAAGCTGCGCGGCGGCACTACCGAACCCCCGCCCCCCTTACGCATCAACCTGATCAACGCGGCATCAGACACCGTAGATGATTTTCTGGAAGCCATGCGCCGTCAATGCGAGCGCGATTTCAACCAGCGCCTTGAAATTGTTCGCGAGCGCAAAATGCGGGTCGCATCACGGGCAAATCTGGAGAGCGCCGTTCGCCTGCTGACCAAAGAACCAGCAGATGTGCTGCTCATTTTTCTGCCGGATAGCGCCGAAGCCAACGACGAAGACGACATCAGCGACAACTTCAGCATGGCGCAAACTATCGGGCGCGGCGAGCCGTGCTTCATCATTCACGAACATTTGATGCACCAACCCGACGCTATGGTTGCCGTGATCACGGGCTTGCTGGCGCGTGCTGGCACTACGCCATACATTCTCGAAAACCCGCTTGAGTTCGCAGACCGCATCGTTGGCTTAACCCTGAGCAAGCAGGAACGCCGGCAAAATGAACAGTGGGCTGGCTTTTCACGAATCTTCCGCGCGGACGGCTTGCTGCTTTCTGCCGCTACCGCTGTCACGCAAATTGATTTTGGAGCAAGCCTGCCAGATACCTTCTGGGAGCAGCTGCTCCCGCGTGACCTGCTGGGGCGCAAGCGCGTGATCGTTCATTATGATGGCCGCTTGCGTCGCGAGATTTTACGGGTGCTGGGCGGTTGGGAAGACGAGATTGATGCGACTTTTTATCCGGTAGAAGTGATCCAGCGTGCTGTGCCAAGATTGTACGCCTTCCATAAAGGCGCTATAGAACCGCCGTTACAAGGCACAGAATTTCGCCTGAATGACTCGGAAGCGTTTATTATGACTTCAGCGCCAGGCAACAATATAGCGCCCATGCCGCTGCATATTCGCACCGAGCAGCCGCTAACGATTGATCAGGCTGTACATTCGGCAATGGTCATGACCCTATTCCACTACGGCGCACTAGAACGTCCCCGTTTGCCGATCACCCTGCATCATGGCGATATTGTCATTGCCGGACTGGAGCGCGGCGTAATGCCTTCGGATGCAAGCTTTGATACTCCATTCTGGTTATAATCCAGAAATATTGCGTGAAATATGACAACACCAACATACAATTGGATTAACGAACAGCAAAACGAGTCCCAAAGGCCAACCTTTGTAGGGCATGTTCTCATCGTTGATGATTTTGAACCCAATCGTGACGTTCTGGTGCGGCGACTTCAGCATCTGGGCTGTACGACTGAAGAAGCTGTGAATGGCGGTCAGGCGTTGGAACGCCTCCGGTCAGGCAATTTCGATCTGGTGCTTCTCGATATTATGATGCCAGTGATGAGCGGTTACGAAGTGCTTGAAACCATGAAGCAGGATGAGCAGCTTAGCCGAATTCCGGTTGTAGTAATTTCGGCGGTTGACGACATGGCAAGTATTGCGCGCTGCATTGAGCTTGGCGCGGAAGATTTTTTGACCAAACCGATTGAGCCAATCGTTTTGAAAGCGCGCACACTCGCCAGCATCGAAAAAAAGCGCTTGCGCGATGCCGAACAGGATTATCTCGCGCAGCTTAAACACGAAAAACAGCAGATCAGCGATCTTCTCGACCTGGTCATTCCTATCGGCGCGGATCTGGCGGCAGAGCCTGACTTTGGCCGTTTACTGGTCAAAATTGTCGAAAGCGGGCGGATCATTTCCCATGCAGATGCCGGCATTCTGTACCTGAAAACTGAAAGGGATACGCTGGAATATGTGGTCGTTTCCAACGCGGCCGTAGGCCTGTTCCTGACCGCGGCAGATTTGAAACCAGAAAGCCTGCTGCCGCTTGGAACATCAAACACGCGCGCCGCTTTTCCAGCGGTAGAAGCGATTGTTAGCGGCACCTCAATCCTGATCGAACATCAGGCCGATTTGAATTCATGGAAAGCGCTGCGGGAACGGGATCAGGCGTTCAACTACCAGACACAGAAATTGCTGGCGCTGCCGTTACTCAACAGCCGCCAGAACATCATCGGGGTGCTTGAATTTACTAACGCGCGCGCCGATGACGGGAGCATCATTCGCTTTTCCGCACATATGCAGCGAATGCTTCAGGCGCTTTCGCGATTGGCTGGCGCCGCTCTACAGGGCTATCTTGAGCAGTATGCCGAAAGCCCTGCAAAAATGAGCGCGCTTTTGTCTCGATTGATCACGCCTTGCGAACCAGACAAGTACAAGAAATTTCTGAAACAGAATACTTCTTACGACTACGTGCCAACATTCAACGCTTACGCGAACGCGCCGCTGGCATGAGCGAAACCGAATGAGTCTGAAAGGATCGCCCTATGCCCCGTTCTCATAAGATGCTGGATACAATGGAGCTGCCAACGATTCACCGGCGCGTCTTTCGCGTCATTTTGCGCGCGCAGACGATTAGTTATGATGAGCTGTGCGTTCAAGCCGCCGAATTACCAGATGGCACAACTGCGACTCCTGAAGCAATTAAACACGCGCTTGCTGATATGATTGGTTCAGGGTTAATACAGGAAGCCGATTCTGCCAGCGGCACGGTATACCGGATCAGCCTGGGGCAAACTGCATCCGATAACAGCAACAACTCTGGTTCTGGTTCGATATGGAATCAGCTGGACAGCCCGCCAGAGAAACGCTTATAGGCAGCAGGTTATATTTGGTCTTAAAACTGCTATTTGAGTTTGCTATGCTTTCGCAACCAGGCGAATAATGTTATTCTGTTAACGACAACGCTGCGCAATTCAGGAGAACCCGATGTCTAAAATTATCTCGGTCCACTCATTTCGCGGTGGAACCGGCAAAAGCAACACGACAGCCAATCTGTCTGCGCTCTATGCCGCTATGGGCAAGCGGGTCGGCGTCATTGACACCGATATTCAATCCCCCGGCATTCACGTCCTCTTTGGCCTCGAAGAAGATGATATTAAATATTCCCTCAACGATTATTTGTGGGGAAAATGCGAGATTGAAAAGTCGGCTGTAGATGTTACCCCTGGTTTGAAGCGTAACAGCCCTTCAGTCAACATTCCTCCCGGCGGCCAGATTTTCCTCATCCCATCCAGCATCAAGGTGGGTGAGATCGCCCGTGTGCTGCGCGAAGGGTATGATGTTGGGCTGTTGAATGATGGTTTCCAAAATCTGGTTCGCGCGCTCAATCTGGATATTCTGCTGATTGACACGCATCCGGGGTTGAACGAAGAAACGCTGCTTTCTATCGCCATTTCCGACGCGCTCGCCATTATCATGCGCCCTGACCAGCAGGATTATCAGGGAACGGGCGTCACGGTTGAAGTCGCTCGTAAACTTGATGTGCCGCGCATGGTGCTGATCGTCAACAAAACCCCGCCCAGCTTAAATTTCAATGAGGTGAAAGCCAGCGTTCAGCAAACCTATAACTGCGAAGTTGGCGCGGTCTTGCCCCACTCTGACGAGATGATGTCTCTCGCCAGCGCAGGCGTTTTCGTACTGCGCTACCCTGACCACGCAATCACCCAGAGCTTAAGGCGCGTTGCCCAACGGCTGATTGAAGACTGATAACAACCGCTGTACCCCAAAATTCGTAATAAAAAAGACCGCCGTTGAACAGCGGTCTTTTTTTTCTTTGTTACGGGTTAGGATGGCATCCGTTCGTCACGCAGTTGGGCGGGGCAGCAAAGCCACCCCACCCCCTTTGAAACTAGCGGTTACGCTCCTCACCTATTTGCATTGACGCGCGGCTTGCAAGCTCAATCGGAGGCGTATTCTGAGGATCGCGGTCATTGGCCGGGTCTTCAGTAAGCTGACTGGCTTCTGCCTTCACATCAATTGCAGGTGCATCAATCGGCAGCGCGTTCGTGCTGAAGATGTTGTTATCAGCGCCAACATTCGGATCTTCCGTAGCATCGGATGTCCAAACAATCGTCGGGGCGCTGCACAACCACGTCGGCGAAACGTCAACCGTCGTGTTATCCGTCAAATGACGCGTCTGCGCGGGCTGATCGCCAACCGCAAACTGATACACGTAGATGTCCTGATCGCCGTCCAGCGTAGAGTTATAAGCGATGAGTTGATCATCTTCGCTCCACACTGCGTTGCGGGCATCACCTGCTGGATCAGAGATCTGGAGCAAGTTCTGACCATCGGCGTCCATTACGTAGATGACGCTGTTATCGCCATCGCGGAACGAACGGAAAGCAATCTTGGTGCCATCAGTCGAGTACAGCGGGTCGTGATCATCTGCTGTACCATCGCTCAAGCGCGTTTCCACGCCTGTGGCGACAACTATCTCGTAGATCTGCCAGAAGCCATCGCGATCGCTTTGGAACGCGATCTTGGTGCCGTCCGGTGACCATGACGGATAGATATCGTTCGCTGTGTTCGAGGTCAACTGCGTTTCAACGCCAGTTGCCAAGTCTACCAGGAAGATATCCCAGTTACCGTTACGGTTGGACTGGAAGGCTATCGTATCGCCCAACGGTGACCATGCCGGCGACGTGTCAATCGCAAAATTATTGAACGTTACGCGGCGTTGTTCTGAGCCATTGGTACGGCCGATAAACAGTTCCCAGTTGCCAGGACGGTTGCTTGTAAAGGCGATCCACTCGCTGTCTGGTGAGCGTGCTGGTGAAACGTCATTGATACGCTCGCCAACACCTTGTGTCAGGTTAGCATTGGCATCCGGTTCGTCCGGTAGTTCACCAAGACGGAAGATTTCCCAGTCACCGGTGATGTTCGTGTGGTAAACCAGCCAGTCCGGGCAGGTTGCCGCGCCAACTTCGACGGGCGTCCAGTCCTTGGGCAGTTGTGTATCCACACAGTATTCAGCCGTGTTGGTGTTGATGCTTGGGAAGTCTTCAGGATTACCACCACCATCCGTGAAGGTTTCCGGCTCGCAAATATACGGGGTCGGCGAAGGCAGTACCGTTTCGTTACAGGTTACCGCAACCGTGACCGAACCATCTTCTGTGAAGAGGGTGTAGGTTCCCGGCGGGCGGTTGCCCAGCGAAATCGTGCTTGACTCACCCGGATTTAGTGGGCCGGTAGACCCGGTAATTGATTCGCCGCTCGGCGTGAACACGACGTAATTGATCGTGCCCGTCGGCGACCCGCCATTATTAGTGAGCGTGTAAACCAGCTCGTTGCTCTCCGTGCAGATACCTTCGCCCGTCAGTGACGGTGATGGTGGCGGCGTTGGCGTTGCGGAACTGCTGCACACGACCGTTACAGTAACGGCCTGGTCAGCCGTGAACAACGTGTACGTTCCGTCTGGAGCGCCCGGATAAACAATTTGCGGCATGCTTTCGCCCGGATTGAGGCTGGCACGTTACCACCTGGCAATTGACCATTGGGGCCAAGTACCACGTAAGTCGTGGGCGTAGATTGAGTCTGACCGTTGTTGGTAATCGTGAAGGTCAGATTATCGTCTACGCACTCGCCTACGCCCGTCAATGCTGGCGGCGGAGGTTCAGTACACGTCACCGTTGTTGAAACCTGGTTGCCAAGCGGGCCAGTGAACGACATTGTATAGTCGCCCGGCGGCACCGTCCCGGCATTCACTACATGCGATTGCCCAGCGCTTAACGGGCCAAACGTACCGCTGGTCACCAGACCGCTAGGCCCGGTCACCTCGTAAGGTACCGCTGCGCCAAGGTTGCCGGTCGAGTTCAACACCGTGAAGATCAGCTCATCAATCACGCATTGACCGCTCAGCGTCAGATTCCGGCTCTTCCGTCGGCGTCAAAGTAAACGTCGGCGTATTCGTCGGGGTCTCAGTCGGCGTATCAGTTGGCGTGCTTGTTGGCGTGTACGTTTCCGTCGGCGTGTTGCTCGGCGTATACGTGTTCGTCGGCGTGTTGCTCGGCGTGTACGTGTTCGTCGGCGTATTGCTCGGCGTGTACGTCGGCGTATTCGTCACCGTATTGGTGTACGTGCTCGTCGGTGTATTCGTCGGTGATGGAGTATCCGTTGGGCGCAGCGTACAACCTGCCGCGTAATTGAAGGTCTGAGCCTGTCCCTGAAAGTCGTATGAACCGACTACGCGGGCATTCGGCTGAACGCTCAACACCAGTTCCTGGCCAGCAAGCAGCTGGAACGAGAACGGACCTTCATCTGGATCACTGACGTTGTCTATCATATATGTCCCCGGATTGGGCATGTCACCACCAACGTTACGCAGCGTGAAGATCGCATCTGCGTCCGCATCGCTCGGATTACATTGTACGCTGTAGCTCAATGCCGGTGGCCTGGGCGTCGGCGTCAACGTCGCCGTATTCGTCGGCGTGTTCGACGGTGTACGCGATGGCGTTTGCGTCGGCGTATTGCTCGGCGTGCGCGTCGGCCGTGCGCGTCGACGTATTGCTCGGCGTGTGACGTTCAGAGATGGCGTATACGTTTGCGTCGGCGTATTGCTCGG
>LMZS01000175.1 GCA_001567085.1 Chloroflexi bacterium OLB15
CGCGGCGGCGACCGCAGCGAATAAGCAGCAATATCAGCATTTGAGAAGGGCGGCAGCGATGTCGCCCTTTTTGATTCGCGCCTTCGCCTGAAACGCCCAAGAGGATGAAATGACAGCGCTATGGGGGCGCGGAAGCGCTGCGATTTACAGACAGTTTACATTTTCTGTGTTTTCCGTGAACAAGGCAGGGCTAATCTTAGCCTCAGTTAGCTGCGATATGATTTAATGGTCGGATAATCGAGGATAAGATTATGGAACTGCACGACGACGATAAGCCAATTGGACGGGTATTGACGCGGCGGGAGATACTCAAGTTGTTCGGCGGGGCGAGCGTGGGCCTGATTGCTGGCGCTGGCTTTGTGAGGATGGTGGCGGCGCAAACAGGTACGGCCACGCCAACGGCTACCGCAGTACCAACCTGCGTGGTGAAGCCAGCGCTGACCGAAGGGCCGTATTTCGTTGACGAGATGCTGAACCGCTCGGATATTCGCATTGATCCCACTGATGACAGCGTGCAGGAAGGTATACTGCTGAAGCTGATCTACCATGTAACGAACGTGACTGGCGGCATTTGCGAACCGTTGGAAGGCGTGCAGGTGGATGTATGGCACTGCAATGCCGAGGGCGCGTATTCAGATGTGGACGATCCCGGCTTTAGCACCGAAGGGCAGAAGTGGCTGCGCGGGTATCAGGTGACGGACGAGATGGGCATGGCTGAGTTCATCACCATCTATCCGGGCTGGTATTCGGGACGCACCACGCATATTCACTTCAAGATACGCACTGATCCGGAGTCTGATACCGGATATGAGTTCACGTCACAGTTGTTCTTCGATGAAGATCTGACCGATATTGTGCAGGCACAAGAGCCGTATGCAGCTAAGGGCTACCGCGACACGCTGAACGAAGACGACGGCATCTTTCAGGAAAGCGAAGGCTTGCTGACGTTGGATGCGATTGAAAACCCGGATGAGGAAGAAGGCGGATATGTCGCTAATTTCTACATCGGGCTGGATTTGGATGCAGAGACAACGGAAGTTAGTTCTGGCGACGGCTCACAGGGCGGTGGGCCGGGTGGTGGCAACCCACCGGGTGGCAGGCCGTAGCGCTTTCAACTTGCGTCAAGGGCGCGGTATGCTGCGCCCTACAATGCGGGTAGAGAATTTCACATCATCATCATGCCATTGCAGGGCGGTTCAGAAACCGCCCTGTTTGCTGTTAGCGTTTCACCAAGAAACTGGCGTCCGGTGACTTCTTACGCGGGTTGTTGGGATGAAGTGATTGAGGATACAGCACGCTGCGTCGCTATGACGGCTTGAACATCGGCGCTGGCGAGTTTGCCATCACGCAGTTCCCAAACATCACTGTCAAATTTAGAGATAAAGCGGCGATCATGGCTGGTAGCGATAATCGGGCCGGGAAAATGATGCAGGGCGGTTTCAAAGGCTTCCAGCACATCGAAGCTGAGGAAGTTGGTCGGCTCGTCCAGAATCAGCAGGTTTGCCCCGCCAGCGATTAAGCGCGCCAACTGCACTTTGCGCTTTTGCCCGGCGCTGAGGCCGCTCACGGGCTTGCCCAGCTCGTCATAGCGGAATAAGCCCATGTTCAGCAGCAGCGATTTCAACGGCTGATCCAGTCCTGGCAAGCCAGCGCGATAGGCTTCAAACAGCGTGAGCGCGGGGTTCAATTCGGCGGCTTCCTGATCGAGCAGGCCGATACGCGCGGCAGGATTCAGATAACGCGCGCCGCCGTCAGGGTGCTCGAGGCCAGCGATGATCCTGAGCAGCGTGGTTTTGCCCACGCCATTTTCGCCAATGATTACTGTTCGCGAAGCGGGCGCGAGGGTGAGGCTGATATTATCCAGAATCAGGCGATCACCGAATGACTTGCTTATATTTTCCAGCGATAGAGGCTGGCGGCTGGCGAGGGCGGCGGGATCAAATTCGCCCTGAAAACGCAGCGGATCAGGCGGGCGGGGGATGGGATCGGCTTCGATACGCGCCAACTTTTGTTCAGCCAAACGGACACGTTTAGAGACGGTGCCTTCGTGCGTGGCAATTTTGCCATTGCGAACGAACTTGTCGTTATCAGTGTGGGCGCGGTAATTATTATTACGATGTGAGCCGACTTTGATTTCGTCACGCAGCGCCTTGATTTCATCCTGCTGGCGAATGTAATCCAGATGCCACTTATGGCGTTCACCTTCGCGGGCGCGGGCATAACTGTCATAACCACCGTTATAGCGTTTGGCGGCGTGGGTATGCTCATCAATTTCGATGATGGCGCTGACCGCACGATTCAAAAACTGGCGGTCATGCGAGACGATGAGCGCGGCGCCGCGATAAGCTGCAAGATACCCTTCCAACCATTCCAGACTGGCAAAATCGAGATGATTGGTCGGCTCGTCTAACAACAGCAGATCGGGCGCTTTGAGCAGCAGAAGCGCTAACCCGACGCGGGTTTTTTCGCCGCCTGACAGGGTGGCAAAGATGCGATCATAGGGCAGATAGCCGATGCCCAGGCCCGCGAAGGTTTCGGGGATACGGACTTCGAGATCATAGCCGCCCGCACGCTCGAACCCTTCCTGCGCTTCGCCGTACTCGATCAAGGCGCGTTCCAGAGCATCGCCAGAAAGGGCGGTCATGGCGGCTTCAAGACGACGCATTTGGGCTTCAAGCGCGCGAAGATGGCCGGTGGACTGATCGATAAGATCGGCTAAGGTTTGCCCCTCATCAGCTTCCAGCGTTTGCGCCAGATAGCCCAATGCAGCCCCCGGCGCGAGGCGCACGAGGCCTTCATCTGGCTCGACTTCGCCAGTGGCGATCTTGAGCAGGGTGGATTTACCGACGCCGTTCGCGCCAACCAGCCCGATGCGCTCGCCGGAATGCAGGGACAGCGACACCTGCCGCAGAATGGTATGCAGCCCAAAAGATTTGAACACGTTTTGAAGAAGTAGGGTATGCAATTGACATGCCTCCAGAATCAAAAATCGCTCAGAAATTCGCGGTTAGCGGGTGAGCGCGGAGCGCATGCCAAGCCTTTCACTAGCGGGGATAAAAACGAGGGGACAGCCTGTTAACAATACTCTGCCGCCGCGTTAATCTCAGTTTAGGGGCGTGATTGACGGTTGTCAAGGGGTCAGTGAAGCCTTTTAGCGGATAGAACTGGAGGCGACTCTTGAATGCCTATATGTGATCAGGCGCGGGCAAAGGGGTGATACGGAGTACAGCGCGCCGCGCCGCTGCAAAATGTTAAGGGTAGGCGGGCGCGCTGAAGCACATTCTGATAAATCGGAAATAGCAGGTTAGTTCGAGTCGATCATGCCTTCGCCGTAGCGGATGCCGGGCTGGATGACGATGGGCGAGCCGAGATCGGCGGTGGCGATCAGATCATAGGTGGTGGCGCCAGTCACACGAACGGGCACGATTTCGCCTACGGGTAGTTCGCCTTCAACGATCACGTAGCCATCAATTTCAGGGGCATCGCGGTAACTGCGGCCTAAGCTGAGCGCGCCTTCCAGCGTTTTGCCGTCTTCATCTTCAGGTGTGCCGTGACCTTCAACCAGAATATCCAGCGTTTTGCCGACCAATGCCTGATTCTTCTTCAGGCTGATGTTTTGCTGAAGCTCCATCAGGGTATTGTAGCGGGCTTCTTTCACATCGTCTGGCACGTGATTGGGCAGCAGGGCGCTGGGGGTGCCCATTTCATAGGAATATTTGAACGCGCCTACGCGGTCAAATTCGAGATCGCGCACGAACTGGCACAACCCTTCAAATTCGGCGTCGGTTTCGCCGGGATAGCCGACGATGAAGGTGGTGCGTACCGCTAGATCGGGCATGGCGCTGCGCATATTCGCCAGCGTTTCATAGACCCACTCGATTTTGGCGGGGCGGCGCATGCGCAGCAGCGTATCGCGGTGGCCGTGCTGCAAGGGAATATCCAGATAGTGCTGGATTTGCTTATGCTTTGCCATCGTTTCGATCAGGCGTGGGGTGACATAGCCGGGATAAGCGTACATGACGCGAATCCAGGGGATGCCGGGCGCGGCTTCAACCAGCGCATCGAGCAGCTGCGCCATGCCTTCCTTCATGCCTAAATCATGCCCATAGTCGGAGGTGTCCTGGGCGATCAAGATCATCTCTTTGACGCCCATCGCTTGCAACTGCTGGGCTTCGTTAATGATGCTGTGCAGTGGGCGGCTGACCATCGTGCCTTTGATTTTGGGAATGGCGCAAAAGGCGCAGGGACGGCGGCAGCCATCGGCAATCTTGAGATAGGCGCTGGCACCTTCGATACTGGCGCGGAGGACATTACCTTCATCGCGACCAACGGTGAGGGCATCGGTGGGCAGGTGATACAGCGGTTCGGGGTGCTTGCGCTGGCGCAGACGCCCAACCAGATCGAAAATGTCCATCCAGCGGCGGGTGCCGATCACGCCATCCAGCCCCGGCACTTCCTGCACCAGCGCATCACCATAACGCTGCGAGAGGCATCCCGCAGCGATCACCATTTGCCCACTGCGGCGGTTTTCGACCAGATCACGCAGCAGATCAATGGATTCCTGCTTGGCGGTGTTGATGAAGCCGCAAGTGTTGACGATCAGCACTTCGGCGTCGTTAGGGGCGGTCACCCCGCGCATACCATGCTGATCGAGCACCTGCGCCATACTTTCGGAATCAACGGTGTTTTTGGAACAGCCGAGGCTGACCAGATAATACTTGTTGCCGCGTGATGCTTTCTTAGACATTGACATTACTTTCTATGAGCGCCTGAGTTCGGCGCTGCGAACGTATAAGCCCGTTACCTTGCTGCCGCCAACGCATCGCAAGCCGGGCAGCCGCCGCCGGGGCGCACAATCGCATAACCCGCCTGCGGATCAGAGCCGTAAACTGTGAAATCAATATTCCAGATGATCATGAGCCGCACCCGCCCGCTTTGCGAGGACAGCGCGGCTGCTTCTGCTATCCATGCTGCCTGCTGCGCCAAAGACACATTCTGCGCCCACGCGAAATATTCATTCAGCGGTGGGAAACCTTCCGGCGTAAGGTAACCAAGTTCAGTGAAGCAGATCGGCCTTTGCCCGCCGATCAGACTCCAGTAGGTATTCAACATGCCGGGAAAATAGCGGGTGTAGTAGTTATCACGCGGGTCGCCGCTGTTCTGCGTTGGCCCGACGATCCCCTCATTGTAATGTGCGCCCAAGCAGTCCATGTACTGCAATCCGCCAGCCGCCACCAGTTCCGCTACCCACGCATCATCGTTGCGCACCCGCCCCGGATATGCCGCTTCCGCGCCTGTTGGCGCAGGCGCGCCGCTGATCACCATCACTGACGAGTTTGCCCCCTTGATCGCGGTATATGCCATCCGGAGCATTTCGGCATACATCGCCCCGCTGATTTGCCCTTCAGGCCATTCACGATCCAGATTCGGCTCGTTCCATACTTCAATCGCGTCAGGCCCGTATCCAGCGACGCTGGCGAGGAACCCGGCAAAGCCCTGCATGTAGCCTGTGCCGCCCGCGCCTAGTTCCGCCGGATTGCCCACAATTGCCAGCAGCAGTTTGAAGCCGCGACCATGCGCTTCGCTCACCAGATTGCCAGCATCGGAAGGACTCATGCCGGGGAAGTAGCGAATCTGCACCTTCATCCACGTCATACCTGCGCGCCGCATCTGCTCAATCGCGTTCACCTGTGTGCTGGTGACATGCCCGCCGTACTCAAATTGCCCGGCAACAATGCTGCCAGAACCCGGCGCGCCCGCTGCCACCACTTCCGACTGCGGCACTGAAACTACCTGTACCTGCGCTGGCGGAGGGGTTGGCGTGGCTGTTGGCAGCGGCGTTGGCGTGAAGGTTGGCGATGGGGTATAGGTCATGGTGGGCACGAAAACTGCCACCGCCGCGCCCGCCCGCTGCGCCTGCGCCTGCCCGCCGCTCACAATCGCCGCGTTGACCGCGTAATTGCCTTCTGGCGCGGCGATTGTGGCGATCAACGGCTCATCCAGCCGCGTCACTACTTCTTCACGCTCGCCGCTGGCATTCTCAATCGTCCAGCGCAGCGCCAGCGGCTCATCAGTCACGGCGGAAGGCAGCCCCAGACGATAAGTTGCCACCGCATCCACGACTCCCGGCGCGACACCTGAATTGATCAGGTCGTCAAACGCTACCCCGCCAATTGCATAGGGCGCAATCAGGGCGAACCGCGCGTTCAAAGCTGAAGCCGTCGTCAGCCAGACACGGCTTACGGCTGAATTTGACTCGTCACTATAATCAATATACGGCAGATGCGTTGTCTCATCTATCCCCTGCACGGCGGTGTACCCGTCTAGCCGCGCTCGAAACGTATCGCCGGGGCTGATGATGCCGTCAACCGTCGCTGAAGCCGCTTCCACCGTCACATCGCCCATCGCCGAAAGCGCCTGCTCCAGCCCGATAGGGGCAATCGTGTTGTTCACTTCGCGCAGCGAAAGCGCCGGAATCGTGATTCGCAGCTTGGCGCGATCCACCTGCCGGATCAGCCATGCTTGCAGCTCATCCAGCGATACTGCCGCGCCAGTCCAGATATCTGAGGTTGGGTCAACCCGCACCTGTATAAAATCAGCAAATCTGCCCAATGCCGGCCAGTCGTAGCCGGCCGTATCCCACCCGCCTTCCGCATTCCGCGCTGGCATGGGCAGGGTGATGCCCAGCAGCAAACCGGTGTTATGCAAATTTTCGGAAACAGCGGCGATCAGCGCCGAAAAATTATCGCGTTGTTCCAGCGGCACATCACGGTAATCAATCAGCACGCCGTCATAGCCTGCCGAAGCGAACGCCGCCAGTTGAGCGGCATGAGCATTACGCAGCGCCACTGTGCTTAGCAAGGCTTCAATGGTGCCGGTATCCACCGCACGCGGATCGGCAAAATTGCGTACTGCCGGGGTCACGCGATAAGCCGCGCTCAGGTCAAACCCCGGCGCAAGGCTTCCAGTTAGGCTGCCGTTGGTCGTTGGCTGCAACCCTGATGGCGCAACCACACTGGCCGCATTCGCTACCGCAGGCGGCAAGGTTTGGGTTACCTCATAGGTCACCAGCACCGCAGGCTGTGTAGGCGCTGCCGCTTCGTACAACGCCATATACTGCGGCAAATCATCCCCTGTAACCACCAGCGCCTGATCCCGCGCTTGCGCTACCAGATGCGCCGGCGCTTCGCCCTCATCCCAACCCATTACATCCACTAGCACCGGATTCACGCCTTCAGGCAGCGCCAGCGCGACTTCGAGCCGGTCAGGAATGGTGCCTGTGGTCGCAAGCTCGTAAGTTGAGGTTAGGGGGCGGCGGGTGCCTGATGCAGGCGCGCTGCCCTCATGAGCGCTCACAGATGCGCCAAACGTACCATCACCGCCTTCGAGCACCGTCAGCGTCAGGCCATCAGCGCTGATCGAAGCTGACGGTTGGGGCAGCGGTGTGTACTGCGGCCCGAACAACTTGTCGTACAGGCGTACAGGCGGCAAAAACAGCCCCGCGCAGATCAAGGTAACGGCGCAGGCTATCGTGGTGAGGCCGGTCATCCAGCAGCCCAGCTTGCCGCCAGACGATGGACGTTCAGAGTCTTGGGTTTCGATGGTCATACAGGTTTGAACAGCGAGCTTTCTACTAAAGTAAGCGGGCGAGCCATCAGCTCGCCCATCCTAAAACAATATTCCGCTTCTTTCCCTCTCTATGCAACGATGCAGAGGGCTTTAACTTCCCAGCGCATCGCAGGCGGGGCAGGCGCCACCCGGACGGATGATCGCAAATCCTGCCTGCGGGTCTGCGCCATAGCCAGCAAAGTCCACATTCCAGATGATCAGCAGGCGCACGCGGCCACTCTGCGCCGCCATGCTCACCGCCTGATCCAGCCATGCTGCCTGTTCGCCAACGTCAGTGCCAGCCGCCCATTCAAAGCCAGCAGGCAGCGGGCCAAAGCCTTCCGGCGAAAGATAGCCCAACTCTGTGAAGCAGAGCGGGCGGGCGCCACCGAAAGCCCGGTAATAAGTGTTCACCATGCCGTTGTAATAGCGCGAATAGTGGCTGCTGTTGCCGCGCGGGTCACCGCTGGTTTGCGAAGGCGGCACAATGCCTTCGTTATAGTGTACGCCGATGCAATCCATGTAGTTGGCTGCGCCTGCCGCCGCCATCCCCTGCACATAGTAGTTGTCATCGCAGCCACCGCCGCCGCAGCCCTGAAAGAATCCGGTAGGGGCAGGCGCGCCGCTGATCACCATTGTGTTCGGGTTGTTCGATTTGATCGCGTTGTAGGCCTGCGCCAGCAGTTGGGTGTACAGCGCCGGGTTGATGCTGCCCGACGGCCACTCGCGGTCAATATTCATCTCGTTCCACACTTCAATCGCATCTGCGCCCTGCGCGGCCACGCCGCCCACAAACGCCGCGTACTGATCGAAGTAGCCCGGCGCCAGCACAGC